>JAYTMY010000333.1:0-1951 GCA_043748535.1 Lentisphaeraceae bacterium | reverse complement strand
ACTTCGTTGGTGATGATGCGGCCCTTGGAGTCGACGCAGAGGGCGCCGACCGACTTGGTGGTGCCGGGCTTGGTGACCGGCTTGACTTCGAGGCCGTCGACGCGCGGGTCGGCGGAGGCGCTGAGGGCGGCGAGGAAGATCGAGGCGGGCAATAGAGAGAAACGCATGAGGACTCCTGGTTGGGATTGAAGATCGGGACGAAGGTTAAGAGGGTCTAACGAGGATTGTGTTCCTGTTCATGACACATTCCCGCACGCAAGCCGGATCTGTCGCTCGGCGCGGTAATTATGACCTACTGAACCAAGATCGGCACCTGTTTCATCCGCACGGAGGTGCCGTCGGCAGAGGACAGGGTGAAATCGCGCAGCGTCGGCCAATCGACTGACAGGCGGCTGCCGTCGGCGAGGCGCCAGACACTTTCCTTCTCCATCGGAGGACCGAGCAGAGCCTGGATTTCCAAGCCATCCATGCCCTGACGGAGGAGGGCGAAGATACCGGCGTCGGGCAAGCCGTCGGGACGGAATTTCGCCCATTCGATGAATTGATGGCCTTCGCCGCCCCAGGTGAGGCTGGCGCTTTTACCGAGCAGATTGAGGCGGTATTCGCCGCCGTTGAGGGCGTAGATGAAGACGCCTTGCGATTCGCGCCGGCACGGAGCTGAGCTCAAAGCCGCGACATTGAGCAGCGATTTGTGGCCGGGGACGCAGAGGGGCAAGGAGGTTTTTGCGCTTGTCGCAGCGCTATCGCTGGCGCAGGAGGCGAAGAGAAGGGAGAGAGAAATCGGCAGGCAGATCATTCGCATGGCTTGGCTCCGGTTAATTGCCGGGCAATGTAAGGCCTCAGTTGAGGAAGAGAAGAGGTTGAAAGGTTGAAAGGCAAACTCATGAACAACAGCGACAATAGAAGCCACGAATATCCAAGATACCTCGTGCATCATGCGTGCCCCCACTGCGCAAGGCTTTGTGATCGTTCGACCCCTTGCGGGTCGCACATGGTAGCCCAGCGGTCGAGCCGCATCGGCGATGACCCTGGGTTTGCGGTCCTCGCATATCGCCCGACCCCTTGCGGGTCGCACAGCGTCCGGTTCAACGCTGTGCGACCCGCAAGGGGTCGGGAGCTCATTTTAAACACAAACCCAGGGTCGAGGCGACCCTGGGCTACCATGTGCGACCCGCAAGGGGTCGAACGAAGGATCAAGAGCAAGCTTGGCTGTCTTGGATACGCGTCCAACAGACGCACAATCCTCAGCCAATCAAGATCGGGGATGCGATTGCGAGTTCCGTCATCTCTTCTTGCTTCACCTTTCAACCTTTCAACCTTTTCCTATGACAAGGCCGCTCCACTCGGAAGAACAGTTCCTGACCGGGCTCTTCCCGCTTCTCGGCAGCGACCCCAGCGTCGTGGTGCCGCCGGGCGACGACTGCGCCGTGCTCCGGACCAGCGGCGGCTCCTTGCTGGTCGCGGCGGTGGATCAGGTGATCATGGGCAAGCATTATCTCGCTAATGAAAAACCCGAGCGCGCCGGGCGCAAACTTCTCGCTCGTAATCTCTCCGACATCGCCGCCATGGGCGCAGCGCCGCGCTGGGCCGTGCTCGCCTCCGCCACCGGGCCCGAGCTCGACGCTGACTGGCTGCTGCGCTTTCATCAAGGCTTGTTGGCGCATGCCCGCGAACACCAAGTGATGCTGGTCGGCGGCGATCTCGCCTCGCTTGATTCCGGTGCGGTGCATTCGCTGACGATCTTCGGCGAGATCGAGGAAAGCCGGATCATGACCCGCAAGGCGGCCAAAGCTGGCGACTTCCTCTATGCTACCGGATGTTTCGGCCTGTCCTTCCCGAGTCAGCATCACCTCGATTTCTCCCCCCGCTTGGCAGAAGGCGCCTGGCTGGCGACCTTCGGCGTCAAAGCCTGTATGGACATCACCGACGGCCTGCTGCGCGATCTCCGCCG
>JAYTMY010000332.1:0-2795 GCA_043748535.1 Lentisphaeraceae bacterium | reverse complement strand
CACGGAAGTCACGTAAATGAAGTTCTGGATTATGACAGGGTATGACTGGTTTCTCGCCCCGATCAGTTATAGAATCAGACTTCCTGACCCGCCGCACGGCGCGGCTGTGAAGGCCTTGGCACCTTGAGCCGCTAAAGACAGCGAACGGACCGTGGCTAGCTTGGAGTCATCCCAGCCAAGGAGCTTCGCCATGCGTCATCTTCTCGCCCTCCAGCCCGACCTGAAAGAACTCGGACCCGGCGTCCACCAAAGCGACAACGGTCGCCTTGTCACCTACTTTGTGGGCGACGATAACTATTACTCGCACCCGAGTGGTGACGAAGCCTGCCGCCGGCACATCCTGACCAGTCTGATGATCGAGGGTCACTTGCGCCCAGTGGATCTGATCGCCAGCCAGAAGATCCCCAAGCGCACCGTAATGAATTGGCTCAAGCAGTGGAGAGACCAGGGCCCAAGCAGCTTTTTTCGCCAAGCCCATCGCCCTGCCCGCGATGACAGAGGAAAAACGCCGGGAATGTGAAGCGTTGCTGGCCACGGGCTTGAGCATCGCCGAGACCGCCCGGCGCACGCAAGTCAAGCGCCCCACCCTGTCGAAGGCGATCAAGCGCGGCGATGTCAAACTGCCGCCCGTCACGCCAGCCGCTCCTGCCGCCGCCAGCAAGCCTGAGGGAGAGTCCGTCGAAGCCGACTCCGCGCCGGCGGCAGCTCCGGCGTCGCCCGGGGATACCGCCACGCCGGAGCGCGCCCTGCAGCGCAGCGACCGGGTGCGCGACGATGCCGCCTGCGCCGCCGCCGGCGGCCTGGGCACCGCCTGCCACAACGCCGACGAGCGCATCCTTGCCGCCGCCGGACTGTCGCAAGGCGCCTTGAGCCGCTTCCACAAAGCCGAAAGTGTCCGCTTCGGCGGCCTCCTCGCCGCCCTTCCCGTCCTCCTCCAAAACGGCCTCCTACACGGCATCGGTCACCTGCGCATGCCCGGCGGCTACTACCAGCTCCAGCACATCCTCTTCACCCTCGCCTTCATCGCTCTCGCCCGTATCAAACGCCCCGAACACCTGCGCCACATCCCCCCGGGCGAACTCGGCCTCGTCCTCGGCATCGACCGCAGTCCAGAAGTCAAGACCGTGCGAGGCAAGATCCAGGCAATCGCCAATAACAGCGACCTCGACGCCTGGACCCAAGGCCTGACCAGCCTGTGGATGGAAAACGACCCCGAAGCCGCCGGTTACGCCTATGTCGATGGCCATACCCGCGTCTATTCCGGCAGCCAGGCCAAGCTCCCGCCCCGCTTCGTCAGCCGCGAGAAACTCTGCCTCCCCGGCACCACCGACTACTGGGTGAGCGACCTCCTCGGCCGCCCCTTCTTCGTCGTCTCCAAAGCTGTCACCGAAGGCTTCGCCGCCACCCTCCTCGGCGACATCGTGCCCCTCCTCATCGCCACCATTCCCGGTCAACCCAGCCAGGCCCAGCTTGATGCCGATCCCAAGCTCCACCGCTTCGTCATCGTCTTTGACCGCGAAGGCTCGTTCTATGCCCTCATCCACGAACTCTGGACCCGATACCGCATCGCCGTCATCACCTACCGCCGCGCCGTCAAGGATCGCTGGCCGGAAGCTGATTTCAAAGACGAGGAAGTCACGGGAAACCAGGGTGAGGTGACGACCATGCGCCTCGCCCGCAAGACCACCGAACTGACTCAAGGCAAGGCCAGCATTCCCGTAGAGGAGATTCGCCGGCTCTCGGAATGCGGTCATCAGACCGCCATCATCACCACCGCATCCCAGCTTTCCTCCCCTGCCGCCGCTGCCAAGATGTTCAGCCGCTGGTGCCAGGAGAACTACTTCAAGTACATGATGGAAAATTATGATATTGATGGCCTTGTGGAATATGGTTCGGAAGCCGTTCACGGCACTTCGCAAATCCCCAACCCCGCCTGGAAGGCCTTCGCCAAGCCCCTCAAAAACCTAGCGGACAAGATCAAAAACCTCAAGCTATCCCTCGCCTTGCCTGCCGGTGATACCGATGACAAAACCGTCCACAAGCAAAGCCAGATCGTCGACCAGATCCATGCTCGTGTCATTGAGCGGAACGATCTGTTGATACAAAGGCGGCAAGTGGCCAAGCACATCCAGATCCAAGATCTCCCCGAGGACCAGCGACCGACCCAGCTCAAGCCTTTGGGCAAGCGCTTTAGCGACACCATCAAGATGATTTGCTATCGTGCAGAAACCCAGCTTGTCAGCCTCTTGCGTGAGTTGTGGCGCGAGCGAGGTCTTGAGGTCGAATCCCAAGCTCGCGCCTTGATCCGCCAGCTTCTGGTCAGCGACGCCGATTTGATTCCCGATGCTCAGAGCAAGACCCTGACGGTCCGCATTCACAATCCGGCACTTCCCTGCCAAGGGCGCGTCCTCAACAGCTTGCTCGCCAAGCTGACGGCTCTCGAGTTCCGTCATCCAGGAACGAGAGACAAAATTATCTATGAAATTCTAGCCCCGGAGGTGCCATCGCCATTCACGCAGCCTCCTGCTGCGGGTCAGGAAGTCTGAATCTCCAGGCTTGGGAGTAAGGGAACGAGGGAGTTGAGGAGTGAACTCTTATGCGCTCCTGCGTTACTCCCCTATACTCCCTACCTCCCTGGTTCGACGCGGTTCGACGCTGACGGCGAAGAGAATCCAAGATCAAAATGGAATGATACAGGTCGAAAAATATCGAGCTGTGCAAATCAGGCGCTGAGTCGTTCGTCGCGAAGCGACGGTGTGAGTGTAGCCGGGGGTTTCAACCTAAAAACCGCAGTT
>JAYTMY010000331.1:0-5701 GCA_043748535.1 Lentisphaeraceae bacterium | reverse complement strand
CAAGGCAAGGTCCGCCGCGAAAAGCCGCAGCATCTGAAAATTCCCGCCGGCGTCGACACCGGCAACAAGATGCGGGTCTCGGAAGGCGGCGACGCAGGAAGCAAAGGCGGCCCCGCTGGCGACCTCTTTGTCGTCATCCACGTCCGTGAACACGAACTCTTCCGCCGCGACGGCGATGAGCTGCATTGCGATGTGCCCATTCACTTCGCCACCGCCTGCCTCGGCGGACAGGTCGAAGTCCCCACTCTGAGTGGCAAATCGAGCGTTAAAATCCCCCCCGGAACCCAGTCGGGGACGGTGTTCCGTCTCCGTGGCAAAGGAATTAAAAGCGTTCGTTCCAGCGCCCCCGGCGACCAGTTTGTCAAAGTCATCGTCGAAATCCCGACTAATCTCGACAGCAAGCAGACCGAAGCTCTGAAAGCCTTTGCCGATGCTTGTGGCACGGATGTCCATCCGATGGAAGAGTCCTTCTTCCAGAAAGCCAAACGCTTCTTCGCCGGCTGATGGAAAACGCTGGCCAGTCACCTGACGAAATCTTCGATGTCTACACCGAAGAGGGCTTGCTCGTCGGCACTGCCCGGCGGGCCGACGTCCACGCTCAGGGGCTCTGGCACCGCAGCGCCCAAATCTGGATTGCCCGCCCAGATCGCTCATTGCTTCTGCAAAAACGCTCATCCTTCAAAGATGTCTTCCCGAACTGCTGGGATGTCTCCTGCGCCGGCCATGTCAATGCCGGCGAAGAGCCGCTGGCCGCCGCGGTGCGCGAGCTTCAAGAAGAACTTGGCCTGAACATCGCCCCTGAGCGCCTCGCGCCGCTTTTCACCTTGCGCAAGAGCTTCACCTTCGGCTCTCTGCAAGACAACGAGATCAACCACGTATTCATGCTGCAGCTCGATGACGCGGAAGTCCCAGTGCCCGAACCAAGCGAAATCAGTGAACTGCGCTGGATAGAAGCGGCGACCTTGCCCGCCATCGCGGCGGAAGTGCCATCGCTGTTCGTCCCTCACGGCGTTCACTACCAGATGGCCAGTCGCGCCATCTGCCAATCGATCATCACCTAAGAGGCTCCCCGTGGAGAAAATCGGCAAATATCCCGTCTCCCACCTCCTCGGTACCGGCGCCACCGGCGAGGTCTGGCTTGGCCAACACCCCAACCTCGACATTCCTGTCGCCATTAAAATTCTCTCCAGCGCCCTGGTCGATCGCGATCGCAACTTTGTCACCCGCTTTATCAACGAAGCCCGCCTCGCAGCCCGTCTCCGTCACCCCAATGCGGTGATGATCTTCGATGCCGACTCTGATGGCGACCGGCATTTCATCGTCATGGAATACATCTCCGGCGGCTCGGTGCGTGATCTGATCAAGGTGAAAGGCCCGCTGCCGCTCGAGCAATCGCTGACCATCATCGCCGAAGTCGCCGCCGCACTCGATGCCGCCGCCCTTCTCGGCATTGTGCATCGCGACATCAAGCCTGACAACATCATGCTCGACGGCGAAGGTAAAGCCCGCCTCGCCGACCTCGGTATCGCGAAACAGATCGGCGCCGACGTCTCCAACACCATGACCGGTGTCGGCCTCGGTACGCCGCTCTATCTCGCACCGGAACAGGCTTATGATGCCAAAAATGCCGACTCGAGATCAGACCTGTATTCGCTGGGCTGCACCCTCTTCCATATGCTCGCCGGAAAACCGCCTTTCGAAGGACCCTCCGCTTTCGCCATCATGGCGCAACACGCCCATGACCCACTCCCCTCGGTCCATCAGATCCGCTCTGACATTCCGGTCGAAGTCGATGTTTTTTTAAAGCGGGCCGCCGCCAAAGAGCCGTTGTCGCGCCCTCAATCGGCGTCGCAATTCATGACCGAAGTTTTGATTCTCGGCAAAAATCTCCGCGAGATCGCCGCTCGCCCCCCGCTCACGCCAGCGCCTGCCAATAGGCAGAAAGCGATGGCTATCCTCGTCTCCGCGACCGCGCTGATCGCCCTCTCCGTAGTCGCCTTTTTTCTGAGCCGCGACAAAAAAACTCCAGTCCTCGCGCAAGTGCCCATTCATGACGCCAGTCCCAGCAGCGACCAGGCGGCAGCTGCACTGAGCCCGCTCCCTGCCCCCATGCCGGCGACAAGGCCCCCACCCGAAGTCATCAAGCCCCTGCCGACCCCCGTCATTGTCACGCCGCCAGTCGTGCCCCCGGTGATCCCGGCACTGCCACCTCCGAACCCGGTGATTCCACCTAAGGTGATTGACCCGGCGCTCGTGAAACCCGTTTTGCCGAAACCCGTGGACGTTCCTGCCGCGCCCCGCAAGATGCCCGTGGCGAAGCAGAATTTCCAAATTCCGAAGCCCCAAATCGATCTGATCTACATCGCCCCCGGCAGCTTCCAGATGGGCAGCAAAATCAGCGAAGCCGACCGAACCTCCTCCGAACCTCTTCACGAAGTCCGGATCACCGAGGGCTTCTGGCTTGGCCGGACTGAAGTCAGCGTCAAGCAATTCGCCGTTTTCATCGCGGCTTCCGGCTACCGTACCGACGCCGAAAAACGCGGCGGCTCTAGCGCCTGGCTGAGCCGCGGTAACTGGAAAAAGAAACAAGCCGGCGCCCGTTGGAACGACGCCGGTGAGACCTCCGAGCTGCCCGTTGTCCATGTCAGCTGGAGCGATGCGATGCGTTTCTGCTCCTGGCTGACCGAGCAGGAAAAAAAAGCCGGTGTCCTGCCTGCTGACTATGCCTACTCTCTGCCCAGCGAAGCTCAATGGGAATATGCTGCCCGAGCCGACACAAAGGGACCTTGGCAAGGCGCCGCACGCCTCGCCGACATCGCGGTCACGGCGAGCGAATTCGCTCCGGCAAAAGCCGGCTCCAAGGCTGCGAATGCCTGGGGACTTCAGGATATGATCGGCAATGTCTGGGAGTGGACGCAAGATGCCTCCAACGGTTCCGATCACCTCAATCCTAGCCTCAGCACTTTGACGGAAGGAATCAAGGATCCGGTCAGCCACAAAGGCAATCGCCATATCTACCGTGGCGGCTCCTGGGCGGATGGCCCCGAAGCCCAACGCTGCGCCATGCGGGCTCAATCGGTCTATGTCGACGAAGCTTTCTCCGGCAACAACCACGGCTTCCGCCTCGCCTTGATCCCGGTCAAACTCGTCGGCAGTCCCTGATGGAATGGCCCTTTGTCATCCTGTTTGTTATCCTCGGCCTCTTCGCGGCCGTGATCAAGATCGCCACCTTGGGCTACTTCCAGACAGACGACAATCCCTACTCAAAAGACAGCCCTAAAAGCGACGACGAGGAAAAACCTCCTCGCGCCTGATGTGAAGCTAAGACGAATCTCAGGACCGTATTATTCTCCTCATATTCACCTCATGGGAAGCCGCAGCCTTTGCAAACGATCTCAGAAACTGATTACCAGGCACTGGTTGCCGAGGCCCGAATTCTCGAAAAAGACAAATTCGGCCCGAAAGTGCTGCTCACTGCCGATCAGCGCATTGTCAAACTTTTCCGACGCAAGAACACCTTCAGTTCTGCCGCTCTGTTTCCCTACGCCGCTCGATTTGCGGCGAACGCCAAGTCGCTCACCAATCTCGGCATCCCCACTGTTGTGGTCAGCGCGATCTTTCGCATTCCCTCCCAAAAACGCGATGGCATCGTCTACCCGATGCTCCCCGGCACGGCCCTCCGCAGTGTTCTCGCCGATGCTTCGGCAGAAGCCCGACGGATCCTCATTCGCCGCCTCGCCGAATTCTGCGCCCAGCTCCATCAGCTCGGCATCCATTTCCGCTCTCTCCACCTCGGCAACATCCTGCTCACGCCAGATGATCGTTTCGCTCTGATTGATATCGCCGATCTGCGCTGCCATCGTTTCGCTCTCGGCCCCCTCGCTCGGGCGCGTAACCTCGGTGCCCTGCTGCGCCTAGCCAGTGACCGCAGCTTCCTCGAAGAAGCCGGTACCGACCTCTTCATCAATCGCTACCTGGAGTGCTCGAAAGTCCCGCGTTCGGCTCTGTCATTGGCTTGTTGGCTCAGCCGCAGCCCATGGCACTCCGTCTTGTCCTGATCCCAGAGTTTTTGTTAAATTTTATTTTTAGCAGTACTGCAATTGACAATTAAACTCATTGTCCTAGATTTACCTAGCCAGAAGGATTTAGAATTCTCATCCGGCCCGGCTGAAAGTTGATAAAACTGGAAAAAAATTTGCCATTCACCGTCAATTGGTGCGATAATAGTCGGCAAGTGAGCTAAGGAATCGCCATGGATCATCAACTCCTCAGTAATTTGATTCGCCATCTTGAGCATATTGAACCCATGCCTAGTGCAGCAACCCGGATGCTTTCATTGACCGAATCCAGTTCGGTGCAAGCCAGTGTCGCTGCCGAGATCCTAAGCTCAGACCAAGCGCTGGCCGCCCGCGTCTTGAAAATCGCCAACTCCTCGACCTACGGCTTGTCCCGTCAAGTCGGCACTGTCACCGAAGCCATCGTCATCGTCGGCTTCAAAGGCCTGCGCGAACTGGTGGCGGGTGTCGCGGTGCAGAAATATTTTCACGGCACTAAGGAACGTGAAGAAACCCGCAAGGTCCTGTGGAGCCACTCACTCGCCGTCGGCTGCATGGGCAAAATGATCTGCCGTCGCCTCCATCATCACAGCCCCGAACACACCTTTCTTGCCGGCCTTCTCCATGACATCGGGCGGGCCGTCTTCCAAGATTTCATGCCGGAAAAATTCAAAGAAGCCAAGCGTCTGGCCAATCTCGATGGCGTCCCTCTCCACATTGCCGAAAAACATATCTTCGGTCGCTGCCATACCGAGATCGCCCGCGAACTCTGCACCCGGTGGAATCTCCCCGATTACTTGATTGCCATCTGCGACGAACACCATGATTCCCAGTTCACCCTGCCTCTCAGCCAAAACGACGAGATCCTCGCTTCAGTCAATCTCGCGGACACCCTCGTTCGAATTGCCGGCTTCGGATGGCAGGTGTCCCCCGTCATCGATGTCGATAGTCTCGACTTGCTTTTCTCGGACCTTCTCGATAGCCACGCTCAGGTTGAGCTCTGCCGCAGTCTTCACAAAGAACTCTGCCGCTATGAAGCTTTGAACGGCTCCGCCTTCCTGGAAGCGCCCCGACTCCCACCTCTGCAAATCCCGGAACTGCCGCCCCGCCAGACTCAGCTCATGAAGTTGTTCCTCATCGGCCAAGGTCATCTCCTCCAAAGCAACGGACCGACCTTGAAAGTCAACTGGCAGGGCGCGATTGATGCCTGCAATGGCTCTCACCTCCATCTCGGTCGCCTCCATGAGTGGCACCAAGCTCAGATGGCCGGCCTCGCCCGTCAGTGAGTTTTCTGCCGCAAGCTGTTCATCATTAGGAGGCTCACCGCCTCCTGTTTTTTTGACCCCCGACACGCCCTGGAACTAGGGCCTCAAGTCCACTAGATTTCTTGCTATTTTGTCGCTCCTTCCCCTTGTCGATTCGCTGAGTCTCTGTATTCTATGCAACGCTCAAGCGGAGAGGTGGCTGAGTGGCCTAAAGCACCAGTTTGCTAAACTGACGGACGGGCAACTGTCCCGCGGGTTCGAATCCCGCCCTCTCCGCCATATTTTAAACACGCTCAGGATCAGTCCTGAGCGTGTTTTTCTGTCCTCATCTCAGCTTCACCCTAAAAACCGCAGTAACCCAGGACCATCCGCGACCCCTTC
>JAYTMY010000330.1:0-13155 GCA_043748535.1 Lentisphaeraceae bacterium | reverse complement strand
GTGATGAAACAGACCGGCCAAAGCGGCTTCCACTTCGTCGATGAAGCCGCTCCGCCCGCCGTCCTGCGCGAGCTCGCCCTCGAGATCCTCCGCCGCGGCATTCGCGTCTCCTGGTGGGGCAATATCCGCTTCGAAAAAGCCTTCACGCCGTCGCTCTGCCGACTCCTCGCCGCATCAGGATGTATCGCCGTCAGCGGCGGCCTTGAAGTCGCTTCCGACCGGGTTCTCGCCCTGATCAAAAAGGGCACCTCACTGCGCCAGGCGACGCAAGCTCTGCAAGCCTTTCGCGACGCCGGCATCATGGTGCACGGCTATTTGATGTACGGCTTCCCGACCCAGACGGGACAGGAAACCCTCGACTCCCTCGAAGTGGTGCGCCAGCTCTTTGATGCTGAGCTGCTCAAATCCGGCTTCTTCCACCGCTTCGCCCTCACCGAACACAGCCCGGTCGCCAAGAATCCCGATCGCTTCGGCGTCGACATCACCGGCCCGGTCTTCGGCGGCTTCGCCCGCAACGAACTCCACTTCACCGATCGCCTCGGCGACGACCCGGCGCCCTTCACTACCGGCCTCAACGCCGCGCTGTACAATTACATGCACGCCAACTGTCTCGAGCAGCCGGTGAGCGACTGGTTCGACAGCGACTGCGGCGATACCAGCCTGCCTGCCGATCTGATTGCCGGCTACGAAGAGCAAGCCCGCCTCGACGACCGCAAGATCGCCGGTCGCGAACGCCTCCTCTGGCTCGCGCCGCCGCCGCGCGAAGAAGCCTGTAAAAAGAAAGGTTTCTCCCGCATCAGCTTCGGCATCGGCGCCCACGCCCTCGGCTTCGAAGTCCCCTCCCCTTTGTCCGAATGGCTGCGCGAACTTCTGCCGCAATTGACCGTCGACAACCCGGTCACCTTCGCCGAGGCCGAGGACTACTTCAAGCAGTATTTCGACGACGCCGACTGGCTGCCCTTCCTGGCCAGCCCGGTGTGGGAAGCCTTGCTTCAGATCGGACTGCTTCACCTCAGCCCCGACGACTCGGCGAAAAACGCTCGCAGCAGCTGTTGATCCAAGCACAAAAAAACCCAGAGACGACTCTGGGCTTGATAAAGCTCAAGATCTAAATCAATGCTGGTTCTTGCTCCAATCGCTCAGCTGCTCAAGATAGAGGTAGGACTCGGCAAATTTCCGATGTTCCCGCGAGGTCATTTTCTCCAGCAACTCCAAAGCGGATATGTAGCTGGCCAGGTTGCCGTTTGAGGAGATGAAATTTCCATCCATGACCCAACTCACCTTGCTGTCATCCTGAACGAGAAGATCCGGATACTTCTCCTGTAAATCCTTACCGCCGCCGACGTATGTGACGATTTTACGCCCGACCGCAATCTTGGAAGCTCCTACCAGATAAGCCCCGGCGCAGTTGCTCATGGTGAATTTAGCTTCGCCGTTCTTGCTCTTAATGAATTCGACTAAGGCTTGATTTTTAATCAGTTCCGCGAATCCATAGGAGCCGGGGATGACCAGAACTTCTAATTTCGGGCAGACCGAAAAATTGCGGTCTGGAGCCAGTTTCAATCCGGTCTCTGTTATCACGACCTCAGAGGACTCGGCGACAGTGATCACATTGAAGCGCTTCTTGCCGTCTTTGTCGAGTTTTGAAAAGACATCGAACGGTGCGGTCACTTCCGTCATCAACACATCATTAAAAACCACCACTCCGACCGTCGGTAACGAGGGATCGAAACCTGGAATCATGAGACTCGCAGACGGCGCCGCACAAACAGCCCCAGAAGACGCTGATGCACTTGTAGATTGAGAGCTGCAAGCGGCACAAAACAGCGCTACACATGAAAGAAGAGCTGAACGAGGAAGCTTCATGGCGATTTCTCCGGGTTTCTAAGGATTCACGTAAGCGCAAGCTACTTACGGCAATGATTATTTCACGTCCGGCAAGACGCCGAATGGAGCCCCAGAATGAAGAAGCGATGCCGTTTCGGTCGCCGTTTTGATTCTTGCCGATATCACCCGACAGTATCCTCCACGGTTCATGTGACCCATTACTACGACTTCAAACGGGTCTGCCAGGACGGCCAAGGCCCCCTTCATCTTCTTCGCGGCAGAGCAAAAGTATTGGTTCGAAACGCTTGGCTTTCATGCCGATGCCCGTGCTGTCCGTTGCGCCGAGTGCCGCAAGATTGCCAAAGCTTCACAGGGGGTTCAGAGCCGCTATGTCGAACTCTGCCATCTTGAATCAAGACGCCCTGAACAAGACTTGGAGTGGCTCGAACTCTACTGCGCACTCCCCGGCATCAAGTCCATTGAGCTGCCTCAGCAAGTCCTCAACCGCTTGGCCAAGCTTCCGGAAATCGATCCTGCACTTTGGAAGAATGCCGACGCATCATCAAGCCGTGAAGCCACACCCGGCGGGACTACCAACCCAACAACAACACCGCAAGGATTGCGGCGGCCCCAGGGAACAAACCCGGTACCTTGCGCTCCGCACAAAACCGCAGTAGACTAAGCTTAGCTAAGCCCAGTCAAGAAAGGAACCTCGCCATGATCATCGTCAACACCCACGAAGCCAAGAGTCGTCTCTCCGAGCTGATCGAGCTGGTCATCACCGGCAAGGAGCAGGTCGTCATCTGCCGCAACGGCAAGCCCTTGATCGACCTGGTGGCACATGCGGACGAGACGGATTTCCGTCGCGATTTGATCCCTGAGGATCGCCGCTTAAAACTGAAGGGCGACCTCACCGCACCGCTCGACAACGAAGCCTGGCCCGAGGAATTCCGCTGATGCATCTTCTTCTCGACACCTGCGCCCTGCTTTGGCTGGCCGGCGACCGCTCCAAGTTGTCGCCCAAGGCCGCTGCGGCGATTCTCGGCAATGCTCCCCTGGCCTTCTCTGCGATCAGCGCTCTGGAGATCCAGCGTCTCCATGAGTTGGGGCAGATGAAAATCCCCGGTGGCAACGCCGAGGAATGGCTGGAATCCCTCGCCCGCAGCTACCGACTCGAGGAGTGGCCGCTCGACGCCGCCACCGCGGCTCTTTCCGCCCGCCTGCCGCCGATCCACAAGGATCCCTGCGACCGCATGATCATCGCCAGCGCCCTCCGCCACAAGGCGACCATCGTCACCGCCGACCAGATCATCCCGAGCTACCCCAAGGTCAAGATCTGCTGGTGAGCGAGCTCAACGTGGCTCGACCATCCCTGGTCGAGATGGCTCACTCTCGAGCTGGAAGCTCGAGCCACGGCTGCGGTTCCCGCAACTTTTCCAACCCGAGAATTCCCCCATGAGCAAGCACAAAAAATCCGATAGAAGCACCAGCCCGAAAATCTCAATGCCGGCGAAACCCCGCTATAAACTCGGCCAAAGCCCTGCCTTCCTTCAGGCCATGGCCGAGGCAGGCAACATCCCTGCCGAAGAAATGGCCCTGGCTTTCATCGATTTGCGCCGCCGCATTGCCATAGAGTTCCCCTTGAGTCCCGCACCCGCCTATCGCCTCGCGAATGCCTTGGTGGATGACGCATGGGGACAAGTCGACGAGGCTTTCCCGGATGATTGGCAAGAAGAATCTTGGTCGAATTGGAGCGAGATCAGCGATGATCAAGTCGCTCTTTGCCCCTACTTCTTTTGCTTTGCCCCGCCGGAAGTCTCACCTTATTACACCCCCCGCTGGATGCTTTGGGTCCTCGATGCCATTGAGGTTCGTCATTCATCGAACTCCTGCAGTGGCGACAACTTCATCTGGTGGCTTCTGCGACACCGCGCTAAAAACTGGCTGGAAGCAGGCTTTTCGCTCACTCAAATCGAGGTCCTCGAAGACTTCCTCAAGGAGTAAGAATGATCCTGATTATGCCGGTACTATCGCGCTCAAAGAATGAGCTTCAAAGGAGCACGGGCATCTTGTCCGTGAACTTGACGGGCGGGACGCCCATCCTCCTTTCTTGAGAAACAAGGAAAAGCCATGAATCCCGAACTCGAACATCAGATCCGCTCCGCCTTTGCCGGTGTCACCCTCGGCGACGGCATCGGCCTGTGGGAAGGCAACGCCATCGATGATTACGGCCCGAGGGCGCCAGCTCGGGCCAAGGACATTCGCGATGACTGGTCCAAAATCCCCCAGGAAGATCTCCGGACCAATTCCGCCTTGTGTTACGTCGACGCCGAAGGGATGCGGTTCCTTCTCCCTGCCTACATCATCTCAGCTCCAGAAGACATTATGGATTTCCTCTGCAATGAACCGGGAACTCGCAACGAAGATCGTTTCCAACTGCTCAATCAAGTCCAACGCCAGGCAATCCGAAACTTCCTGGAAGACCGGCTCCTCAGTTACGAGGGCAATGTGGCGGAAGTCGAGCAGTGGGCGATTCAGCGTGGTCTCAACACTTACTGGAATGAAGTCACGAGTGAGACAATCGCCAGGACTAACGAATCCACGAAGCTCATCCATTCCGCTTTTGACGGTGTCACCCTCGGCGACGGCATCGGCCTGTGGGAGGCAGATTCTTGTGACAGCCTTGGTGGCATTGAGGAAACCCATGCGGCTCGTGCTCGCGATGAACGTACGGACTGGAGACTGATACCGGCAACAGATGTCCATAAATGCCAAGGATCCAGCTTGCACTTCACCGACGCCGTCGGCATGCGTTTTCTGCTGCCGGCCTTCATGCTGCATGAACCAGATGCAGCCGAGTTCACTCTCTGCCACAGTGATACCGAGCGCTTCCAACTCCTCAATCCTGCCCAGTGCCAAGCCATCGTCGCCTTTCTCGAAACGCGGCTCAACCAAATGCAGGGGATCAGCAGCACAGGAGAGCAACGGGTGATCCGACGAGCCCTCGATAATTACTGGCTGGATAGGGCAAAAACTAACCGCACCGGCTGAAGCCGGGACTACAAACGGAAGCCCAACACCGCAAGGATTGCGGCGATCCCAGGGAACAAGCCCGGCACGGAGGCCGGGGCTCCCAGGTTTAACCACCATCATTCACACGCAGAATTTCAGGATGAATTCATATGAGCACAGAACCGCAAGGCTCGCATGGTTGCTGGTTGATTGGTGGACGCGATGATCTTTGGAGCTCGGAAGGCTATGTCGATATCGAAGACTTGATCCAGGCAGCTCTACAAGTCTGGCCACAAGACTTGATCCTAGAATTCGGCGGCTCGCCGACTCAAGACATGTCACCAGAAGAAAAGGATTTACTCTGGAACTTTTGCATCCAAGACAACCGTCATATCACCTTGGATCTATCCTCGTCCGCCGACGATTCTGAAGCGTGGATTTTTTCCGCCTCTAGCCATTTTCAGATCCCGCTTGATGCAGGAGGACTACAACATCTTCGCACTCTTTTTGGGCAACGTTGCCATGTCGAGATCACTTGTCACTTCCATCTCCGACATCAGGGCAAATTGCTAATGACAGGCTATGACTACCCATCATTCTTATTCTTCTCCCCAGAAACTCCTGAGGCATTCATTTCCAAGCTGGCGTCACTGATAAAAAAGCCATACCTGTGGCAAGCCGATTCCGACCTGCAAGACCCTCTGATTGAAGGCTAACTTAACTCTCGATCGGGACGATCGAGCCACATCGGGAACAAATCATGAACGACTTTCTCATCATCGATGGCTCGCGCGGCGAAGGCGGCGGCCAGATCCTGCGCACCTCGCTGGCACTCGCCGCGATCACCGGCAAGGCGGTGAAATTCACCCACATCCGCGCCGGGCGACCCAAGCCCGGGCTGGCGCGGCAACACCTCGCTTGCGTGCGGGCGGCGGCGATGGTCTGCCAAGCCGAAGTGAAGGGCGATGAACTCGGCTCCATGGAGCTGGAATTCCGGCCCGGGAAGATCCGCGGCGGCGACTTTGATTTCCCGATCGAAACCGGCGGCAGCTCCAGCCTGGTGCTGCAAACGGTTTTGCCGATCTTCCTGTTTGCGGGAGTCGCAGCGGAAATCCGTCTCAGCGGCGCCACCGACAACCCCTTCGCCCCACCCCTCGACTTCCTCCGCCAAAGCTTCCTGCCGCAGCTCAAAAATTTGGGCGCGCCGGTCGACATCGAGCTCCATCGCCGCGGCTTCATGCAACGCGGCGGCGCCAGTTGGAGCGCCCGGGTCGGGGCGCATCTGGCATGGTCAGATCTCAATCTGATCGAACGCGGCGAACTGCGGTCGCGGCGAGCGCAAATCCTTAACGCCGGCCTGCCGCAGGACATCCCGGCGCGAATGTTCCGCGAGGTCAAAAAACAGCTTGATTGGACCGACGTCGACTGCGAAGTGATTGCGGTTCCCGCAGATCAGGGGCCGGGACTGATTTTGCAGATCTTCCTCGAATTCCCCTGGTACACCGAGGTGTTCAGCATCTGCGCCCAGCGCGGCATGAGTTCAGAACAGCTCGCCCGCCAGGTCTGCGGCGAAGTCAAAGCCTATCTCGCGGCAAATGCCCCCGTCGGCGAACACCTCGCCGATCAGCTTCTGTTGCCCCTCGCCTTGGCCGGCAAGGGACGCTTCCGCTGCTCCCAATTGTCCTCACATTTCACCACCAACATCGACACCATCGGCCTCTTCCTGCCCGAGCTGCGCTGGACCATCCAAGACGATCCTCGCGGCGGGCATGAAGTTGAGCTGCAAAGCTGAACGCCAACAAACCTCGATCGGGACGATCGACCCACATCGAACACAATAGGTTCACTTATGTCCATCCTCGCCACCATCCATTCCCGCCTCGAGACTTATGAACGTGAGCGCGGCGTCCGCATCCTTTTTGCCGTCGAGTCCGGCAGTCGCGCTTGGGGCTTCGCCTCGTCCGACAGTGACTACGACGTGCGCTTCGTCTATGCCCACCCGCGCGACTGGTATCTCTCGGTCTTCGATCGCGACGAAGTGATCGAATCGCCCAGCGACCCGGTCTATGACCTCGGCGGCTGGGATTTGCGCAAGGCGCTGCGCCTGCTTGGCGGCAGCAACGCCCCCCTCGCCGAATGGCTGCGCTCGCCCCTCGTCTACCGCGAAGCCCCGGGCTGCCGCGACGAATTCCTGCGCCTGGCGCAAAAGATGTCGCCGCGCACCCTCGCCATGCACCACCTCAGCCTGCTGCGCAACTTCGACCGCGACTTCCTCGGCGGCCCCGAAGTCTGCCTCAAGAAGCTCTTCTACGCCCTGCGCTCCGCCCTCGCCGCGCGCTGGATCGCCGAACGCGACGAGATCCCCCCGGTCGAATTCGCCGTCCTGCGCCAGCTCGTCCCGGAGAGCTCCTGGCAGGCCGACATCGAGCGCCTGCTGCCGCTCAAATGCGCCCACGGCGAAGGCTTCTGCCTCCCCGCCGCCGAGCTCCCCCTCGACTGGCTGCGCCAGGAAGCCGAGCGCCTCCTCGCCCTCGCTCCCGCGCTGCCCGCTCGCAAGCCCGATCCCCAGGCCCTCGACGCGGCGCTCCGCCGCTGGACTTGCGAGGCGGAATGAAACGCGATAGATTGATTCCAAACTAAGGGAGATCCGAGCTATGATAATGGTCGAAATTGATGAAGCCCGCATGCGCCTCTCCGAGCTGATCAATCTGGTCATCAACGGCAATGAGCAAGTCGTCATCTGCCGCAATGGCAAACCATTGATCGACCTGGTGGCGCATGAAGAACCCAAGACCGCATTCAGTCGCGACCTGATCCCCGAAGATCGCCGTTTGAAACTGAAGGGCGACCTCACCGCGCCCATGAATGACGATCCCTGCCAAGACGACGGAACACCCATGACTACGGATATCCCCCATGCCCGCCAAACGTAAAAGCTCCGCCAAGAAAGACCCCGCCGCACTAATCCGCTCCTCGGCAGCGGAATACCTCAGCTTCGTCGCCGCCAGCGGCCAAGGCGGAGTCGAAGCGGTATACGCAGATGAAAACGTCTGGCTGACCCAGAAGATGATGGGAGCCCTCTATGACGTAGAGACTCACACGATCAATTACCACCTCAAGAAGATCTTCGAAGACAACGAATTACAAGAATATTCAGTTATTCGAAATTTTCGAATAACTGCCGCCGACGGCAAGAATTACAACATCCAGCACTACAGCCTCGCGGCGATCATCGCCGTCGGCTACAAGGTCAATTCCGAACGCGCCGTGATCTTCCGAAAATGGGCCACCACGGTGATCCAGGAGTATACCATCAAGGGCGTTGTCATGGACGACGAGCGGATGAAGCAGGGAGGCACCCTCACCGACCGCTACTTCGAAGAGCACTTGCAGCGAATCCGCGAGATCCGCCTTTCCGAGCGCAAATTCTACCAGAAGATCACCGACATCTATGCGACTTCGATCGACTATGACGTCACCGCGCAGTCGACCAAGCGCTTCTTCGCCACGGCGCAAAACAAGCTGCATTGGGCGATCCACGGCCACACCGCGGCGGAACTGATCCTTGAACGCGCCGATGCCGACCAGCCGCACATGGGCTTGACCACCTGGAAGGACGCCCCGGACGGCAAGATCCAGAAATTCGATGTCATCGTCGCCAAGAATTACCTCAACGAAGCCGAGTTGATCCAGCTGCAGCGCCTCGTCTCCGCCTATCTCGATGTGGCCGAAGACATGGCTCTGCGCAAGATCCCGATGACCATGCAGGACTGGGAAACCCGCCTCAACCGATTCATCGCCGCTACCGATCGCGACATTCTCCAAGATCCCGGCAAGGTGTCGGCGGAAATCGCCCATGTACACGCCGAGAGCGAATTCGAACGCTACCGCATCGTCCAAGACCGCCTCTTCGAGAGCGACTTCGACCGGATGCTCAAGCAAGTGGAGCCAGGTGACACTGCCCCATGAACCTCTCTGGACTGTTCCTGCAACCCTAAGCCCCAGTGAACCTATGACTAGATTTGAATCCAGACTTCTCAAAGTTCAGCAGCGCATCTTGAAGTCACTGAACAAGGGAAATTGCGGCACAAGGGCACGAGTCTTCGCGAATCGTTCTTCGTGGAAATTGCCAGAACTTGCTGAATCCGCTGCATGGGATCTTCAGTGGGTTTTTCGTTCGGAAGATTTAAGGCCTGAAACGGCATCCGAGATTCCTGAAGACCCCAGCCTCATGAATTTTGAAGCGTTGATTGCACAGGCTTTGCTTCAACTCGATCAGATGCCACTTCCCGAGCACCCACTTTCACAATCTGGCCGACTACTGCTTTGCTACTACGAACAAACTAATCACAACGGCCTTACGCAGATTCTCAGCGACGGCTATTTCGATTTTTTTGACAATCCACCTTGGGATACTTGGGTAGACCATCAGGACGGCGCACTGATTGCTTGGGTCCCTGCGGATCTCATCGAGATGGTGGACACCGTCATCCAAGACGAATGTGTCGGGATGCTCATGTGGATGGATCATCCCCGCCGAAGTTTATTCGACAGAAAACCCCCTTCGCATCTCAATGAATTTCGCAGTCATCGCTCAGATATTGATGAACGCCCATGACCCTCTCCGACCTCTTCTCCCGCCCCGAACTCCTCCTGCTCGATGCCGATGCGGGCTCGCACGCCTACGGCTTGCAGCTGCCGGAGTCCGATCACGACCGCCGCGGCGTCTTCCTCCAGCCGCGGGAAAACTTCTATGGCTTCGCGCCGCTGGAGCAGGTCGCCGACGACAAGAACGACCAGGTCTACTGGGAGATCGGCAAGTTCCTCAAACTGCTGGCGGTCAACAATCCCTCGGCGCTAGAGCTGCTCGCTACCGAGGGCGAATCGCTACGCGTCAAGCACCCGCTGCTGGCCGCCCTGCCGGTGGAATCGCTACTGTCGCGCCTCTGCGAGGACAGCTTCCTCGGCTACGCGGAAGCCCAGGTGAAACGGGCCCGCGGCCTCAACAAAAGGGTCAACCTGCCCGAGAACTTCCGTCGCCGCACCCTGCTCGATTTCGCCTTCGTCGCCGAGGACGGCAAGTCGATGCCCTTGCGTTCCTGGCTGGCCGGCCGCGGCTGGCGCCAAGAGGATTGCGGGCTGATCGCTCTCGACCACATGCCCGGGCTCTTCGCCCTCTATCACGGCCCCGGCCTGCCGGGACTCGTGAGCAGCGAGGACGCCACCGACATTTTGCTCGCCAGTCTGGCGAAGGACGCGCGCGCCGACGCCTTGATTTGCGTCAACCGCAACGCCTTCTCTACCCATTGCAAAGAACACCGCGAATGGCTCCAATGGCGCGAGGAGCGCAACGAGGCCCGCTACCGCGCTACGGCCGAGCAGGGACGCGGCTATGACGCCAAAAACATGATGCACACCTTCCGCCTGCTGGCCATGGCCCGCGAGATCGCCCGGGACGGCGTCGTGCGGGTGCGGCGTCCCGATCGCGACGAGCTCCTCGCCATCCGCGGCGGGCGCTTCAGCTACGAGGAGCTGCTCCTCCGCGCCGAGTGCGAGATCGCCGAGATCCGCGACGCCTTCGCCCGCTCAGATCTGCCGCCAGCGCCTGACCGCGAGGCTTTGGAAGAGCTGCTTTGCGAGATCCGCGAGCAGGGGTATCGGTCACAGATCTCGATCGGGACGATCGAGCCAGATTGAGCTGCTCAGTGCTGTGTTCGTGGCTCGTCCATCCCTGGTCGAGTTTGTCAGCTTCTCGAGCTGGAAGCTCGAGCCACGTCAGCTCTCGATCGGGACGATCGAGCCACATTGAGCTCCTAAGTGCTGTGTTCGTGGCTCGACCATCCCTGGTCGAGTTTGTCAGCTTCTCGAGCTGGAAGCTCGAGCCACGTCAGCACTCGATCGGGACGATCGAGCCACATCTTTAGAGCTACCAAAGACGGCGGTCGAGGGTGCGGTAGTTGACGGCTTCGGCGACGTGGCCGGCGCCGATGAGTTCCTGGTCTTCGAGGTCGGCGATGGTGCGAGCCATGCGCAGGACGCGATCGAAGGCGCGGGCCGAGAGATTGAGGTCGGAAATGGCGCGGCGCATCATCTTGTGGCCGGTGTCATCAAGGAGGCAATGTTCTTGCACGGCGGCGTTGTTCATGGTCGCGTTGGTGCGGCTGTCGTCGCTGAAGCGTCGGCGTTGGTTGGCACGGGCTTTTTCGACCCGGCTGCGGATCTGGGCTGAACTTTCGCCCAAGGGACGTTTGACCAGCTCTTCTTCAGACACCGGGGAGACCTCGAGATGCAGGTCGATACGATCGAGGAGCGGGCCGGAGATTTTTGAGCGGTAACGCTGCACTTGGTCCGAGCCGCAGCGGCATTGCCGCAGGCTGCTGCCGTAGTGGCCGCAAGGGCAAGGATTCATCGCAGCAAAGAGCATGAAGCTGGCGGGGAAGGTGCAGGAGCCGGTGGCTCTGGAGATGGTCACTTCCCCGGCTTCCATCGGCTGACGCATCACCTCCAGGGTCGAGCGCCGGTATTCCGGCAATTCATCGAGGAAGAGGACGCCGTGGTGAGCGAGAGAAATCTCGCCGGGACGGGGATTGCTGGTGCCGCCGAGCAGACCGGCGTCGCTGATGGTGTGGTGCGGCGAGCGGAAGGGTCGTTGCGTCACTAGGGGCCGCCCCGGCGGCAAGGCCCCGGCGATCGAGTGGATTTGCGTCACTTTTAAGGCCTCGTCGAGGCAGAGCTGGGGCAGGATGCCGGCGAAGCAGCGTGCCATCAGGGTTTTACCGCAGCCTGGGGGGCCGATGAGCAGGACATTGTGGCCTCCGGCGGCGGCGACCTCGAGTCCGCGTTTGACCATCCCGTGACCTTTGACGCTGCTGAAATCGTTGTCGAAACGCGATACTGCAGAAGCGAAAAGTCCTTTCACATCGCAATGAGCGGGAGTCAGCGGCTCGAGACCGTCGAGGAATTTCACCGCTTCGGCGAGGTGGGAAACGCCATAGACTTCGACCCCTTCCGCCACCGAGGCTTCGGCGGCGTTGGCGGCTGGGCAGATGAGGCGGCGATAGCCGAGCTCGCGGGCGTGGACGGCGATCGCCAAGGCACCGTTGACCGGGCGGATGATGCCATCCAAAGCCAATTCGCCGATCACCAGTGTTCCTTCCAGCGACGCGGGGTCGAGATTTTTGCCGGTGGCGGCGATCAGAGCCAAAGCGATCGGCAGGTCAAAGCCGGCGCCGGTCTTTTTAACATCGGCGGGAGCCAGCGACACGGTGGAATGGCCGTAAGGATAGCGGTAGCCGGCGCCGTTGATGGCGGAGCGGACCCGCTCCCGGCTCTCCCGGACCGCGGCATCGGGAAGGCCGACAATCGCCACCGTAGTCTGGTCGCCCTGCCCGGTGGCATTGACTTCGACTTCGACGACAAAGGGGTTGATACCATTGAGGGCTGCAGTCATCACTTTGGTAAACATGCTCATCTCCAGGCTGATTTTCAATCGCTACTTCATCTTAGCCTGAGTCTAGAGCAAGTACAAGGAGCTGATGCCTGTTTTAAAAAAACTTTTTTTAGCTTTTCTAGAGTCACTAATTCATTCATGGTTTGTAGTCCCGGCTTTAGCCGGTCGTTGAGCTCAAAAGAACGGGAGCAACAAAACCAGCCGGCTGAAGCCGGGACTACAAACTTGAGCTCGAAAGACGGGAGCAACAAAACCAGCCGGCTGAAGCCGGGACTACAAACTTGAGTTCGAAACGAAGAACGCATGGAAGAGACTCACTTCACCGGCGCGCCTTCGGGTTCGGGCAGGTCATCGAAGGGCAGTTCGGCGGGGGGGGGCTGGGTCAGCTTGGTGCTGCCAGGGGCCGGAGCGGCGGGTGACTGGCTGGAGCCGGGGGCGTTGTGGCGGGGGATTGGGAAGAGCTTGATTTCGATGCGGCGGTTGAGCTTGCGTCCGGCTGCGGTTTCGTTCGAGGAGAGAGGGTGGAATTCACCCAAACCGACGGCTTCGACACGCGAGGGATCGAGCTTGTGCTGGGAGAGGAGGCGAACGACGACATTGGCGGCGCGATCGCAGGAGAGCTGCCAGTTGTTGGTGTAGCGGCCGGTGCTGCCTTTGATCGGAATATTGTCGCTATGGCCTTCGACCCGGATGATCTTATCGTTGGCCTTGGCGAGGATGCCGGCGATGCGACCGAGGACTTCGCTGCCCTTGTCATTGAGATTGGCTCTGCCAGTTTCGAAGAGCAGGGCTTCGTCCATCGACACCTGGATACCGCCGTTGAGCTCGCTGATGTGGACATCCTTGTTGGCGATCTCGGCCTTCAG
>JAYTMY010000329.1:0-5240 GCA_043748535.1 Lentisphaeraceae bacterium | reverse complement strand
GGGCGATTAGCTCAGTTGGTTAGAGCGCTTCGTTGACATCGAAGAGGTCACAGATTCGAGTTCTGTATCGCCCACCACCCTTCTCAGAGGCCGAGGATTTTTCCTCGGCCTCGTCCTTTTTGTCCCAATTGAGTCCTCGCTAGATGCGCCGCGGCGCTTCCGGTGTAGTTTTGACGCGCAAAAAACCACCCGGAGCCCCAGCATGATCTTCGTCACCCACATGGAATCGACCCCCAACCCCGACGCCCTGAAATACATTCTCAATGAGCGCGTCCTGGTCAACGGCGTCTGCCAATACACCTCCGGCGCCGAAGCCCGCGACGACCTCTCACGCGCCCTCTTTGCCATCCCCGGCGTGGTCAGCGTCTACTACCGCGACAACTTCATCACTGTCACCAAAAACGGCAGCGTCGATTGGATCGATGTCGAAACCGCGATCAAAGACGAGATCAACACCCGCATCGAAGTGGTCCAGATCGAAGCCCAGGAAATGCCGCCCATCGACTTCGGCGAGAAGCAGGAAATGATCGACATGATCGAGGAAATCCTCGACGAAACCATCCGCCCCGGCCTCGCCATGGACGGCGGCGGCGTCGACATCGTCGACCTCTCCGACACCATGGTCCTCAGCGTCCACTACCAAGGCGCCTGCGGCTCCTGCCCGAGCTCCGGCACCGGCACCCTGAAAGCCATCGAAAACATCCTCCAGGAAAACTTCGACCCGCGTATCAGCGTCCGCATCCACAAGCCGAGTTTCTGAGAGCAAGGAACCACGAATGGACACGAATGGACACGAATTTAGAGAGAAGTATCTGCCATGATTCGTGTTCATTCGTGTCCATTCGTGGTTCTTCTTTGAGCTAAAGGATCTACCCCCATGTCCCTCCAGACCAAACGCACCCAGTCCCTGAGCCGTGATGAACTGCAGAAAGTGCTGGCGGTGGCGCGCGGCGAGGCGACGGCGGATTTGCTGATCAAGAACGTCAAAATCCTCGACCTGATCAATGGCGGAAGCCTCGATTCCGCCATCGTCATTTGCGGCAAGACCATCGCCGGCACCGGGCCGGAATACAACGACGCGCCGGCCCTGCGGGTCATCGACGGCGCCGGCCTCACGGCCGTGCCGGGCTTCATCGATGGGCATCTGCACATCGAGTCGTCGATGATGAACCCCTTCGAATTCGAGCGCATGACCCTGCCGCTGGGGACCACCACCGCCATCTGCGACCCGCATGAAATCACCAACGTCATGGGCGATCGCGGCTTCTCCTGGTTCCTCCGCTGCGCCGAAGTGATGGATCAAAACCTCTTCGTCCAGACCTCTTCCTGCGTCCCCGCCCTGCCCGGTTTCGAGACCAACGGCGGCGACTTCACCCTCGAGGAAATGCTCCGCCACAAGGCCCACCCGCAAGTTCTCGGCCTCGCTGAAATGATGAACTTCCCCGGCGTCATCCACGGCAATGAACAAGTCCTCGACAAGCTCGAAGCCTACGCCGATTTGAACCTCGACGGCCATTGCCCGATGTTGCGCGGCAAAGGCCTCAACGCCTACATCGCCGCCGGCATCCAGAACTGCCACGAAACCATCACTCAGGACGAAGGCCGCGAAAAGCTGCAGAAAGGTATGGCCCTGATCATCCGCGAAGGCTCGGTGGCGAAGAACCTCAGCACCCTGGCGCCGCTGGTCACCGAGTTCAATTCGACCCAGTGCTTCCTCTGCACCGACGACCGCAATCCCTACGAGATCCTCGAGCAGGGACACATCAATTTCCTGATCCGCAAGATGATCGCCGAGCTGCAGATGCCGGCCCACCTCGCCTACCGCCTGTCGTCCTACTCCGCCGCCAAACATTTCGGCCTGAAAAAACTCGGCCTCATCGCCCCCGGCAAACAGGCGGACATCGTTCTGCTTGACGATGTCGACCAGGTCGGCATCGCCCAGGTCCTGATCGCCGGCCGCCCGATCGCCGATCTGAATCTCGATTCTGCGCTCGCCGCAAAGCTGGAGAAATCGCAGCCGCCCTTGGAGAACACCATCCGCCGCGCGCCGCTTTGCGCCGCCGATTTCGACTACGATCTCAAGGCCGGGCGCTACCACGTCATCGAGATCATCAAGGACCAGATCGTCACGGCGCACCAGATCGTCGACTTCGACGGGCAGAAATTCGCCCAGGACGACATTCTCTACATGGTCAACATCGAGCGCTACGGCCGGCAGCTGCCGCCGGCCCTCGGGTTGGTGAAGGGTTCGGGCCTGAAAAAAGGCGCCATTGCCGCCTCGGTGGCGCACGACTCGCACAACCTGATGGTCATCGGCGCCTCGATTGCCGACATCGTCGTCGCCGCCAACGCCCTGATCGCCTCCGGCGGCGGCCTCTGCGTCGTCGAGGACGGCGCCGTCACCGCCCTGCTGGAACTCCCCCTCGCCGGACTCCTGAGCCTGAAAACTGGGCCGGAGATCTACGCCGACATCAAGCTCCTCAAAGCTGCCAGCCGCAAGCTCGGCATCGTGCTCGACGAGCCCTTCATCCAGATGGCCTTTTTAGCTCTTCCCGTGATCCCCCACCTGAAGCTCACCGACCGCGGCCTCTTCGACGTCGACAGCTTTTCTTACATCCCACTGCGGGTCGAGTAAAGCCATCGAGGTTCAGCGGAGTTTCGGCAAGTCAATGGCGGGGCCGATGCGGCCTTTGCTATCTCGGATCATCGGGCCGACTCCGAGTCGATGGGCGACTTCGGGCCAAAGCAGTTGGCGTTCGTCGCTGAGAGGCCAGACGGGGATGCCTGCGTCAAATTCCGATGGCCCGAGAATCATCGCCGTTTCTTCGTCACTGAGGCCCTGGCGGAGCATCGCGGGGAGGATCGGATGGAGGACGAGGCCACTGCCGAAAGACGGAGTGTGGCGGAGTGACGCGAGGGCGAGTCGACAGGGCTTGCCCTCGTCCAGCCACAGCAGTTCACCCTGTTCCAGCCGCAGCTCGCCTTGGGCAAGGCGATATACCAAGGCCTTGCCGTCGCGGTGGCACTCGGCGTTTTCGACTTCGCTGCGCTTGAGTTGTGACGGCAGTGAGGCAGACGGGCTGGTGCAGGAGAAGGCGAGCAGCATCAAGAGGGAAATGGCGGTGCGAGGCATGTGAGGGATTCCGGAGTTTTTGTTGTTCGTGATAATAGGCGCTGAATGCCGTGTCGCGAGGGGTTCAATCGTTCAGACTTACAGCAGGAGTGCTCGATTTTGCGGCAGGAATGCCTTAGATAAAAATTATAGAAAATTTATAACTTATTTCATTTCAACTATTTATGTTTTTTTATCCAGATGCCTTGGAGCCTTCATGCTAGATGACTGTCGCAAATAGGAGACACCCGATGAAAAACGATACCACGAAAGAGCCGATCCGGATCCAGCAGCAGCAAGTGCCACCCGCCGCGGTGCTGATTCCATTGGAAGATCTGGAAGTCACCGAGGTCAAGGGCGGCGCCCGTCTCTTCGGCGCCGTTTCTGAGTTCGGCGCAGCTGGCAGCAAGGCGGAGAAATCGAGCGGCGCGTTCTGAGCTGTACCTAATGGGTTTTCAGTCGATGGGGCGTAGTCAAAGCGCCGGGCGGGGCTAGCTTCGGTCTCGACTCAGTTGTCCGGAACCAGCCCCAAAAGAGGTCCTCCATGTCCCAAGTCGTTCCTTATCTTTCGCGTTGTGATTTTCTCGGCAAGGACTTGATGCTCCACCGTGACCTTGTCAAACACAGCAGCAACACTCGTGCTTGCGTCGTCTACGGCTATAAAGACCCCCGCGGCAAGCTGCAATTCCTCTCCACGACGGAAGCCAGTCAGAACGGCTGGAGCATCGGCTTCGTCGAGAAAGAAGCTTTGGACCTGTTGATGCAGAAGAGCCAGCCGGAGTGGGACGCCAAGATTGTCAATCATGGCGGCGCCTCTCACCAGATTCTGGTCTGCGAAGGCGACGACATGACCGCCAGCAACATCCTGAAAAAAACCATGCTGACCGAGCTGCAGCAGCACTTCGGCGGCGATGCCATCTATCTCGCCGTGCCGAATCGCAACACCATCATCGCTGCCGGCAGCGCCGAAGCGATTATCGAGCTCGTCCGGTCGAAATGGGACATGTCCGACACCCGTGGCTACGTCAAAGTCTCCGACATGATCTACGCCGCTAAAAATGGCAAGGTGCTGGGTGCCGGCATTCTGCCTCCTGCGCCGCCGGCTGCGAAGCCGCTGACGTTGAAAGCCCCTACTCCGGCTGCTCCCGTGGCTGCCGCCAAAGCGCCCGCGCCCTCCGGTAAGATGCAGCTCAAGCTTCCCACCAAGCGCCAGGCCGCTCCTGAGCCGGTGGAAGAAGAAGACGAAGAGGCTCCCGCCCCCCGCCGCGGCCTCGCCACTAAATCGCCGGCCGCCGCGCCTTCCGGCAAGATGCAGCTCAAGCTTCCCACCAAGCGCCAGGCTGCCCCAGAGCCGGAAGAAGAAGAGGAGGAGGAAGCTCCCGCCCGCCGACCAGCCTCCAATGTGCCGCGCTTGAGCCTCAAGCCGAAAAAGTGATTCGGAACGCGGCTGAACCGGCCGCGTTTTTTCTGCCCGAGAAAATCTTGCATAAATCGTCGCGAAAGATGTTGACGAAATCAACTTCCTCGCTAATTTGAGCGCACTTCAGGCGTCCTCATCGTCCAGAGGCCTAGGACATCGGATTTTCATTCCGAGAACAGGGGTTCGAATCCCCTTGGGGATGCCACCATTTTTTTGCTTTTGACGCTTTGCGTCCTCATCGTCCAGAGGCCTAGGACATCGGATTTTCATTCCGAGAACAGGGGTTCGAATCCCCTTGGGGATGCCATATTTTTCTAGCCGCAGCTCATCGCTGCGGCTTTTTCGTGCCCTATGAGTGGATACCCAAAGCGAAACGCGGACCCGATGGCGGGTCCGCGTTTCTGGTGGCTGGCAGCAGCTTACTGGCGCAGTCGGAGCTTGGCGTTGCCGCCAGGCTTGAGCTCAGGATTGAGGATCATGTCCTTGCCACCGTTCTCGTCGTCTTTTTTGACAGTCTGGGTGCTTTGTAAGGCACCGGACAGAGCTGAGGGCGGCGGGGGCGGCGTCGCAGCCGGGCTTTTCAGCATCGGATTAGGCGGCAGGACATTTCCGGGAGCCTTGAGACCCGCGAGACCGGGGGCCGGCGGGGGTGCCAGCGAAGCCGTGGGCGGCGGCGGTGCCTTGACCCCTCCCGGTGCCGGTCTCAAG
>JAYTMY010000328.1:0-10740 GCA_043748535.1 Lentisphaeraceae bacterium | reverse complement strand
CCACCTCCGGCGGAGGCCGGCAGGCCTCCCTTACTGAAAAATACACCCCGGTTTTCTCGGAGCGCAAGAGCCCGCCTGAGGTATGTGGGTATTTAGGAATAAGGAAGCCTGCCGATGAAAGCTCGACTTCTCTCCCTGTTCCTGCTGCTCTGCGGCCTCAGCCTCGTCGCCGCCGAGCCCGCCGATGCCGACAAGATCGCGAAGATTCTCAAGGGGCAGCCCGCCACCTGGGTTTTCACCGGCGATTCGATCACCCATTCGGCCCAGCACACCAAGGGCTGGCGCGGCTTCCCCGAGATCTTCTCCGAGCGCCTGCGCTGGGAGATGCGGCGGACGCAAGACATGGTGATCAACTCCGCCATTTCGGGCAACAAGATCGCCGACATCAATGCCGCCTACGACTGGCGGGTGAAGCGTTTCCAACCCTCGGTGGTGGTGCTGATGATCGGCATGAACGACTGCGGCGCCGGCGAGGCCAAGGCCGACGTCTTCGCCCAGGATCTCAGCGCCCTGGTGAAGCGTTTCCATGCCGACGGCGCCGCCGTGGTGCTGCAGACATCGAACCCCATCGACCCGGCCCGTGCCGGCGCCCGCAAGGCGGTCTACGCCTACAACGAAAAGCTCCGCGCCGTTGCCGCTGCCGAAGGCTGCGTCCTGGTCGACAACGAGAAGCGCTGGAAGGAAGAGGCGCCGGAAGCGAAGGCCCAGCTCGGCTATCTCAACGACGCGATTCACCCCAACCAGATCGGTCACCGCCTCATCGCCCAAGAGATCTTCAAGGTCCTCAAGATCTACGACGCCAAGAGCCCGAGCTGCGAGGTGGCGCTGCCGAAGAAGTGAGTGCAGAACTTCATGGTTTGTAGTCCCGGCTTCAGCCGGTCGTTGTGCTCAAACTATGAGAGCGGCAGAACCAGCCGGCTGAAGCCGGGACTACAAACCTGAGCTCAAAACGTATCCCGATCCATCACGGCTTGATTTCAGCTCCCGGCGTCCAGACGCGGTAGCTGACTTCGACATCGGTGGGGACGTAGATGACCAGCGGCAGACGAGGATTGTAGCGCAGACCGCTGAAGCCCTGACCGCGCACCGGCACCGCGACGGGACGCGGGGCCATTTCTTCTTGTGAGCCGGCCATAAGAGTGCTCATGCAAACGGGGCTGACTTCCATCTCAAAATAATTGTAGCCCCAACCTTCGACATTGCATTCCTTGAGCTTGCCACCAAAGGAATGGTTATTGATGCCATCGACCATCGCGGACTTGCGGGCGACGATCTCGATCGTCGCATCGCCTTTGAGTTCCGGCAAACGAATGATCACCTGCTTGAAGCCCGGCTTGGCAGAGGGAAACATCTTGACGTCTTTCGCCGGTGCTGCGACGGCGGCAGGAGCCGGCGTTTTGGCTTCTTCGGCAGCGACAAGAGAGATCGAGAAAGCGACAAAGGCGAGGGCGAGGGAATGACGCATGGCAGAGGCTCCTGGTTGTGGATGGTGCGCTGCTGAGACGGATTTAGGAAGGGGTTTCTTACAGGTCGGAAGAAGAATTTCGGCACTTAAAAAAACTCAGCCGGCACGGAGGCCGGGGCTCGCAGAAATCACAAACTCAAAGTGAGCCATTCCCCCATGTCCGCCGGGCCGCGGCAGGCGTGCAGACGCCGCTCGAGCGGCTCAAGGATGACGCAGGCATTGGTAGTGATCGCCAAGGGCGGGCGCCGGTTGATCGCCAAGTCGCCGCCGTCGCGGTCGGCGAGCAAGGCTTGCAACGACGCGACATCGAAATCGCCGCTGGCGCAAAGCTCCTGGCCGCGACGCTGACGCGACTTCGACGAAGGCCCCGAGGGCTCGGCTTCGAGGGGAATCAGATCGGGGTGGAGGAAGTGATTGCAATGCAGCACCGCCTCGGCCTCGGGCAACCAGGGGCGACATTCGAGGGCGCTGCACTCCAAGGCAAGGATGGAGCCGGAGGCGTCGGCGAGGTGATAGGCGTGAGCGGCAAGGCGCGGCGCTGATTCGATCAGTTTTGCGGCCGACGCAACATCTGGACACTCGCTCAGGCAGCGGTGCAGTAGGTGCAGGTAATGCAGGCCGGGACTGGCATCTTTCGCCTTCAGATTATTGGTGCCGCAGGCGAAGCCGAGCTCGTTGAGGCCGATCATCGAGAGGGCGCCGCTGACGCTGAGAGCCAGGGTCGCGGGGCCGTTTTGCGGTCGGCGCAAGAGCAGGCAAGTGTGCTCGCGATTGTCAGCAGCGAGGTCCCAGGTTTGCGCGAACAGCGCCTGGCGGTTTTTGCTGCGTGCCGGCGAGACGAGTAAACTGGTGCAGCCGAGGCCGTCGGGCGGCGGTCCCCAGGTGAGCAGGTCGCGCAGGTCGGTGAGTCCTTGCAGCGCGAAGATCTCCGCCTCGCTGAGTCCGGTGCCTTCGGCGATGCCACGGTTCTCCTTGGCGGTATCGGTGTGCCACTTCTCGACCAGGGGCAGGAAGCTCTGGCACAGCGCCAAAATATCCGCACGCGAGTGGTGCCGTCCGCCGCGTTCGGCCGCGTGTCCGGCGGCGCCCGCGAGACGGAGCTCGAGCAATTCCCGCGCCGAGGCGCGGCAGGCCTCGCCGAATTGGCGGCCCATGTCGCGAGGCGTGCCGGAGACTTGGTAGATGGGGAGGGTCATGGGGAGTCTCCTTGATCGAGGCGTACAATATTTTTCCAAACAACTTCTAAGAGTTCCTGTTCTGAGATCACGTCAACCGTTCCATCCGCGCCATAGAACCTCACCTCATAAGACTCATTCCTAAGGTCGGTAATTGCAATCGAGGGCTCACTATCCCATCGATGACTTTTGCTAATCCCCAATGTGAATGACAGTGTTGTACTCGCATGAAAATGTGTATCAAGCCCTTGACTGCGAATGAAGTCAAGAACTTTGACCAGGCCAACACTATTGCGGAAAAAATTCGGTAAATTTCTCCATGAGTCCTGAGCCAATGCATAGTCATTTATATTAGTTTTGTTCCCGTCGTTTTTCAGTGATTTGTTCATCTGGTTTTTCCTGGGAGCCCTGGTGTCTCGCCGGGTATGGTTAGCGGGTTGGCGCATCGCCTACCTTGGTTCGAGCAGGATGAAACCCCGTTGGGGTAGGATTCCACAGGCAGGGCCCCAGGGTAGCGCCTCGTACCTCGGCGCAACCCTGGGCTGACAGATGCAACCCCTTCGGGGTAAAGCAGGAAGCCCCCATGCGTCCTCTTAGACGTAGTGTTCAGGAAATTCATCGCGATATCGCCATGTTTCGAGCTGCGATCTCCGCAAAAACATGTTCCCCCGGAATTGTATGAGTCTTTCCACTGAGGATATCGTTCATCCGCCGCTCCGCTTCTTCCATCGAGAGGCGATAGTTGGGGTCATCGAGACTGTCGAGCAGGCGTTGCGCCAGATAGGCACGGTCCTCACGCGGAAGGGCGAGGACTTTTTCGATCAGCTCGGGGGTCAATCTGCTCATGGTCAATCTCCTCACACACAACCTTATGGCGTTCCGGTGGCTTGGCAAGGCTGAGCTAAAATGTGGCTCGATCGTCCCGATCGAGTGCTTTGAGCTCCTCGAGCTGGAAGCTCGAGCCACGGAGCAACTCGATCGGGACGATCGAGCCACGGAGGTCATTGAGCAACTCGAGCTGGAAGCTCGAGCCACGTTACTGCTGGAAGGGATACACCGCTCCCAAGCCGAGGATGCGGCTGAGCTCGTCGAGGGCGCGGCGGCTTTCGTCGAGAAGTGCCGGGTCGGCGAGATCGCTGAGGCGGAGTTCTTCGCGGTAGTGAGAGCTGATCCAGTCGTGCAGGCGTGTGTAGAGGGCATCACTCATCAGGACACCGGGATTGACCGCTGCGAGCTCAGCTGCGGTGAGGGCGACGCGCAGGCGCAGGCAGGCGGGGCCGCCGCCGTTTTGCATCGATTGCTTGAGGTCGAAAACCAGGACTTCGTCAACCAGGCCGCCGCTGGCGATGAGGCGCTGCAGGCAGCTCCAGACGGCTTCGTTTTTGCGGCATTCCTCGGGAACGACGAGGAGCATTTTGCCGTCGGGCTTGCTGAGGAGCTGGCTGTTGAAGAGGTAGGTTTTCACGGCGTCGGCGATGCCGACTTCGTCGTCGGCGACCTCGATGGCGAGCAGTTCTGCGCCGCGCCTCGCGAGCTTGCTCCGGAGTTCGTCGAGCATGACTTTCTGGTTGGCAAAGGCGAGCTGGTGATAGAAGAGGAGACGGCCGTTGCCGACGGCGATGACGTCGTTGTGGAAAACCCCGGCGTCGATGGTGGCGGGGCGTTGCTGGGCGAAGACCACGCCGTCGGGATCGAGCTGGTGCAGGCGGGCGACGGCTTGGCTGGCTTCGAGGGTCTGGCGGGCGGGGAATTTCTGGGGTCGCGGCTGGCTCGGATCGAAGGCGGCCTGGCCGTAGACGAAGAGCTGCACCCCGGGCTGGCCGTAATCAGGGCAGAAGCGGGTGTGATTGGCGGCTCCTTCGTCGCCGAAGGCCATCTGGGCGGGCAGGGCCGGGTGATGGGCGAAACGGGCTTCGTCGGCGAAGATGGCGCGGAGGATTCGTCCGGTGACCGGGTGCTCGATCGAGCGGTGCAGCTTGTTGTTGAGATTGGCCGGGGTGAAGTGAACGCGGCCGTCGGCGCTGTCGGCGCTGGGCGAGATGGTGGCGGCGTTGGCGACCCACATCGACGAAGCGGAAGAGAAGGCGCTGAGGAGGGCCGGGGCTTCCTTCGCCGCCTGGGCCAAAACCTCGGCGTCCGTGCCGGAGAAACCCGCCTGGCGGAGGCTGCTCAGGCAAGGGCGTTCCTGCGGCGCCAGGACGCCTTGTTTGAAGCCGCGGTCGTGCAGCGCCTTCATCTTCGCCAGACCTTGCAGCGCGGCGGCACGGGGGAAGGCCGGGGCGTTCAGGTTGGCGCTGGAGGCGACGTTGCCGAAGCTCAGTCCGGCGTAGTTATGAGTGGGGCCGACGAGACCGTCGAAGTTGATTTCGTGGGAAGTCATGAGAAGGAACCGGGTTGCGGGGTTGCGGGATTCGAGCTTTTTTTCGCCGACAACGGCACGGCGCGGAGGCTGGCGCCGGGGCGGATTTCGAGGGCGAGGATTTGCGCCGGGCTGAGCGGCAGCGCGTCGCCGTCGGGCTCGGTGTGGGCGAGGCAGCAGCGGAATTCCTGTTTGCGGCGATTGCTCACCAGCCAAGGGCGTCCTTGGGTTTCGATGACCTCGGCGGCGGTGAAAAGGCGGCTGTCGCGGACGGCTCGAATCTGGTCGAGACGGCATTCGACTGACGAGTCGATGCGCTGACGCAGGGTTTCCCGATCGGGAGGGAGGGAGGTGACACCGATGGGGCTCTCTTGCGCCAATAGGGCCACATCCTCGAGGTCGGAGGGGCGGCTGGGGCGACAGACAAACATGAAGCACCTTTGGGGTAAATGTGCGATCAGCGCAACGCGGTCACCGGGTTATCTCAGTGAGCCTGGTCAGCTGGCTGGGAGCCAGTATAAGCTCGGGGAGGCATTTACGTCATATAACGAGCCAGGAAAAATGTCCGTCGGGCTTGCTCAGGCGTCAGAAGATGAGGCCATAAAAACGATCCCCGCCGTTTCGGGTGGGGAGCGTTTTTGCGCATTCAGAAAAATTCGACGAGGTATTTGTAACTGCTGTCTTTGCCGGCCGAATCGAGGAGCCCGGTGACTTCCACTAGGCAGGTGCCTTTGGGGCTGAATTTCTTCGGACGGAAGACGATGGCGTTGCGCCACATGCCGATGCCTGAGTTATCAACGTGCAGCCAGTCGAGTTCGAGGGGGCTGGTTTTCATGGCACGCTCAATGTTGCTGAGGGTGCCACTGATGGGGCGTATGTTGACCTTGACCTTGCCGTCAACCGGAGCCTTGAATTTATCGGGGTTGAGAGTGACATGCCACAACAAGTCCGGAGGAGTGAAGTCCTTGGAGTGGTAGCCGTGAACGGGCCAGGAGATGGCATCGGTCGCGGCATAATTCTGCAAATCGCCGCTTTTGTCGAAACACCACATGGCGCTGTAGCCGCCGCTGACGCCGAAGGCGGTGGCGCCTAAGGTTTGACTGAGACACCAGCGGCGATGGCCGACGCGTTCTTTGTTGTTGTCTCCATCGTCCTCAAGCCAGCCGTCGACGCATTGGGCAAGGGGGTAGCATTTGCCGCCGCTGTTCATGTGTAGATTGCTGGTGCCACAAGCCTCGGCGGCATCTTTCATGTCGGCTTCGCTCAAACCAGGCACATTTTTGGGGTAGTGCTCGAGATGGCCGAGAATTTCGTTCGAATGGGCGCCGAGGTGGCATTTGCGGGCCCAGTCTTTGTCGAGCGTGAGCGTCTGCCAGGGAACCATGGCGAGGGAACGAGCCATCATCAGTCGACGCAGAGCGCTGACTTGATCGCCACCGAGGCCCTGATCGTTGATTTTCAGGGATTTGATCGCGCTAAAGCTGGCTTTGATATTGGCTTTCGATTGAGGGTACGCGAGAAAACCGTCGAGCCACGTCTGCTGCGTCACCGCTTTAGCGTCCTTGTACAAGGTTGCCGCGCCATTTTTGAGGCCGGCGCGATAGGTCTCGGAAGTCAGAATACCGCCCTTCTCATCAAAGGTCTGGCGCAGGCCGTCAAGCTTGCCGGCCTTGTAGTTTTCCTTGACGCTGGGCTTGCCGTTGGCGTGTTGTTGCACGAAGGGGCCGTCGCTGGGAGGGGTGGCGACTTCTTGAGCGAAGAGGGCGCTAGCGGCGAGACTCAGAGTGAGGAAAAATGAGTGCATGTTGGACATGAAGGCTCCTCGCGTGGATCAGGGTGAGCTTGACTGCAGAGTTAAACTCTCTGAATGGGGAAGTTGTTACCAAGTTTTCCCAGAAAAAAGCGATGACCGAGGTCACCGCTTTTTTCTGGAATTTCACTTCGGTAGATGGCGTTGATAGACCGGCATCAGGATATCGGCACGCCAGCCTTGCGGCTCAAGGTAGGGCTGGCCGGCGATCCAGGCGGCCATGGCGGCGCGGAGGCGACCGCGCGAGGCGAGAAGGGAGGGGTCGAGTTTGACCGCAAGGGCGGCGGCATCGAGATCTTTGGCAAAGGCGTCGAACTTGTCCTTCATGGACTTGTCGATGCGATCGGAGATCGGCAGGGGCGGCAGATTATCGAGCGGCAGCTGGGCGGCGGCATCGAGGACGGCGAGGATTTCGGCGCCGTGGCGCTTCAGGACTTTCTCATGGATTTCCGGCGTCTGGGCGAGTGCTTGCAGAGTGGCAGGCTTATGGCGGACGATGTCGCCGATCTGGTCGTCGGTGAGGAGGCGGCGGGGGCGCAGGTCGACCTTGACGGCGGTACTTTCGCGCCAGGCGCAAAGTTCGCGGGCGAGCGGCAGATCCTTGCGGGTGAGGAAGGGGGCGAAACTGAGCTTCAGCCAGGTGTCTTCGGGCTTGTCGGTGTTGTAGATGTCGGCGGTATCGAAGCGGCGCGATTCTTCCTTGAACCAGGCGGCGCGGCCGGATTCCTTCAGGCGCAGGACGAGGGCGGACTGGGCGGCTTCGAGGTGCAAGACGTCGTTGGCGGCGTAGGCCAGCTGTTTATCGGTGAGGGGGCGTCGCAGCCAGTCGGAATTCTGCTCATCTTTCTCGATGGTCAGGCCGAGGAGTTCAGCGGCGAGTTTGGCGTAGGAAGCTTGCAGGGGGCCACCGGCAAAGGCGTGGGCGACCTGGGTGTCGAAGACCGGGCTGATGCGGCCGCCGCAAAGCATGTGGAAGACCAGCAGATCCTGCTCGCAGGAGTGGAGGATTTTGAGGGTGTCGCGATCTTCCAGGAGGATGCGGAGGGCGTCCGCATCTTCGAGGCGGGTAGCATCGATCAGGGCGGTGCGACCGCCGGAGGAGAATTGCAGCAGGGCCGGGATGGGGCGGTAGGTGTGTTGCCACATGAACTCGGTATCGACCGCGACGGCGGTGACGCCATGGAGGGAACGGAGGAAGTCGGAGATGGCGGCGGGCTCGTCGAGAAAGTTCATGGCAGCTCCTAAGGTGTCAAAGGAAACGCCGCCCGAGATTCTGGGCGGCGTAAGGGTGAGGCAGGGGACTGATCAGGCTTCGGGTGAGAAGGCTTCCCACTTGACCTTTTCGGCGGCGATCTCGAGGAGGGCGATGTCGATAAAAGACAGAGCCATAGGCTTGCCGTCGCGGTCGCGGGGAAGCTCAACCAAGGGGCGCTCGTTGTGCGAGAGCTGGCCAGCGCGTTTGGCGGCGAGGTTGACCAAGATGTTCTTGTCGCTGATCTTTTCGAGGGCCTTGGCGAGGTAGGCGTTGTTCAAGTGATGTCTCCGTTTAAGCAGATATGGGCCGCGTAAAATGCGGCGGCTTGCGCCAAAGTCAAGGGACAAAATGGCGATGGGCTGAAATCACTGCGTCTCGACAAGAGCAAAAAACCCCCTCGGCTTTGCAGCCGAGGGGGATCTTACGGTGATCAATGCGGGGGGATCCGGTCAGTTCTCGACCAGGCCGACGTGCATGGCTTTGATGGCCTTGTCAAAGTCGTGCAGATCGACGATGAACTGCATGTTGACCTGGCGCATGTCCTGGTTCATGCCGAGGATGTTGACCTTGGCATCGGCCAAGGCCTGGGCGGCGCGGGCGAGGAAGCCGGGGTGGTTGATGTTGGAGCCGATGGCGGAGACGATGGCGGTGTCTTCGGAGCGGATGTTGGCGCCGGGGAAATCGCTGCGCAGCTCGGTCATAAAGAGCTGCAGGTTCTTCGATTTTTTCGGCAGGTAGTGGGTGATGGTGTTGGCGTTGGTGTTCTTGGCGATGTAGCTGATCTTGTGTTTAGCGAGGAGGCTGGTGATGCGGGCGTCATAGCCCGGCACGCCGACCATGTCGGGGTCGTGCACTTCGATGGCGACGAGATCTTTGCGACCGGTGACCATTTCGACCCGGGGCGTGGCGGATTTGAAATCTTTCGAGATCAGGGTGCCGGGGTGTTCGGGTTCGAAGGCGTTGGCGACGCGGATGGGGATGTCGAGCTGTTCCATCTCTTTCGAGGCGCGGGGGTGGATGGCTTCCATGCCCATGTCGGCGAGCTGGTCGGCGACGTCGAAGTTGGTGCGGCCGATGATTCTCACCTTGTCGATACCGACCAGCTTGGGGTCGCCGGAGCTAAGGTGGAATTCCTTGTGGATGACGCCTTCACGGGCGCCGGTGACGCAGGCGATTTTCGAGAAGGTGATTTCCGAGTAGCCGCGGTCGAAGGTGGTCATCAGACCTTCCGAGCACTTGGTGTAGCCGGTGGCGATGACCACGGTGGTATCGAAGTCGATGCCGGCGAAGGAGGCGCGAATCTTGTCGGCGAAGGGCAGGTCCTGCTTGTCTTTCCAGCCGGTGAGGTCGGCGAGGGTGGCGTGGATGCCCTTGGCCTTGAGGATTTCGACCGAGTTCCAGGCGGAGTGGAATTCGCCGAGGGAGGCGAGCATTTCGCGAATGGCGGGAAGGAAGTCGCTGACCTGGAAGTGGCCGTAGGTGCAGACGTTGTCGAGATCCTTGAGGCAGGCGCGGATGCCTTGGATGCGCTCAGTAGCGATGGTGTTGGCGGCGACGACATCAAGGCCGAGCGAGGCGAAACCGGCGTTGATCTCGCACATGCGGGCGAGAACCTTGTCGAGATCGGCTTCCCATTCCTCGTCGGGGTTGGCGAAGCGGCTGTAGACGCCGGGAAGACCGGACTTCTTGTGCTCAAGCAACATGTCGGTGATACCGGCGTAGGCCGAGACGACGAAGATGCGGTTGAACAGGTCGTCACCAGTGCGCTTGCCGATCAGAATGGTTTCGAGAAGCTTGTCGAACTGGGACATCGAGGTGCCGCCGATTTTTTCGACGGTGTGGGCGCGCTGGCTCATGGGCTTTTCCTTGCTTTTTCGTATGGTTTTTTGAGGTCAATGATGTCTGGATGCGCGGCGCTGCTGCAGCCAGGCGGGGACTTCGGAGATGCAACCGAGGACCTGGCGGCCGGTGGCATGGAGGCGATCGGCGTGCTGGTGGCCTTTGGCGATGAGGACGCAGCCAATGCCGGCTTCCTCGGCGACTTCGCTGTCGTGAGCGGTGTCGCCGAAAAGGACCGTCGTGGCGGGATCGAAGTGGCCTTCGGCGACGACCCGGCGGGCGAGCTCGCCTTTGCCGTGGGCGGCGTTGTCGCCGGTGCCGAAAATCTTGGCAAAACGGCCGCTCAGGCCCATGTGCTCGATCGAGGCGGTGAGCAAGCTGGTTTCGCAAGCGGAGAGGATGGATTGGGGCAGATTCTGCGCCGCGACCTGATCGAGCGTAGCGGCGACCGGGCCGTTGAGTTGGCACATGGAGCGGAAGCCGCGGCGGTATTCGGCGATCCATTCATCGGCCATGGCGCCGTAGTCCTCTTTCGAGAAGTCGAAACCGATATTGCCGTAGAACTGGGTCACCGGGAAGGTGAAGGAGCGCAGATAGATGTCGCGGCTGATGCCGGGTCGTCCGCGCTTGGCCAGGAGGCTGTTGGTGGTGGCGAGGCAGAGGTCGATGTCGTCGACCAAGGTGCCATTCCAGTCCCAGAGGATGTGAGTGTAAAGCATGAGGAGATTCTTCTCTAGTTTTTCGGTTTTGCAGTCTAGCGGCTGGCGGCCTAGGCGTCAATCATCATGACGCAGGTTAATCGACTTGAAGCTAAAAAACCGCAGCAGAGGAATGGAA
>JAYTMY010000327.1:0-10054 GCA_043748535.1 Lentisphaeraceae bacterium | reverse complement strand
GGCAATCGGGCAACAAAAAGCCCGAGCGTAGCTCGGGCGGATCAGGATGCAGCTAGGGGGTGGCTAGGTAAGGAAGGGGGGGGGCTGAGTAGTAACCATTCATGAAGAAATCCAGCCTCCTGATCATCCAAGAAGCCCTCGGCCCGGCCGCCGCCAAAATCAGCTTCCACAAACAGGACAACGAAGTCACCAAGCTGTCTGATTTAAGCTCCATCATCGACGGCATGAAGCTCGGTGAAGGCTATTTATACGTCGGTGGCGTGGAAGCCGATATCGAGCTCGATCCGGCCGAATTGACGATCTTGGCCGAAAACCGGCGCAGTCAAACCTGGCTGTGCACGGCCTCGGGCAACCCGATATTGCAGAAATCCCTGCTCGATGCCGGCGTCATCGATCTGGTCTTCAAACCCGTGGTGAAGGTTGGCGCGAACAACCGGGTCACCTGCGAGTGCCAGGTCTTGAGCAAGGTCAAAAGCCGCGAATAAGCGGCACGCCGCCCGGCGAACTGCATCACAACACCATTCGATTTCTGGCTAACCCATGACCCCCGGAGCCCCGATGAAGTCCTTCTTTGCCCTCCCCTTCCTTCTCTCCCTCGGCCTCGGCGCCGCCGACGAGACGCCGATCCAAGACCACGCCGCCCTCGTCAAATCCCGCCAAGGCGACTGGTGGAACAAGATGGACTACGGCCCCTTCCTCACCGGCGTCCTGCAAATCCAATCGACCAATTCCGACGCCCTCAAGTCGATCAACGTCGAGCTCGGCGGCGACGCCGCCCCGATGACCTTCGCTTTCGACTCCGACCTGCTTCGCGGCGCCTGTGTTTTCCAAGGCCGCACCAAACGCAACGGCACGCCCTACAACGGCGCCCATGGCGGCACTCTCGAAACCTCCGGTGACGAACTCATCGGCACCACCGACCTTCCCGGTTGGTCGAAAGGTGGCAGCTTCAAAGATCCCCGCGCCGTTAAATCCGGCCGCGTCCCCACCGAATGGGCCAAGTACAAAGGCCTCGTCCGCCACGGTGAAGACATCACCTTCCAATACACCGTCGGCAGCACCAACGTCGCCGATCATCCCTCTGTCAATGGGGCCCGCCAGGTCTTCCGCGATCTGAACCTCACAGCCCGCGCGGAAGACCTCTACCTCGCCTTGATGGACGGCGAGAAGCTGCCCCAAATAAGCCCCGACGGCCTCTTCGCCAGCGGCTCCTGCGGCAAGAATCCCATCGTCCTTGCCCTTTCTTCCGACTGCGACGCCAAGTTCGTCGTCCAAGAAGGCCGTTTCTGTGTGCTGTTCCCCAAAGGTGACAAAGAGGCCAAAGCTCGCATCGGCTTGAGCAAGGCGATCAAAGAATTCAGCGCCGGCGCCCCCCAGGATCTCGCCAATCTGCTCAAGCCCGGCAGCGGCCTCTTCCCCCAGACCATCACCCTCAAAGGCGAGCGCGCCGCCGATCAATCCGCCTACGTCGTCGATGACATCCCCGTCCCCTTCGACAATCCCTGGGAAGCGAAGATGCGCATCGGCGCCTTCGACTTCTTCTCCGACGGCAAAACCGCCGCCGTCAGCACCTGGAACGGCGACGTCTGGATCGTCTCCGGTATCGACGACAAGTTCGAGAAGATCACCTGGAAACGCTACGCCACCGGCCTCTATGAAACCCTCGGCCTGAAGATCGTGGGCGACAAGGTCATCGTCCATGGCCGCGACCAGCTCACCCGCCTGCACGACGACAACAACGACGGCGAAGCCGACCGCTACGAGTGCTTCAACAACGACGTCTGCACCACCCGCAACTTCCACGAGTTCGCCTTCGACCTGAAGACCGACAAGCAAGGCAACTTCTACTTCTCCAAGGCTGGCCCGGTGAAGAATGGCGGTCGCGGTTTCGATACCATCGTCGTGCACAACGGCACCATCATGAAGGTCAGCAAAGACGGCTCTAAAATGGAAGTCGTCGGCACCGGCCTGCGCGCCCCCAACGGCATCGGCGTCGGTCCGCACGGCGAAGTCACTGCCGGCGAAAACGAGGGCACCTCGGTCCCCACCGGCCGCATCCAGTGGTTTAATGCCGGCAAGTTCGCTTCCGTGCCCGATACCGCCCACGGCGAGAAATCCGACAAGTTTACACCTCCCCTGTGCTGGATCCCGATGTCGATGGACAACTCCAACGGCGACCAGTGCTGGGTGCCCGATGAGCGCTGGGGCCCCTTCGCCGGCGACATGCTGCACCTTTCCTACGGCACCTGCTTCCTGATGAAAGTCATGCGCCAGGACCTCCCGGATAAGCAGGTCCAGGGCGGCGTCTACCGCATCCCCGTCAACCTCGCCTCCGGCTCGATGCGCTCGCGCTTCAATGCCAAGGACGGCCAGCTCTACATCACCGGCCTGCAAGGCTGGCAGACCACCGCCGCCCGCCTCAGCGCCTTCCAGCGCGTTCGCTACACCGGCCAGGCCGTGCGCTTGCCCAAGGATCTCAAGTTCACCGACAAAGGCGCCTACATCACCTGGACCTGCCCGATCGACAAAGCCAGCGCCGAAAAAGCCTCGAACTACTCCGCCTCGCGCTGGAATTACGTCGTCGGGAAATCCTACGGCTCCGGCGAGTTCTCCGTCGACAATCCCGAGACCGAGCTGATGGCCAAGGCCGTCAACGATAACTCGAAAGGCTATTCCAATCGCGACCGCGTCTGGATCCGCTCCGCCACCCTCCTAGCCGATGGCAAAACCGTCTTCCTCGACATCCCGAACATGAAAATCTGCCACCAGATCAGCCTGCGTTCGAGCCTCAATTCCGCAAGCGGCGAGGGTCTGGATTATGAAATCTTCGGCACCGTCAACCAGATGCCTGCCGATCCATCCGCAGTCACTCACCCTGAAATCGCCAAGCCAGAGCCCTTCAAGAAAGGCCTCGTCGCCGGCCTGAAGGTCACGGTCGAATCGCCCGCCGGCAAAGACGTCTTCACCACCCCGAACGCCGCTTGGGAAGTCCGCGGCGGCGAAGCTCACTCGGCCTTCCTCGGCTCTTCTATGGGCACGGCGACCAACACCCTCCGCGGCTTCGTCCGCATTAAGGAGCCGGTCACCGCCACCTTCAGCAGCGAGCAGTATTGCAGGAATTTCACTGTCCGACTCGATGGCACGCCGATCCTCCAATCCTTGATCTCGGGAATCAGCACAAAAGACAAGGTTCTCAAGCTGGAACCCGGTGATCACGAGTTGATCATCGAGATGGAATCCGACGACAAAGGCGGCTCCGGGCTGCGATTGCTGTGGACCACCGACAAGTCACCGCTTGAGGCTGTCCCAGCTGAAATTCTCTTCCATGAACCCGACACCGCACTCGCCAAAAGCGCCCAGCTCCGCCACGGCCGCGAACTCGTCGCCGAGCTCAACTGCAGCAAGTGCCACAGTGCCGGCGTCGAAGCCGGCAAAGGCATGCCCGAGCTCGACCTCGCCCTGCCTGACTTGAAGGACGCGGGAGCCCGCTTCAACCGCGACTGGCTCGCCAAATGGATCATGAACCCCCACAAACTGCGCCACGACACCGCCATGCCCGCCTTGGTCAAAAATGAGAAAGACGCCCTCGATATCGCCAGCTACCTCGCCAGCCAGGGAACTCCTGCGGCTGCCGCAAACGGCGACGCCAAGCTCGGCGGTGAAACCTTCCGCAACCTCGGCTGCATCGCCTGCCACACCCGTCCCGATGCCGCCACCGCGGTCGAAGGACGCATCCCGCTGCATCGCGTCGCGCAGAAGTTCACTGCCGCCGGGATCCTCGCCTTCCTGAAGAATCCCAAGGCCCACAATCGCGACATCCGCATGCCCGACTTCAAGCTCAGCGATGCGGAAGCCGCAAACCTCAGCGCCTGGCTCCTCGGCAGCTCGCTCGAGAAGTCTGTCGCCGTCGATCAAGGCGACGCGACCCGCGGCGCCAAGCTCTACGCCGAAATCGGCTGCATCCAGTGCCACGACGGCGCCGCTCCTAAGGCCGCCGCATTGGCCAGCTTGACCGGCAAGGACAAGTGCTCCGTCGCCGACTTCGCCCTCAAGGCCGAAGAGGCCGCCGCGATCAAGGTTTTCCTTGCCGAAGGCGTCAAATCCCTCGCCAATAACGACCGCCGCGAAGCCGGTCTGCGCCTGGTTGACAAGATGCAATGCGCCGCCTGCCACGCCAACAACGGCAAGCAAGAGCGCCTCGCCGGATTCCATGGCGAAACCAAGATGCTGCTGACCCACGAGCAACACCTCGTCGATCAGTCGCGTCCGCCGATGAGCCTCTTCGGCGAGAAGCTCGATGAAAATTACTTCCATGCCGCCGTCAAAGGCGACCGCCAGAAAGCCGCGAGTCCCTGGCTGCTGATGCGCATGCCCGCCTTCCCCCAAGCCCAGGCCGATCTCGCCGTCTTCGCCATGCGCCGCACTTCCGGCGTCGGCTTCCTCAACCGAGAACCTAAGTACGACGAAGCCAAAGCCGCCAAGGGCGAAGTCCTCGCCAAGACCTACGCCTGCGCCATCTGCCACAGCATTGGTGCCAACAAACCCACCGCCGCTTTCGAATGCGAAGGCGTCAACCTCGCCCAAACCACCGATCGCCTCAGCCGCGAGCATTACTTCCGCTGGATGAAGAACCCGCAGCGCTACTGGAGCGGCACCAAGATGCCTCCCTACGGCCTCAACGACGAGCAGCTCGATCAGCTGTGGAACTGGCTCGAAAAAACCAAGAAAGAGAACCAGAAATAAGCTCGAAAAATCCGGCCCGACCTCGCCGTCGCGAGCTCCCGTCCACCTCAAGGTTGACGGGGGCTTTTTTGTCGAATTTTCATCCTCGATCCTAAGAAAGACTTCCGAGCTGTATCTCAAAGGCAAGCCCTGAGGAGGATGCTCATGAACGACCAAAATCAGCCCTTCAAAATCGCCAAGCCCTGCCCCGCTACATGGGCGGGAATGAGTGGCGATGACCGCAAGCGCTTTTGCGCCCAATGCAAACTGCATGTCCACAACCTTTCCGAGATGGAGAGGCATGAGGCGGAACAACTGCTGCAGGAAAGCTCCGGACGCCTCTGCGTCAGCTATCACTGCGACGAGCAAAAACGTCCGCTCTTCCGCTCCGACCTGCAGGCTCTAGCCGCCACCGCGGCGTCGGCCGCGCTGCTGCTCAGCGCTTGCGCCCCACGCACTACAGGCAAGCCGATGCCGCAAGCGGGCAGCAGCCAGCCGGCGATGCCGACGGCTAGTTCAGGGACTCCTGGGACAAGATTGACGGGGGATGTCGGGTCGCCGCCCCAGACTCTCGCCCCAGTGGCTCCCGAGCCGCGAATGATGGGCGAAGTTTGTCCGCCAACACCAGTACGAGTGCCAGCGCAGCAAATGATGGGCAAAATTGCCTGCCCGCCGAGTGTGGTGAAGAAGCCCTGAGCCGGCGCCTCAAAACCTGACGACAAAAAAACACAAGCTGTGGCGAAGCCATGGATATTTTCCACAGTAAACTCGGTAAACACAAAAAAGCCGGACGGTGGATAGCCGTCCGGCTGCTTCTCATCTGAGCTGAATCACTTCTTCATGCGAACCATTTCTGTGACAGCTTCGACGCTGTTAAAAGAGCCGGGAATAAGCTCGACGTGACCATCGCCAAAAAGCGCGAGGACTCCCTTGAGCTGACTGCCGTAGAAGTTGGGCTTCTCGAACATCACCACGGTGCTGGAGTTATTGATTTCCGCCCAAGTACGTTCGGTGTTGACCAGAACATAATCGGCGCGCCCGGCGACGAGGTCGGCAATGGTGTAACGCTGACCTTCACGGATCGGAGCAGCCAACAGAACTTCGTCGAAGCCCATCTGTTTCATGTCTTCCGGGAACTTGTTGCTGGTGCCATCGCTGAAGTAGCTCTGCATGGTGAGTCCATGCTGCTTAAGGCTGTTTTTCGACTTGGTGATCTGAGCTTTTTCGCGAACTGAGCCGAGGGCGGGCAAGATCATAGCCGCCATGACGCCACCCATTGCGACAGAACCGAGGCTGACCGGGCCATGAGTCGAGGTGAGGTATAAACCGGAGACGTGATCTTTCTGGGCTCCGATCGCGAGAAGAGATAAGCGGCTGGAGGCAAAGTGCTGCTCGAGGGTGTCGACCACTTCTTTCGGCGTGCTTTGATCCTTGCGGGCGGCAGCCATGACTTGGCTTTTGAATTCGTGGCCGATGCGTTCGGAGACGAAGAAGAAGCTGTCGCCGCGCTCGGGCAAACCGGTGGCGAGATTGCGCCATTCGGGGGCTTGCATCAAGCCGCCTTTGCCGGACAGAGCCTCGTTCACTTGAGCGATGCGGCTGCCGATGACCAGAAGATCGCCTTTGAGGACAATTTGCGGAGCGATGCCGGGGGCGATTTCCTTGCTGGTCCAGCTTTCCTGGCTGTCGCTTTGCTCATGTTTGAGACCGGCAGGAGCGCTGATCTCTTTCAGGAGAAGCTTGAGGGCGTCGCGTTTTGGGGCGTCGACTTTGATGACGGTGACGGCACCGGGGAGCTGGATCTTGCCGAGAACAGGAACTTCGAGACTTTCCTTGGCGTCGAGGGTGAGACCAAAAGCCAAGCAGACCGGATCAGAAGCGGCGAGGGCTTTGAGATCGGCGGGGCAGCCTTTGTCTTCGGCATCGACGTAGAACTTCTCGATCAAGCCGCTCAGTTCCGGGGCGGAAGCGCAGGCGAGTTCCAAGGACTTGCGGATGTCGAGGGAGAAGGCAAAAGCGGCGACGGTATCGGCCGGGAGGCGGGCACCGAGCTCCCAAGCTGGCTGACCGGCGGGACTGAGCTTGAAAATTTCAGGTTGCGCCTGGCTATACGCGGCGATGATGCGGCTGCGTTGCAGGCCATCGGCACGCTCAACGGTGGAAATGCCGGTGCCGATGGTGCTGGTCATACCGCTTTTTTCATAGAAGGCGGCAAGGCCGGTGTAAAGAGAGGCGACAACGGGAGTGTCCTTCATCATCTTGGCGAAGCTGCGCATATCTTGGGCAACATGTTTCATGTCGTCGCTGCTATTGGCGATCATGTAGAAGCTGCCGCCGGCTTCGAGTTCGGAGCTGATTTGCTGGAACTCGTCGCGGTGGCTGGCGTCAGCGCTGGCGGGGTAGCTGTTGCAAGCGCCGAGGGCGAGAATCAAGGCGGCGGGGATAAGGCTGCGGGTGAGTTTCATAAGTGGTGATCTCCAGGATTATTCGGCGGCTTCGAGTTTTTTGATCATCGCTTCGATGATGGCGCGTTCTTCCGGGCTGCCGGCGCGAGGGAGGCAGAGTCGGATGACATCGGCAGGCGAAGTGAAGCTACCCTTGATCGCTTCGACATGGCCATCGCCGAAGAGAACATTGCAGCTGCCCATTTTAGCAAATTCTTCCACCGGCTCCAGCGCCAGGGGGATCGACGGGGTGTTGACGGGGCCGAACTTCATTCCCGGCTCGAAGAGGAAGATGTAGGGCGCGCCCGAACGGGTGTGCATAAACACCGGATCCAGTCCCAGCTTCTCGGTGGCCGGGAATTCCGTCGTCGTGCCGTCGGAGAAATAGCTATTGATGCACAAGCCAATCTGTTTGAGGCTGTTTTTCGACTTGGTCATTTCGGCTTTTTCGCGCACGGATCCGAGGGCAGGCAAGAGCATGGCGGCGAGGACGCCGACGGTGGCGGAGCCGGCGATGATTTTTTCGCCAGCAATCGGGGTGCTGCTGCGCATCCGGCTGAGGGAACGCAGGCCATCCGACTCGGTGACGCTGAGCGCATGGAAGCTGCGGTCGCACTTGAAGATATTGGCGTAGACATTGATAACTTCGAGCATTTCGGCGCGGTTTTCTTCCGGAACGAGCGCTGTACCCTGGTCGATGAGTTTGCCGATTTGACCGCTGAATCCTTGCGAGACGAAGGCGTAGCTGGTGCCTTGTTCCGGCATGCCGGAGGCCAGCTTCTGCCATTCGGGACTTTGGCGCAGGGCATTCTTGTTGGCCATGGCTTCCTGGCTGAGTTCCGGCGTGCTGGCGATGATGAGACGGCTGCCACTGAAGGTGAACTGAGGTGCCAGTTTGACACCGTAGGTCGCATCTTGCGGGGGCATTGGCGGCGCGGTGAAACGGCAGACACCAGCCTCTTCGGTGTGGGGCAGGTTTTTCTTCATCAAGGCCTGTAATTTTGCCGCGGCGACGGGGTTTTTCAGGTCGATGATGATGACCATGCCGGGTGCGGCGCTGCTGAGGTTTTTGTCGCCCATGACGGGGAAGGAGATCTGGCGATTTTCCAAAGTCAAGGCGAGACCGACTTCGAGCGGACCCGTGGCTTCATCGAGAGTCATACCAAATTCTTTTTCAAATTCCGCGACTTGCGCATCGATCATTGGAGCAAAAGCGGAATTGGATTGACGAACGCAGTCGAGTAAGGCTTTGACATTCCAGCGTCCACCGAAGGCGAGGACCGAGCTCGCGGGCAAGGCATCGAGCGTGCTCAAGGGTGCCGATTGGCCGCCGAGAAATTGCTGCAAGGGCGTATCGGGGCGGGAATGGCGCACCAGAGTCTTGTTCATGAAGTAGCCATCAGACTGCTTGACACAGCTCTCGCCGATCGATTCGAAGGCGAGCAGACCGCTGTTTTTGACGATGTCGTGGACCATTTGGGCGCCGATAAGACCCTGGCTCAGTTCATTTTTGTCCTTGATCGCGAGCTTGGCGATCTTGACGCCGAGCTGATAATATTCTTCGACGCAGGGTTCCATGCCTTGCGTGTTCATGTAGGTGTAGCGCAGGCCGCCGGCATCAAGATCGGCACTGGCATTCTGGAAGGCTTGGCGTTGGGCCGGATTGGCGCTGCCAGAAAGGTCTTGGATCGGGGTTTTGCAGGCGCTGGCGAAAAGAGCCAGGGCGACAGCGGCGGGGAGTCGGAGTGTCATGTCATTCCTTCGGGATTCCGTTTCGGTGGGTGAGCTTTGCGACGAGCGCAGACTTGAGCATAACACTCAACCGGGGTGCAGTGCAAGTTTTTTTTGAATGAAAATGGTTACTGCTCAGCCCCCACGCTGCAAGCTGAGCGCTGGATCCAGAGGTCGGGCTAAAGCGGCGAAGGCGTGGATTTCGTGTCAGAGCAAGGGCGCAGCAGCGGGTGGGCTAGCCGCAGGCAGGAAGGGATCGCCCTTGCAGGCTGAGAGGATGGCGAGGCACGAGAAAGACGCCTTGGCCCGGAAGAAATACTGGCCGACTTCGACGCGGCGGAAGGTCTCTGATACCTTCTGCTTGAGCTTGGCATGCAGAGGCCTCGCTCACTCAGGTTTTGTCTAAGGGCACCAGGATGTCCTCGGCAATCCTAGCACGTTTTACGTCACTTAAACTGGTAGAGAGAAAGTTAAGCCTAGGCGCAGCGGATTGGCAAGAACTATTTTCGGCTTCCTTATTTCCGTTTGCCGCTGCGCAAGAGGCGGAGCTTGTCGGCGTTGCCGCCGGCAGCCATGTAGACGAGTTCGTGCTGCTTCTGCATCTGGTCGAGCTGGTGCTGGATCTGGCAGACGAGGCAGATTAGGGTGTTGGCGACTTCGTCATCGGTTTTGCTTTCGACGACCGGCATCAGTTGCGCGAGGCCGAAGTCGGGGCGCGAGCAGGCTTTGCGGGCGTCGCGGGTTTCCGGTGCATCCTTGTCCCAGGTGAGGATGCCACTGCTGCGCAGGAAGGAGCGGAAGATCAAGTTCACCGCATCACAGCGGACGATGGCTTTGTCGCAGAGCGGCATGCGATTTTCGGCGGAGCCGGCGGCGGCGATTTCTTCGATGCCGGCGCTCAGGGCGGCGCAGCTTTTGTCGAGATCGGCAGTTATGGCCGGGCTGAGGAAGCGGAGGCCAAAAGCGGCAGCGGCGGCGCTGAGCAGGGCGGCTTTTTGGCGGCTAGGATCGCAGGAAGGAAGTGTGGACATGTCGGCTCCGGTTTGTTGGTGGCTAAGCTAGTGTCACGCTCCGCAAATAACTACACGAGTAATGGCCAGTTTCTGCCGTGATCGCCGTTGGCGGAAGTGACTCGGCGGGTATTTTTTGCCGGCCAC
>JAYTMY010000326.1:0-39152 GCA_043748535.1 Lentisphaeraceae bacterium | reverse complement strand
CCGGCGTCCTGGGCGATCTGGGCCCATTTCTCGGCGTCGAACTTCTCCGGATTGAACTGATCGGCGAACTTCTCGTACTCCGACATCGGCATGTGAGTGGTCTCGACATACCATTCGGCGTGGCCTTTGTCTGCCGGGTTCTTCCAATGCACCCCGGCCGGGATCGAATACAGGCCCCAGTGAATGAACATGCCGAACTTGGCGTCGGCAAACCACTCCATCCGCTCCGGATAGCTGTGATCCGCCACCGGCGCGTCGCCGCTGACGCTGCTGCAGGACGGGGTGAAGAGGCCGAGGGAGCAGGCCAGGCCAGCGAGACGCATCCATCGATTCATAAGGACTCCCTGGGGGTTTCATGATAAAGTCGGGCTTTTAGTGTCACAAGAAAGCTCCTGGTTCCCGGAACTCGCTCCTTAATCCACGTTATTTTCGAAGCCCTCCACATCTACGACAATCCGCAATCAGCAAGCAAGATCCCGCAATTGCGTCCCTCCGGCACCGATCTTAGTTTTGGGAGAAGAACCTAAGCAAAACCGGAGACCTCAAAATGCGCCCGAAATTCACCTTGATTGAGCTGCTTACCGTGGTCTGCGTGATCGGCATTCTCGCCTCGATGCTGCTGCCGGCATTAGGCCGATCGAAGCTCCGAGCGCAGGAAGCGATCTGCCTGAACAATCTCAAGCAGATCGGCTTGTGGACGATGCTCTACGGCGACGACGCCGAGGGCAATCTCCCCTTGACGGTGAGCAACACCAATGCGGCCCCGGTGTCCTGGGACGACCTGCTGTCGAACTATGACGGCCGCAAACTGAGCTGGGCGCAGATGATCGCCACCAGCGCTCCGGCGAAAGAGAAGACCTATGCATGCCCGATGGACCACCGCAGCGGCACCCTCCGCACCTATGCGATCAACATGCAGACCGCGGGCGCCGGCGCCGGCACGGGTTGGGGCGGGCTGGTCTTCAGTGTCACGAGTCTCGATTCGATGCAGAATCCCAGCAGCAACCCGATCTACACCGAACGCTACTGCAACGGCAGCGCATGGAACCTGCTCGGCGACATGCCGGAAGCCGGCCAATTCAACACTTATAACGGCACCAACGACGGCCCCAACAATCTGACCTACAAATACGGCCCCAACGGCCAGATCAATACCGCCAGCAACCCGGTCACCAACCACTACAAAAATCTCTACCTCCCCTGGCTGATGGCCGACAATCATGCCGAAATGCTGGTGAAGACCGCCTTCACCACCTTTGTGGCGCAGTGAGTCCCATGATTATCCTTGCCATCATTTGTCTCATCGCCGCCACGGCACTCTTCCTCGGCGCCCCGAAGACCCTGCTCCTTCCTTGCCGCGCCACCGCCGCGGCATTGCTGCTGGCGGCAGTCCTACTGAATTATTTCTCCAGCTACCGGATTCAGGCGGCCGATGCCACCGAAGTAGAACTCGGTCAAGCGGTGCAGGACGCCGGTTTCCTGGTGCCCATGGCCCGGCTTTCCGCCAAGCTCGGCGGCCATGGCAAAATCGTCATCCTCGGCCCCGCGGATGCCGCCCGCCTGAGCCAATGCCAGGCCCGCTTTCCAAGCCATGAATTCGTCTGGACCGGCGACTCCGGTAACTCCCTCACTTTTAAACTGAAGGAAGCAACACTGAACCAAGCAGTGAAAGCCGGTGCCGCTGCGATCGTCTGTTTCGGCGTCGCTCCCGATCAAGCCGAAGAGCTGTTTTTCCAGGACGACGAAGCCCGTTGCCATCTGCCGATCCTGATCCTCGGCGGCAGCCGTGGCCTCGCTCCGCTGATCACCCGAGGCGGCATCTACGCCGCCGCCATCCCCAAAGAAGGTTTGATCCAAGACGGTAAAGACCATTCTCCCGAAGTGCTTTTCGCCGCTCATTATGAGTGGCTCGAGGCCGGCAAGGCCATAGCCATGCCGATTCCGCCTCCCGAGCCACCAGCCTCCGCCGGACCACGAAACGAAGAATAAGATCTGCCCATTCTTCACCAGGAAAACGAGGCTCAGCCCTAGGGCTGAGGCTCATTGAGTTTTTGCTCTCGAGACCAGGTCACCACCACCAAAATCCGTAATCATGATAATATTTGAAGTCGATATACCAGTTTCATTGGAAACCGCTAGCTTGGATCGTCGCTCTATTGTTCATGCCCACGTTACCGACAAACCCCGAACACGAGACTGCGCCATGAAAAACATCCTGCTCCCACTCTTCCTCTCTCTCGGCCTGCATGTCCAAGCCAGCCCCGCCGCCTCGGCCAAGCTCTTCGTCAGTGAAGAAGAGGCCGCGCCGCTGAAATCCGGCCCCGGTCTCAAGGATGTCACCGACCTCGTCGCCGCCGCCGTCAAAGACGGCAAAATCAAGCTCCAGATCAGCAACGACAGCATGGGTGGCGATCCCGCTCCGGACAACGTCAAAAATCTGACGCTGAGATACCAGGCCGACGGAAAAATCGCCAAGATCTCGATCGAGGAAGGGAAGACTCTCAATCTTCACGGCGCGGACCTCAAGATCCTCCAGGCCATCTACGGCGCCAAGCAAAATGCCGTGAAAGCCGAGCAGGAAACCCTCGTCGTCCCAGAAGGCTTCGTGGCCGAAAAGATCCACTTCGTCGACCGCAAGACCGAAGGTTCCTGGGTCGGCCTCTGCTTCGACAATAAAGGCCGCATCATCGTCAGCGACCAGGGAGACAGAATCTTCCGTCTCACCCTCAAGGACGGCCAGATCGCCAAGTCCGAGAAGCTCAGCATTCCGGGCATGGCGCAAGGCCTGTGCTGGGCCTTCGATTCCCTCTACGCCTGCGTCCCCTACGGCCCCAAGATCGGCCTGCATCGTCTGCAAGACGCCGATGATGACGGCGTCTTCGAAAAAGATGAAGTCATCCTCAATTTCGACGACGGCAGCGAACACAGCGCCCACGGCATCATCCCTAGCCCCGACGGCAAGCACCTCGTCCTCACCGGCGGCAACCACACCCACCTGCCCGACGGCGTCGAGCTCGGCAGCGCCGGCAACTGGGGCGAAGACCGCCTCTTCCCGCAGATCCAAGACCCCAACGGCCACGCCGTCGGCATCACCGCTCCCGGCGGCTGGGTCATTGAAATTTCTCCCGATGGCAAAGAACGCCGCCTCCGCAGCCTCGGCCTGCGCAACGCCTACGACCAAGCCTTCACCCGCGATGGCGAGCTGATCACCTACGATTCCGATATGGAATGGAACATGGGCACCGCCTGGTACCGCCCCACCCGCATCCTCAACCTCATTCCCGGCGGCGACCACGGCTGGCGCACCGGCACCGGCGAATGGCCCGACTACTGGCCCGACAGCGCCGGCGCCCTGATGGAAATCGGCCCCGGCTCGCCCACCGGCGTAGTCAGCGGTGTCGACGCTCATTTCCCCAGCCGCTACCGCAACAGCATCTTCTGCTTCGACTGGACCTTCGGCCGCATCTACAGCCTCGAAATGAAACGCGACGGCGCCGGCTTCAAAACCGAAAAAAGCGTCCTGGTCAGCGGCAAGCCCCTGCCCCTGACCGACGGCGCCATCGGCCCCGACGGCGCGCTCTACTTCCTCACCGGCGGCCGCGGCCTGCAATCAGCCCTCTACCGCCTCAGCTACACCGGCAAGGAAGACTGCTCACTCAGCCCTCTTCCCGAGCCCAGCGCCGCCGTCCGCAAGCTGCATGAACTGCGCAGCAGCAAGGACCCCGCAGTCCTCTGGTCCGCCATCGGCGACAGCGATCGCCTCCTGCGCCTCACCTCCCGCATCGGTCTCGAAGGTATTCCTCTCGACGCTTGGAAAGCCCTCTATCAAGCTGAAAAAAATCCCGCCGCAGTGATCGAAGCCTCCCTCGCCTGGGCCCGTCTCAAGGGCGACAAGGCCACCCTCTTTGACAAGCTCCTTTCCCTCGACGACAAGGCCTTCGACGAGAGCCGCCGCCTCGCCTGGAACCGCGCCCTCCAACTCGGCTGCATCCGCCTCGGCAAGCCCGACGACAGCGAGGCTCTGATCAAGCGCCTCGAAATCGACCTCACCTCCCCCTCGCCCGCACTCCGCCGCGACAGCATGAGCCTGCTCACCTGGCTCGGTTCGCCCCGCATCCTGAGCCAAGCCATCAACCTCCTGCGCAGCTCCGTCGCCGTCAAAAATGAGCTCGATGACGACATGCTCAAGAACAACGGCCGCTATGCCGGCCCCATCCTCGGCATGCAGACCAACTCGCCCGACAGCCAGGGCCTGTACTACGCCTTCTGCCTCAGCCATTGCCCCGGCCCGTGGACGGAATCCGATGTCGACACCGTCTTCAACTGGCTTGCGCAAGCCGCAAACCGCAACGGCGGCAACAGCTACCGCGGCTTCGTCAAAGCCATTGCCAAGGACACCCAGAAAAACCTCAAGAACGAGCTCCTAGCTCGCTCGGAAGCCATCCTCAGCAAGCCCTCTCCCGTCGTCGCCCGCCCGGTCGCCCAAGGCCCCGGCCGCGCCTGGACTCTCGATGAAGCCGTCAAGGAAACCCTCGACCTCAGCCAGGCCGATCACGCCAACGGCCAACGCCTCTACGCCGCCGCCTTCTGTGCCGATTGCCACACCCACGGCAATGTCGGCGGCAGCTCCGGCCCCAACCTGACCCAGCTCGCCAATCGCGCCAGCCGCAAAGACATCTTGCGCGACGTCATCGCCCCCTCCGAAGTGGTCGCCGAACTCTTCCAGAATCAGATCATCACCCTGAAGAACGGCGACACCGTCGTCGGCCGTATCGTCAGCAGCGACGACAAAGAGATCAGCCTCGGCTTGAATCCCTTCGATCTGAGCCAGAAAAAGGTCATTGCCCGCAGCGACATCGCCAGCCAGAAAGCCTCGCCGATGTCGCCCATGCCTCCCGGCATGATCAGCGCCCTCAACCCCTCGGAACTTCGCGACTTGATGAAATTCCTCACCGAAGCCGCTCCCGTCGAAAAACCCGCGACCAGCCTCTTTAACGGCAAAGACCTCAGCGGCTGGGAAGGCGACACGAGCTTCTGGAAAGTCGAAGACGGCTGCATCACCGGCGAATCCAGCGCTGAGCACCCCTGCAAGAGCAGCACCTGGCTGGCCCTGAAGGACAAGGAAGTCGGCGACTTCGAGCTCACCGCGCAATTCCGCTTCCTCTCTGATTCGGGCAACTCCGGCATCCAGTTCCGCAGCCGTATCATCGACGCCAAAAGCTTCCACGTCGGCGGCTACCAGGCCGACCTTGAAATGGGGCCGAACTACACCGGCATCCTCTACGACCAGGACGGCCGCGGCATCCTCTGCAACCGCGGCGACAAGCTCGACTTCGACGCCAGCGGCAAAGGCAGCGCCGCCGGCAAGCTCGAAGGCGTCAAAGACCTCAAGCTCGAAAAAGGCCGCTGGTACAGCTACCGCATCGTTGCGAAAGGCGCCCATCTCTTCGCTGAAATCGACGGCAAACGAACCTTCGAAGTCAACGACGAAACCACCGGCAAAGCAGTGCGCAGCGGCATCCTCGCCCTGCAACTCCACGCGGGCCCGGCCATGAAGATCCAATTCAAGGATCTGAAGTTGAGTGAGAAATAAAGGACGGAAAGGATCTGGGACAATCCGGCTCTCCGGCTTGTCCTAGCAGGATCTCCAAGTCATAGGGTTCGGAGACGAGTCCCCAGCAGGATCCAGGGCGACAGCCCTGGATTTCTGTTGCTTGCTGAAATGAGCTCAGAACTGCGCCGATATTGCTGCGGCGTGCAACTCCGGAAAATGCGGATGGATCTAAAAACCGCAGCCGGGGAATGGCACCGGGTTGAAAGGTTGAAAGATTGAAAGGTTGAAACGCAAGCACATAAACAACAGCAACAAGAGACGAATCTAAGAGCATCGCTCAAGGTTGGCGTGATGACTGCAGAACCTTTGCTGCATTGTCATTAGTTGTTGCTGTTGCAGCTAATTCTTGCAAGCTTTCAACCTTGCAACTCACGCCCTCGTGCTAAGGCTTACCGGCACAGTATCCAGCCGCCCCCGAGCGACAGCGTCGCCGCCAACAGGAAGCGCGGTCCCGGCCAACGGCGTTGCAAGGCGCATTCGATCGCAGTGGCGAAAAGCGGCAGGGTCAGGGCAAAGCCGCTGAGCAAGGCGACTTCCACCTGACTCATGGCATAGAGATAACAACCGAGCCCCCCCACCGTGCCGCACAAGCTTGCGGCCACCGCAAGAACCCGCTCACGCGGCGTCAAAGAACGCCAGCCATCCAGCAGCTTCACCGGCTTGATCGCAGTGACAACGAGGAAAAACAGCATGGCTCCGGCGAAACGCGGCACCACCACTTGCAAGGGCGTCGAGCCCTTCATAAAAGCATCGCGGGAGATGACGTTTCCAGCCCCGTCGAGAAGTAAAAACACCGCCACCAGCATCAACCCTTTGCGGAAGTCGCGAGGCTTATCGCCCGGCGCCGGTGTCTCGCCGCTCAGCACCATGGCCGCCGCGACAAAAAAGAAGATCGCCGAAAACTTGCTCGGCTCGACCTTCTCACCGATAAAGGCCCAGCTCATCGTGCCGATGACCAGCGGTGCCGCGCACAGCAAGGTGAAAGTCCGGGCCGGTCCGATCTCCTGAAAGGCCTTGAGAATAAACAGATCCGCCAGCCCCAAGCCCAAGGCACCGGAAATCATCAGGACGATACACTTGCGATCGAAGTCCAAGCCCTGATTCGACAGGATCAAAGCCAAGACAAAAATGCCGCCGCCAAGGAGACACTTGAAGGTGTTGATCCACATCGGCCCCAAGCGTTCGCAGATGCGGGTGAAGCCGTTGGCACCAAGCGCAAAAAAGAACATGCCAAGCAAGGCGGACATTATCCAGGTGGGAGGCATTTCGAAATCACAAGGTTGGTGAATGGAAGGGCGCCAAGATGCGCCAAGATGCGGATAACGCACGGGCCTTGACACTCGAAGCTCTAAGCAAAGCTATGAGTTAGAGAACAACAGGGATGAACATAAATTCGGCAGCAGCGGCATAGAATCTGGGTGAAAGGTCAGCACCTGAAAATCAACAACACGCAGAGAGGAACCAAGGCAATGAAAGCTGCCGCTCGTGCCATCACCAGAATTCCCCCCCTAGGAAGGCCCCTCCGCCGTTGACAGCCGGACTCGGCGCGACATAGTTGCCGATCCTAAACCTCCAGAACCCCGGAACACCTATGCCCAGCTCTCCTGCCGCCAAGCACCAGACCAAACATCTCTTCATCACCGGCGGTGTGGTCTCGTCACTCGGCAAAGGCATCACCGCCGCCTCCGTCGCCTTCCTCCTCGCCCGCCGCGGCTACCGCGTCCGCATGCAGAAGCTCGACCCCTACCTCAACGTCGACCCCGGCACCATGTCGCCCTTCCAACACGGCGAAGTCTATGTCACCGAAGACGGCGCCGAAACCGACCTCGACCTCGGCCACTACGAGCGCTTCTCCGGCGTCGATTGCACCCGCGCCTCCAACTTCACCGCCGGCCGCGTCTACCAGACCGTCCTCGAGCGCGAACGCAAAGGCGAATACCTCGGCCGCACCGTCCAGGTCATCCCGCACATCACCAACGAAATCAACCGCTGCATCGCCAGCCTCGGCGGCGACGATGTCGATATCGCCATCACCGAAATCGGCGGCACCGCCGGCGACATCGAGTCGCTGCCCTTCCTCGAAGCAATCCGCCAGTATCGCCAGAAAGTCGGCGCCAAGAACGCCCTCTTCCTGCACCTCACCCTCGTCCCCTACATCGCCGCCGCCAAAGAAGTCAAAACCAAGCCGGCCCAGCAGTCCGCCAGCATCCTCCGCGGCATCGGCATCATGCCCGACTTCCTCCTCTGCCGCAGCGAAAAGCCTTTGACCCAGGATAACGTCGAGAAACTCGCGTTGTTCTGCTCCGTCCCGGAAGACAACGTCATCCAAGTGGTCGACGTCCCGCACACCATTTACGAAGTGCCCACCGTCCTCGCCGCCCAGCAGTTCGACGCCAAGATCCTCCGCGCCCTCGGCCTGCCCGAAAACACCCTGGAGATCGGCGACTGGGAAGCCATGGTGCAGGACTACATCAACCCCCGCCAGGGCGAAGTCACCATCGGCGTCGTCGGCAAATACGTCTCGGTTTCCGACGCTTACAAGTCGATCAACGAATCGCTGATCCACGCCGGCATCGCCAACCACGCCCAGATCAAGTTCCTCCACCTCGAGGCCGAACAGGTCACCGCTGAAACCGCCGCCAACTTGCTCGAGGACTGCCACGGCATCCTCGTCCCCGGTGGCTTCGGCGATCGCGGCGTCGCCGGCAAGATTGAGACCATCCGCTATGCTCGCGAGAAGAAAGTGCCGCTCTTCGGCATCTGCCTCGGCATGCAGCTCGCCTGCATCGAAACCGCCCGCAACGTCGCCGGCCTCAGCGATGCCAACTCGACCGAGTTCGACATGCACAGTAAGAACCCGGTGATCGACCTGATGCACGACCAGCGCAGCGTCACCCAGATGGGTGGCAGCATGCGCCTCGGCTCTTATCCCTGCGACCTCAAGGCCGGCAGCAAGTCCGCCGCCGCCTACGGTAAGACCCGCATCACCGAGCGTCACCGCCACCGCTACGAATTCAACAACGCCTTCCGTCCCATCCTCGAGAAGGCCGGCCTGGTCTTCTCCGGCACCTCGCCCAACGGCGAGCTGGTGGAAATCGTCGAGCGTCCCGACCACCCCTGGTTCGTCGCCGGCCAATTCCACCCGGAATTCAAATCCACCCCGCTCAAGCCGCACCCGCTCTTCCGCGACTTCGTCGCCGCCTCCCTGAAGAACCGCGACGGCCAATGACCGCCTCACGGCTCATCCCCAGTCTCGCCGCCGCCGTTCTCGGCGGCGGCCTGCTTTGTGGCTCCTGCCGCAGCGCGCCGGAGAATGGTGCGCGGCCCGCAAGCGGCGCCACTCAAGTTCCCGACGAGGCGAATTTCTTCTTGCCGCTGAATGGCGCGCGAAACTTCCTCGGCATCCAATTGCAAGCTGCCGAGGCCTTCGCTCTCAAGGTCAAATGGCAAGCCGAAAGCCGTGTCTGCGGCTTCCAGCAAACTGAATTCACCTCTTTCTCAGGGCCAGAAGTGACGCTAAGCCGCGCCGGCTCCTTGCCCGAGATCGCAAAAGCCACATGCCAGAAGGTGGCGACTTATATTGAGTGCATCCCCTACGAGAATTCCTTCTATGGCCGCGCACAGATCTCGATCAGCCGCTTCCGCTTGGACTATGTGCTTGCCGATGGACGCAAAGGGACGCTCGACTTCAGCGTTTCCCTCAACTCTTTTGACCCAATTCACATGATCAGTGTGGAAATCTTGCGTCGCTGATCTGGAGCGCGGCAGTCCGCGTAGCGACTGCGGCCCCTCCATCTCCGGCGCCATTCCGAAGAATTGAGCGAGCCGTTTTCGTGATCTGCGACGGCCGCAAAACCACGCTCACTTTGCCTTGCCAGTTGCGGACAATCCGGCCGCAGTCGCTACGCGGACTGCCGCGCTCCATTTGGGCTGCGGCCTGCGCGCTTGCTGGGACCGCCGCAATCCTTGCGGTGTTTTGTTCTTCGTTCCACCTACTGGGACCGCCGCAATCCTTGCGGTGTTTTGGTCCAAGCTGGGTAGCGCACACCGCACGGAATCATGAAGTATTGGGTTTCGGCCTTGTTCAGTCCCGAAGGGGCGGCCTGATCTCAGCCCGGGGCACAGCCGAGGGACGAGGCGCAGCCCCGGGTGAAGAGAAAATGAGGTTCGAGCCCCATCGGGGCGCCCTGAAAACCCGGGGTCAATTTCATGTTCGGATTGTTCGTCTATGCCGAGTCTTCAAGCCGCCCTTTTGGGGCTCGAATCTCTAAACCTGAAACCTGGGGTTGCGGCTTGTTCCTCGGCTCCACCCCAGGCTAAGGTCAGGCTGCCCCGCTGGGGCAAATGAACAAGCTCAGAGTCCTCATAAATGCGACATCTTTCGTTACATTTGAACGACTAGGGATCAAAGAACTCCGGCGCGGACTGCCGCGCTCCATTTGGGCTGCGGCCTCCGCAAAACTCAATCGCAGTGAATCGTCTTCGAGAACAGGTTGATGATGATGACCCCGGCGAGAATGAAGCCGATGCCGATGACCGCCGCGAGGTCGAGCTTCTGTTTGTAGAAAATCCAGCCGAGGATCGAGATGCAGATGATGCCGACACCAGACCAGATGGCGTAGGTGTTCATTCTTAGCTGATCAGGCCTTGTAGCCGAAGAAGTGGCGCTTGCGGATCATCTCGGCAACTTGCGGCGGCACCATTTTCTCCCAACTCTGATCACCGTTCTTGATGCGAGCGAGGATGTCGCGCGAGAAGATTTCCTGGCAGCTCGGATCGGAACCTTCGAGCGGCACGATGGCCTTGCGTTTGACCAGGTAATTGAAGAGCAGTTGGCGCTCATGGTCGAGCTGAATGTCTTTGACCGTATAGATCTTGCCAGTGACCGGATCGCGCCAGGGATAGACATAGAGCTTGAGACCGGTCTTGAAGAGGCGTCCCAGAGCTTCGAGGATACCGCCATCGAGACCGGTGTAGAACTTCTCGTCGAAGAGCCCGAGGAGAGAGTTGGCTCCGAGGGCGAGGCCGATGGGTTCGTTGGTGTTGCTGTGCAGGTATTGCGACAGGCGGAAGTATTCGAAATAGTCGGAGATCAAGACGCGGTAGCCCATGGCGCCGAGCAGGTCGGCCCGTGCCATGAAGTCGTGCAGATCGAGCTTGCCTTCAGTCAGCAGATTGCTCATGGTGATTTCCATCACCGGCACCACCTCTTCGGCATCGACGCTCTCTTCCGCGGCGAAGGCGCGGCGGGCGCATTCGATGATGTCGATGTTGACGTTGCAGACCGGGCGGAAGCTGCCCCGCTCGACCAGGATCGGCTTTTTGCGGAAAACGCTCGAAGGCTGGAGTATGGAGCCATCAGGACCGAACATCGCCGCCTTCGACAGGCCGAGCTGAACCAGGCGCAGCGATACGATGCGGTTGTCGACATGGCGGAATTCGATACCGGAGAATTCGACCATGTCGATCTCGATGCGTTCCGGGCTGAGCCCGTCCATCAGCCGCTCGAGGATGCGCTCGGGACGGTGGAAATCGGTGAAGCAGGCATGCAGGAGGTTGACCCCGACGATGCCGATGGCTTCTTGCTGCAGATTGTTGGTCTTGTCCAGCATGTTGACATGGATAAGGACTTGCGACGATTGGTCGCGCGGGTGCGACTGGAATTTGACGCCCATCCAGCCGTGGCAGCGGCTGTTGCCGGAGAAGCTTTTGGCGGTGACCGTATCGGCGAAGGAGAAGAAGGCGGTGCTGTCGCCGCGGATCTCGCTGAGTCGTTCGAGGTTGAGCTTGTACTCGTACTCGAGCATGGCCTCAAGGCGCTTGCGGGAGACATATTGATCTGACTTGCCGTAGATCGAGTCCGACACCACCATGTCGTAGGCGGACATGCTCTTGGCAACGGTGCCGGCAGCTCCTCCAGCCTGGAAGAACCAACGCACCACTTCTTGGCCGGCGCCGATTTCGGCAAAGGTGCCGTAGCGCTCGGGATTCAGGTTGACTTCGAGCGCCTTTTCGATGGTGCTCAACTTCTTCAGGGGCACGTCAGACATGGGAACTCCATTGTGATATTTTTCTGCGCCGCGACATTAGCACCAAATGCCCGGGTGACGAGGCGCAAACCCAAGGAGCTGAAGGCACGCCTCAGCTTCGATGACAGAATTTCAACCTCTACCTGAAACCTCTAAAACCCTTAAAACCCTTAAAACCCTTAAAACCCCTAAAACCCCTAAAACCCCTAAAACCCCTAAAACCCTTAAAACCCTTAAAACCCCTAAAACCCCTAAAACCCTTAAAACCCCTCTCCCCCCTACCCGCTCCGCCGGACCGCGCTATCTTGTGCCGCCAAAATTGAATCCAAACGCAATCCGGAGTTCAGCATGTCCCAGCATCAGTTCGATCTCATCGTCATCGGCGGCGGCCCCGGCGGCTATGTCGCCGCCATCCGCGCTTCCCAGAACGGCCTCAAGACCGCCTGCGTCGAGAAATACTCGACCCTCGGCGGCACCTGCCTGAACGTCGGTTGCATCCCCTCGAAAGCCCTGCTCGACTCCTCCGAGCTCTACCACCTCGCCAATGAAAAGTTCAAAGTCCACGGCATCGATGTCTCCGGCCTCAGCTTGAACTGGAAACAAATGCTCTCCCGCAAGGACAAGGTCATCTCCGACACCTGTAAAGGCATCGACTACCTCTTCGGCAAAAACAAGGTCACCCGCCTCAGCGGCCACGCCTCCTTCGTCGACCCCCACACCCTCAAGATCGACAAGGCCGACGGCACTTCCGACACCGTCACCGCCGCCAAGTTCATCATCGCCACCGGATCGAAACCGGTCGAACTCCCCTTCCTCAAGTACGATGACAAACACGTCATCTCCTCCTCCGGCGCCCTCAAGCTCGACAAAGTCCCCGAACACCTGATCGTCATCGGCGGCGGCGTCATCGGCCTCGAACTCGGCTCGGTCTACGGCCGCCTCGGCAGCAAGATCACCGTCATCGAATTCATGGACAATATCATCCCCACCATGGACCTCGAACTCGGCAAGGAACTGCAGAAGACTCTCAAGAAAATCGGCTTCACCTTCCACCTCGGCACCAAGGTGAAATCGGGCCTCGTCGAAGGCGGCAAGATCACCATCACCGCCGAAGACAAATCGGGCAAAGAAGTCGTCGTCACCGGCGACCACGCCCTCGTCTCGGTCGGCCGCCGTCCCTTCACCGACGGCCTCAATCTCGCCGCCCTCGGCATCGAAACCGAACGCGGCTTCATCAAGACCGATGAACACCTGCGCACCGCGCACCAGCACATCTACGCCGTCGGCGATGTCCGCGGCGGCGCCATGCTCGCCCATAAGGCCGAAGAGGAAGGCGTCTTCGCCGCCGACGACGCCGCCGGCAAATGGGGCCACATCAATTACAACACCATCCCCGGCGTCGTCTACACCTGGCCGGAAGTCGCCGCCGTCGGCCAGACCGAAGAGCAGCTGAAAGCCGCCGGCGTGGCCTACAAGGTCGGCAAGTTCCCCTTCAAGGCCTCCGGCCGCGCCCGCGCCGCTGAAGAAGCCGACGGCTTCTGCAAAGTCCTCGCCGACGAGACCACCGACGAGATCCTCGGCGTCCACCTCATCGGCCCGCGCTGCGCCGACATCATCGCCGAAGCCGTCGTCGCGATGGAATACCGCGCCTCGGCCGAGGACATCGCCCGCATCTGCCACGCTCACCCGACCTTCACCGAACCCTTGAAAGAGGCCGCCATGGCCGCCTTCGACAAGCGCCCGATTCACATCTAAGCCACGCAAGGGCATATGGGATTTTTCGACAAGATCAAAAGCCTGTTCGCGCGCACTCCCGAACAGTTGATCGAGGTCCTTAACCGGGGCCTCTATCCCTGTGCCCACTGCAAACAAGAAACCCGCCTCGATCAGCTCGTCCCCCTCAACTTCGGCAATTGCCCGAAATGCAATGACCTCTTCCTGGTGCCGCACCTGATGGAAGACTGGTGGGTGATCGAGCCGCTCGGCGCCGGCGGCATGGGCGCCGTCTACCTCGCCCGCCACAAAGCCCAGCCCAGCGCCAAAGCCGCAGTCAAACTGCTGCAACAAGCCAAAGGCAATCAGAGCTTCCTTGATCAACTGGTCCAGGAAGCCACCATCGCCGCCTCCTTCGGCCGCCACCCGAAACTGGCCCAGGTCTACGCCTACGGCTACGGCGCCCACGACGCCTACATGATCATGCAGCTGATCGACGGCAAACGCCTTGATAGATTGGTCAAGGAAAAAGGCCATATCGACGAAGAGCTCTGCCTCTGGATCGCCCTCGACATCCTCGACGCCATTGAACACATCTACGACTGCGGCTACCTCTATCGCGACCTGAAACCGGAAAACATCCTCCTCCAGGACAACGGCGTCGCCGTCACCGTCGACTACGGCCTCTGTATGCTCCTCCACTACGCCCTCACCTTCAACGGTGACGACATCATGGGCTCCCCCCTCTACATGCCGCCCGAACGCATCACCGCCTCCGGTGAAGACCTCCGCTCCGACCTCTACTCGCTCGGCATGGTGCTCTATCACCTGCTCAACGGCGACACCTATTTCAGCCCGACCGACATCAACAAGATTGTCCAACGCCAGATCGGCGGCCTCCGCGTCTCAGTCAGCGGCAAATGCAAATACGGCTCCGAACACACCGCCAATCTGATCGACGGCCTCATCCGCCTCAACCCTAACGAACGCTATTCGTCTTACGCCGAAGTCCGCACCATCGTCATCTCCATCCTGCACGAACTGATGCGCCGCCCCGCCCTCGATCCCCAAGCTGCAAGGCGACGGGCGGAAACCCCAGTCTGAATGACAAATTAAGAATTAAGAATTAAAAATTAAAAATTAAAAATTAAGAATCAAACACCGCCCCCTCTCAATCCCGCCCCACCCCACCTCCTAAACTCTTAATTCTTAATTCTTAATTCAAAATGATCTCCCTTCGCCAGACAGGACGCAAGCTCGGAGGATCCTGGATCCTGCGGGACCTCAATCTCGACTTCGCCCCGGGTCAGCTGGTCGCTCTCGTCGGCCCTTCCGGCTGCGGCAAATCAACCCTGCTGCGCCTCCTCGCCGGTCTCGATTTGCCCGACGAAGGCGAAGTGATCGGCCGTCCCGCCAGCATCGGCGTCGTCTTCCAGGAAGCCAATCTGCTCGAGTGGCGCAACGCCCTCGAAAACTGCCAGCTCCCCCTCGAGATCCGTGGCGATCTCAGCCCCGCCGAAATGACGCGCCGCTGCCAGGAAGTCCTCGAACTTTGCGGCCTCCGCGACGCAATGAATCTGCGTCCCTCGCAAATGAGCGGCGGCATGAAAATGCGCTGCGCCCTCGCCCGCGCCCTGGTCAACGAACCCGGACTCCTCCTCCTCGACGAACCCTTCGCCGCCCTCGACGAAATCGTCCGCAGTCGCCTCGGCGAAGAACTGGTCGGCATCGTCCGCCGCCGCCAGGCCCCCAGCCTGCTGGTCACCCACAGTCTCAGCGAAGCGTGTTTCCTCGCCGACCGCGTCATCCTCATGGCTCCCTCCCCCGGCCGCATCATCCACGACCAATCCCTTGACTTCGGCCCCCGCTCGCCCGAGCTCAAATCCTCCCTGCCCTTCCTGACCGTCCTGGCCGAGCTGCAGCAACGCCTGCGCCAAGCCCTGCCGCTCGAACCGCGCCCGGCATGAAGAAGAGCCGAGTCTCTGGGAATCTCGACCCAAGCCCTTGCACTACTCGTAACCAGATCTAGCTTCCGGAACCTAGCCTGCTTAAGGTTACCAATTTCAATCAAAATCATTAAACATGGAGATCCTGTATGCGCCTACTAAATTCCGCATTGGTTCTTTCCTTGATGCTTGTCGCTAACAGCCAAGCCGCGACTTCCCAAGAGCGGATTGAATTTGACGCCTTGGGCCGAAAAACGGCCATCATCTATCCAGGTGGCAATCGAGTCGACATGGATTACGACATGGTTAGTCGCATGTTAAGTCGCACCTATAAGAGAGCAGATGGAACCATCGAATCCACCGACACCTTCACCTACGATAATGCTTCGCGAGTCCTTACTGCTACCAACGCCTGCTCTAAAATCAGTTACACCTATGACGAAATCGGGCGACGCAATTCGATGACCCAAACCATCGACGGCGTCTCAAAAACCGTCAATTTCGCCTATGATGTCGCCAATCGCCTTATTTCACGCAGCATTGTCGAAGGTGCGACAGAAACGAGAACATATACAAAGCGCAATCAGTTGGAAACAGTATCCTTAGATGGTGTATTAGTGGCTAGTTTTTCATACGATGCAGCAGGCAGAGAAATTTCCCGTGCTTCCGGAAATGGTGTACTGGCAACCAATAGCTATGCTCGAGCCGACAACCTAATTACAAGCGTGGATTTGGCCAACAAGCCCGAGCTCAGCTTTGCGTACAATTATGACTCGAATAAAAATGTGACCGCCGAAATTCGCGGCGGTTCAATGGCTACATGTTCATGGAATGCGGCCTTCGACAACATGGACCGGATCACCTCTCAAAACGATGCCACTCAAACACGTACCTGGAGCCGTGATCTTGTGGGTAACACCACATCCGAATCTCTCGACGGCACGAGTCAAGCTCGGACACTCAATGGATTTCATGCACCCGTGGGCGCAGGCGACAAGACCTTTGAATACAACCGAAACGGCCAAATGACCCACAAGAATGATCTGGCGTTGACGTGGGATGCGAGAAATTTGCTTGTTTCATCTTCTGACAATGCTCATCCCGAAGTAGGGGCGACCCAATACCGCTACGATGCTCTCGGGAATCGAATTTCAAAAGGTGGAACCCGTTACATTGTGGTTGATGGACAAGTGATTGCTGAAATCACCGGTAATGAACTCAAGCAATTTGTTCATGGCAGCTACATTGATGATGTTGTCGCCCAGAAATCCGTCGCAGCGCTACAATATTTCCATAAAAACCGCCAATTCAATACTGCGGGATTGACCGATACTTCTGGCAATGTCATCGAATTCTACGCCATTGACGCTACCGGACACATCAAGGCCTTTGACGGACTTGGCATTGTCAAGCCTGCGCCAACTGCGACAGACAGGTTGTTTACCGGACATGTCTTTGACAAGGAAACAGGACTACATTATTTCCGTGCCAGATATTTCGAACCAGAGCTGGGTACATTTGTTTCAAAAGATCTGCTTGGGCATGTGGATGGATACAGTTTGTACCAAGGATGGTTTGCCTTTTATTTAGAGCGCGATTCCAGTGGTCAACGTAGAGAGACAGCTGAGGAGATGGCTCAAAGAGCTCAACGAGAATACGATGCTTGGGTACAAAAAGAAATCGCAAAGGGGCCTTGGTGGTTGACGCTCCCGAAATGCCCATGTCAATTAGAAGCGGTATATAAAACCACTTATTATGGGTGGGGAGCTTGCGGCGTTGGAGGCGGAGGATCTTACACATATTTAGATGGGTATAAAAATCCTGATGACAAAATTTGGAAAGACCCCAAAGCTCCCAGACAACAAGAGGAGTCCTTGCATCCCGGGGCTGCTTACAGTATGCGTTCAATTCCTGATGCGGATGGCCATAGTAATCAATGCATTTATGACAAGAATGGAAAGCTTGTCACTACTCCTCCTACTGCGGGAACTGTCGATTGGCAGCAATCCTTACGAGATGGGCATTATCCTCTCGATGTTGCACCAGTTATTTTGGCAAATATCCTTGACGGCGGGGATGTAATTAACATGATGCCATTTCAATGGAATCCTGGGCATTTAAAAAACCCGCCAGGACCTAATGTATTACGGTATTTCCTAGTTAGACCATCATATCATGATAACTGCCCAAAAAAACCCTTAAATATTAGGAGCTAATTAATTTTGGCTCCAATTTTAACATTTTGCTCCTAGGCAAGAAAGTCATTTAAACCCCCTAAGGTCTTTATGCGAAAAATTCTAATGGCATCAATACTATTTAGCCCACTTCTAACACTTAAGATAGCAAGCATGTTGGCTTTAGATTACTTGTGCGAATTACATTCATATGGCATTTACCCAATCTATTTAATATTCGCAGCTACAACAGCTTCCTTAATTTATTTTTTTGCGTCGAAATCAATCAATATTCCAGCATATTTTCCTGCTGTTGTATTTTTTCTTGTATTGACTGTAGACATTTTCGATTACACTGTTTCAAGCATTGCAAATCCCGATAAATTTCAATCTAAAATAATCATAAATGGCGCAACTGAAATCTGTGAAATATTTATTTTCGGGGATTCAAAAAAAGGGAAAAATAAACCAGTGCGCGCAATAATCAACAATAATGGCAAACAATATATCTTTCTAATGAATGAACCCACCCCTGTATTTAAATTTCGGGGAAAAATTATTTCCATGCAAAACTTCAGTGCATTTGCAGATTCAGACTTAAATAAAAATGTTGTTAATGCCCTGAAAAATCCAAACCAATATCTCATTGAAAATAAGATTAATAATTACATCTCAGACAGCAAAAAGAATTTTATTGGCGGGATTTTATGGATGGCATTTGCATATGGAATAATCTTTACTATGTTAAACTTATCGTATCCACCAAAAAATCAAACCTAGAACTCCGTCATCGCCGCAGCCGGACCGCCGACAGGGACTATATTGCGCGACTTTTTCAACCACGCAGCCAACCAGGAGCTCCTCCATGTCCGTCCTCAATTCCTACCTCAAGTCGAAAATCTCCTCCGGTCTCAGCGTCGATGCCGGCATGGTCGCCTACCTCGCCAACCTCGAACTGGTCAGCCGCGTCGACAAGTCGATCGCCGCCAGCATCGTCAACGAGCTCGAAGCGCAGCGCACCCACCTGAAAATGATCGCCTCCGAGAACTACTGCTCGCTCTCCGTCCAGGGCGCCCTCGGCAACCTCCTCACCGATAAATACGCCGAAGGTTTCCCGCACCACCGCTACTACGCCGGCTGCGAAAACATCGACAGCATCGAAGCCGCCGCCTGCGATGAAGCCAAGAAGCTCTTCGGCGCCGAACACGCCTACGTCCAGCCGCACTCCGGCGCCGATGCCAACATGGTCGCCTTCTGGTCCATCCTGTGCTGGAAAATCCAAGAGCCCTTCATGGAAGCCAAAGCGGTCAAGGACATCAACAAGATGGCTGATGCCGACTGGAAAGAGCTGCGCCAGCAACTCGGCAACCAGCGCATGCTCGGCCTCAACATCTACTCCGGCGGCCACCTCACCCACGGCTACCGCCCCAACGTCTCCGCCCGCATGTTCGAAGCCTACACCTACGACGTCGACGCCAAGACCCAATTGCTCGACTACGCCGCCATCCGCAAGCAGGCCCTCGAAGTCAAACCCCTCATCCTCCTCGCCGGCTACTCCGCCTACCCCCGCCCGATCAACTTCCGCATCATGAAAGAAATCGCCGATGAAGTCGGCGCCGTCCTGATGGTCGACATGGCTCACTTCGCCGGCCTCGTCGCTGGTAAGGTCTTCACCGGCGAGTTCGATCCGGTTCCTTACGCCGACATCGTCACCTCGACCACCCACAAGACTCTGCGCGGTCCCCGCGGCGGCCTCGTCCTCTGCAAAGAGCCCCTGGTCAAGTGGGTCGACCAAGGCTGCCCCCTCGTCCTCGGCGGACCTCTCGCCCACTGCATGGCCGCCAAAGCCATCGCCTTCAAAGAAGCCAACACCCCGGCCTTCCAAGACTACGCCCAGCGCGTCGTTAAGAACTCCCAGGCTCTCGCTGCCGCCTTCACCGAGGCTGGTTGCAAGATCACCTCCGGCGGCACCGATAACCACCTCTGCGTCCTCGACGTCAACACCTTCGGCCTCACCGGCCGCCAGGCTGAGACCGCCGTCCGCAAAGCCGGTATCACCCTCAACCGCAACACCCTTCCCTTCGACCCCAACGGCGCCTGGTACACCTCCGGCCTGCGTCTCGGCACCCCTGCCCTGACCACCCTCGGCATGGGCCCCGCCGAGATGAAGGAAATCGCCGGCATCTTGATCAGCGTCCTCAAAGCCACCGAAGCCGAGACCATCGCCACCGGCCCCAACGCCGGCAAGAAGTCGCAAGCCAACGCCTCAACCAAGCCGGAAGTCATCGCCGCCGCCCAGCTCAAGGTCCAGGCCATCCTCGCCCGCTTCCCGCTCTACCCCGAACTCGACCTGAGCGCCCTGCGCGAACTGGTCAAGTAAGGGAGTCAAGGAACCAGAGACTCGGGGAGTGATCTCCGACTTTCTGACCAGCCGCAATGCTCGCCCCGGAAGCCCCGCTTCTGGGGCTTTTTACATCCTCTGGCGGAGCCTGCCCCACTGGCCTCGTCGGCATCCTGCCGGCTGTGGCTCCGGCGTTTTGTCGCGCCCAGTGATGGAGCAGCAGAACAAGCCGGCAGGATGCCGGCGAGCCCAGTGGGGAGCAACGAACAAGGCCGCAAGGGTTTGCGTTCGTCGCGAAGCGACGGTGTGAGTGTAGCCGGGGGTTTCAACCCCCGATGTATTCGGCATGAAAGTTGGCGTCGCGACAGCGACGCGATGACAGATGCGCTCAAGCTCGTGGCGTCTCTACAGCGCCCATATGTCATCCTGTCGCTTCGCGACGGTGACTGGAGCCGGAGCTTCTTTATTTCTCAGCTATAACTCGCCTTCGGATGGAAGAAGCACACCGCCGCGGTGGTCGAGGTCGGCGCAAATTCGTCGGCTTCGGTCATGCTGATCCCCAGCTCCTCGGCTTTGAGCAAGCGGTGGATGACGGCGTTGCCGTGCATGGAGGTCATGGCGGGGTAGCCGGGGGAGTAACGCACGCCTTGCTTGGCGTCCAATTTCAGGCGACGGCGAATCTCGGCGTGGGCTTGTTCGGCCATGTCTTCGGCGGTGCGATCGGAGAGGCCTTGCAGGAGGAAGCAGGCTTCGAGGTCGCCTTCGTTGCGGAACTGGTTGATGCGTTCCTCGACGCGGCGGCCGCCGGTGGAGATCTGCAGGCCGAGGAGGTCGAATTCCTTTGAGCCGAGGGGCTGCAAGTATTGCGTGCCGTGCCATTTGTCGGTCTGGCTGAAGACCTCGTTGAAGAGGAGGCGTCCGACTTCCTTGGAGGTGTCGGCGGGGTCGAAGAGCACCGCTTCAAAGCCGTCGGCCTGGCAGGGGAAGACGGCGATGCGCGACTCAGGTTTGATCCAGCCTTCGATTTCGGAACGGGTCACCCATTCGTCGCGCAGGGCGTCGAGCTTGGCTTTGTCCATGCCCTTCTGCGCCCATTGCTTGCCGCCGCCGAAGTCCCAGTTGAGACCGTAGAGGGTGCGGAGGTCGAAGAATTCTTTGAGTGCGGTGAGGGTGAGGGAGTAGGTCACGGGGTTAAGCGGTAAAGCGGTTGTGGGAAGAAGATGCGGCTCGACCTGGCGGAGGGGCAGGGTGGCGTTTTCGCGGGCGGCGCGTTCGGCCTGCTCCTTGGCGAGGCGGTAGAACTTCTTCAGCTTGGCGGCGTTGTCGCGGATCAGGGCGTCGCGCTTCTCGGTGTCGACGAGGATGTTCATGATGTTGACGCCGTCCATCCCGGATTGGCAGTAGAAGACGCGTGAGTTCATCTGCTCGAAATCATCTTGACCCCACATCGCCACCGAGGCGGCGTGGCGGGTGGAAACGGGGGCGCCACCGATGAGGAGCGGCAGGTCGAGGCCGCGCTCCTTGAGCATCTTCTGGACGGTGATCATGTGGTTGGAAGTCTGCACCAGCAAGGCGCTCATGCCGATGGCGTCAGCCTTCTCGGCGATGGCGGTTTCGATGAACTTCTCGAGGGGCACCTGGACGCCGAGGTCGATGACCCGGAAGCCGTAGTTTTCGAGCAGGGTTTTGGCGAGGTCTTTGCCGATCGAGTGCACATCCTGGTAGACGGTGCCGATGACGAAGACGCCTTTGTAGGTGATGGCCCCTTCATCGCCGCCGGCTTTGTGCTTGAGATAGCCTTCGATGAAGCCCATGCAGTGCTTCATGATGTCGGCAGCCTTGAGCAGGTGCGGCAGGGAAACTTCGCCGCGGCCGAAGCCGTCGCCGAGGTCGCGCATGGCGACCATCAGGTGCTTGTTGATGAAGTCGAGCGGCGCGATGTTTTTCAGGACGATTGCGACTTCCGCAACGATGGAGTCGGAGTATTTGCGGCTGTAATCGTCAAGCGTGGCGACCCCTTCGGCACGGGTTTTGACGCCGTCCTTGATCTTCTCGCAGATGGCTTTTTCGAGCGGCATGTCGACGTAGGCAGTTTTGACCGCGGCGACGCGTCCGGTGCGGGCTTCGGCGATGACTTCGAGTTCGGCGAAGGCATCCATGTCGCGCTGCAGGATGGCGCGTAGGCCGAGCTGGTAGTGATAGGCGTCGAGCGAGCTGACCGGCACGTAGTGGTGCGGGTTGATGATGGCGGCGTCGAGGCCGCGTTTGCGGCCTTCGTCGATGAAGATCGAGGTCAAAACGGTGCGCATGTAGGGCTTCTTGGCGAGGCCGTTGGTGAGGTTGCCGACGCCGATCGAGGTCATGATGTCGGGGTGGATAGCCTTGATGGCGGGGAGCGACTCGAGCGACTCGAGGGAGAAGTTGAGGCCTTCGACCGATTCCGAACCGATGGGGAAGGCGTTGATGTCGATGAAGAGCTGGTCGGGAGTAATGCCGTAGGTGGCGCACTTGGCGACGATTTTCTGCGCCAGTTCGAGCTTCTTCTCGCGGGTGACGGCGGGACCTTCGCCGTCGGTGAGGAGGGCGATGTAGAGCGGCGCGTGGTGCTTGGTGAGAGGCACGACGGCGTCGATTTTGTCGACGCCCGGCGAGTATTCTTCAAGCGAGATCGAGTTGATGATCGGGCGGCCGGCGTAGACGTCGATGGCGCGGGCGAGGGCTTCGACGTCGAAGGAGTCGATACACATGGCGCCTTTGAAGTCGGCGGTGAGGCCGTGGACGACGCGGGGCAACACCGAGGGAGTGTCGACCTGGTTCGAGTCCATACACACGTCGATGATCTCGACGCCGAGGTCTTTGACCTGTTCGGAAGCGACTTCTTCGAGCGCCTCCATGTCGATCTTGCCAGTGGAGTTTTCGACGGCGTCGCGGACCTTTTTGGAGCCGCGGCAGTTGAGGCGTTCACCGATGCGGATGAGGCCGTTGAAGGACTTCAGGTCGAAGGCGACTTGCGGGCCGGAGACGAAGTTGAATTTACGCACCTTGCGCTCGGGGGCGGGCAGGCCGCGGATATATTTGGCGATGGCGCGGATGTGATCGGGCGTGGTGCCGCAGCAGCCGCCGATGATGTTGATGCCGTTGGCGTGATAAAAGTCGCGCATCAGCTCGGCCATCTTCTCGGGCTGGAGCGGGTAGACGGTTTTGCCGTTGACCGACACCGGTTGGCCGGCGTTGGGGACGACGGAGATCGGCAGCGAACAGTGTTCCGCGAGGCGGGGGATGAGCTTGCCCATCAGCTCCGGGCCGAGGGTGCAGTTGATGCCGAAGACGTCGATGCCGAGCTTCTCGACGGCGGCGATGGCGGCGACGATATCGGTGTTGAAGATCTGCATTTTGCAGTGTTCGTCGGCGGTGACCTGGGCCATGATCGGGATGCGTTGGCCGGCGGCGGCGAAGGCTTCGTGCGAGGCGGCGATGGAGGCCTTGAGCTCGAGGATGTCCTGCTGGGTTTCGAAGAGGAGGACGTCGACCTTCGCTTCGATGAGGGCGTCGACCTGGACGCGGAAGTTGGCCTTGATGGTGGCGAAATCGGTCTTCTGGAGGTTGGCGGCGGTGGGCGAGATGACGCGGTTGGAGGGGCCGATGGAGGCGGAGACGAAGAGCGGCAGGCCGTCGTATTCGGGCATCAACTTGAACTTGGCGATGGCTTCCTGGGCGAGGCGGACGCCGGCGAGGTTGAGCTGGCGGGCGATCTCTTCGCGGGAGGCGGTTTTGAGGTCGAAGCCGGGCGGCAGGCCGTGGAAGTCGGAGGTGTCGATACGGGAGAAATCGAACTCTTCGAGGCGTAGCGGGCAGGCGCCGAAGGTGTTGGTTTCGAGGATGTTGGCGCCGGCCTTGAGGTACTCGAGGTGGATGCCGTCGCGGATCATGTCGGGGCGGGAGAAGACGAGCAGGTCGGAGAGCATGGCGTATTCCATGCCGCCGTAGGCCGAGGCCGGGAGCTCGAACTTCTGGACCATGGAGCCCATGGCGCCGTCGAGGATGAGGGTGTGTTTGCGGAGGGCTTCGAGAAAGGTCATTTCGAGTCTCAAGTTTCAGGTTTCAGGTTTCAAGATTTTGTCGGGCGCAATTAACCACGGAATTCACGGAGTGCACGGAAGGATGACGAGGAAGTGACGTGGCTCGACCATCCTTGGTCGAGGGGAGCGGCGATTCACCACGAAAGACACGAAGCACACGAAAGGAGGACAAGGATGTGGCTCGACCATCCTTGGTCGAGAGGAGCGGCTATTCACCACGAAAGACACGAAGCACACGAAAGGAAGACAAGGATGTGGCTCGATCGTCCCGATCGAGGTTTACCTGGGAGCGCCGGCAGCCTGCCGGTTGAGCTCGTGGCGTGTTTAATTCGTCCACTCTTCGAGAGTCATGATCCCGTCTTCGAAGCTGACTCGGACGCTGAAGAAGGTGCTCGACTTGAGGTAAGTGCCGTCCGGCTGGCGGCAATTTCGCAGTTCCATCTTGTCGAGGAGAGCTTCAAACTGCTCGCGAGTGAGTCGAACCTGGGTGATTTCGCACTGGTTAACGACTTCCGAGTTCTCGGGCATCTGCCATTGCAAACGCAGGGAGGGACTTTGGATGGCTACATACGCGGCAAAGATCACGACCGCTCGGACGAGTAAATCGCGCCAGAGAGTTGACTTCACGCCGAGGAACAGGTAGCGCGGATTCTGGTGCGAGTAATCGCCGCTGCGCCAGAGAAGGAGACTGGGGCCGAAGATGATGACCAAGAAAAACAAGGCAGGAATCCAGTCGACGAAGGATGGCTCAGGGAAGAGAAAGTCAATGAGCCCTAGCAAGGAAAAAAACACAAGTATCGAGACAGCCAAAAAAGCCAAATGTCTTCGCGCCGCCCGTTTGCTTGCATGAAGCCTGATGTCGCATGACGGGCATCTGACTCGGAAGCCTAAAAACAAGCCCCACCATTTCGGCAGCGACGTCTGGCATTGGGTGCAGGTGATCATGTGTTTCTCAAGTGGGTTGTTCTTCGCGCCGAATTAACCACGGAATTCACGGAGTGCACGGAAGGATGACGAGGAAGTGACGTGTCATGCCTGGCCCTGACAGTCGATATTTTATTGATGTCTGTCGATACCACGATAGCTATCGACGGCGTCAACAGATATCGAGGGGCGCTGACGCTGCTCCGCTTTTATGCCTTGTTGAATAAGATCGCGCAACTGCTTCACTTCAGCAAGGTCGTCGATGACTCGTTGGGAATCTCCAAGATTCAGGATCAAATCGCCGTTCCCCTGACGATCAACATCGTCGACTTCGCAGCTGTATATCTGCGACCAAGAAAAATGCTCGGTTTTGGACGACATCATTCCTTCCGTGACCCTCAATCCGTCAGAGTCAATACGGCAGCAGATCCAGGACTCTGAACGCCATCGGATCAACCAAATAAAGAGTCCAAAATGAAGCCCGAGAATGAAGGGCATGAGCTTGGCGCAGACCCCATAGCCAATCAACAGCAGAAAAAGAACTATGAAGGGATGTTTTTTCGCCCATGCGACCGGATTCCAAGATAGGAATAATTTCATCATCAAGAGCACCATTCCCCAAAAAAAGGCCTCAAAGGCAATACCGAAGAAATTGCCATCGCGGAATTCGCGAAGACGCCAGTCTATCGATGCCTGCAGCTTGTGGCTCAAATCTGGGAAAAAGACTAGCAACCCCGCTAGAGCGAAGGCAGATAACAAGATCGCCAACGCGTCGCGTCTCGCGCTCAAGGGCGCCGGCCGAAATTCCATCACCTCGGGTTTTTCAGTCATGGTTTTTCTCCACGGTTAAATCATGTGGCGCGTCGATTGCACCACGAAATAAATCAGGAAAAACAAGGCACCGCCCCAGACAGGGCAGAGGCGCAGGACTGTATCGGACGCCGCAGATTTTCCTGGAGGTAGCCAGATGGCGATCAGGCGTCGCAGGCCGAGCCAGGTGGCAAGACTAACGTAAAAAGCCAAGCCAGGACGACTCAAGATTCCGTTATCGAGGAGCATGCCGAAAAGCATGCCCAAAACCAATGACAGCCAGATGGCGTCCATGGCGGCTGCACACGAAGACTGACCCTGATCTTGTTTTGACTCTGGCGACTCGATCGTCATGACGCTTCATCCTGGGCTTGATGGATCAGTCTACAGGAAAACCAGACCGAATGCAAGCGAAAGCCAAAAAACCGCCGCACAAAGTGCGGCGGTTTTAAGCTCATGGATTGAATCAAGCTTTCCGGAGCGGGCGAAGGAAGGTCACCAGGCTGGCCAGCAGGGCGAGCAGGGGGATGAGCCAGAGGTTGCGCGAGGGGCTGCCGGGGGGCAGGGGCGCGGGCTCGAGCTTGGTGGCGAAATCGACCTGCAGGGCCTGGCTGGGGTCGATCAAGACTTCGCGATAGAGATTGAGGCGATTGCCTTCTTCCGGCAGGCTCAAACGCAGGGGCAGGACGGCGTCGTCGGCGGTGCGTTGCAGGGCGGCGAGGCGCTCGGCGATGCGGCCCATCGCCGAGGCGTCTTCGTCGTCGAGCTGTTTGCTTAGCTCGCGGGCATAGCCGTCGGAGAAGTTGCCCTTGTTGAACTGAACGGATTGGTTGGCGAATGATTCGGCGTCCTTCTGCGAGCCGCCGCGGGCCCGCAGATTGGCGCGGCGGTTGACCAGGGCGGCGGTGGTGTTGTCGCTGAGCAGGGCCTGATATTGCACTCGGGCGTCTTCGTTGAGGTCGCTGAGCCCTTGCGACAATTGCACCGCCTGATTGAGGCATTGCGCCGCTTCCTCGCGCTTGCCTTTGCGAGCCAGCAAGGCACCTTGTTTGAGCAGGCCAGCGGCGTCAAACTGCGCCGTGGCGGCGGGTTTCGAATCGGGATAGAGCTGGGCCGCCGAGGCGAGGCGAAGGCTGCCGCCGAGGCTGCGGGGATCGAGCTCGAGTTCGGGCGGCGTGAACAAGCTCCAGCGGATATTTTTCAGCGGTAGATCGAAGCCGGGGCCGGGGATCGACCAGCGGCCAGAGGCGTCGACCTTCGCCTTCTGCGACCAGACCAGCTCGATCTCAAGCGCGGTCGCATGGCGGGGCAGCGGGATGGCGCAGGTGCCGTCCTGCTGCACCGGCAGGACCGGGGATTGATTGACAAAGGCGGAGGCGAGGCTGGAGCCGGCGGGCAGACGCACCACCAGCTCGGTCTTGGTGCCGGGTTGCAGATGGATCAGGGCGCGGCAGAGACAGGCGCCGTCGAGGGCGGCCAGGGTCTGGATGTCGACCGAGCTGACGCTGGCGGCGAGCTGCTTCGCCTCGGCGCGACGGCTGAGCTTCAGGTCGATCAGGTAATCGGCCTCGGCCGAACGCAGGCAATGCAGGGCGAGACCGGCTTCGGTACTGGCGAATTGCGGCGGCAGCAAACGCGGGTCGGCCTTGGTCAAGGCGCCTTTGCGAGGACTCAGGTCGACATTCATTTCTGCCGGGGCGTGGACCAACAAGTGGCCGCGCTGGCGCTCGATGCCGTCGACGAGGATCGGCTGGACCGTTCCGACGCCACCGGCGACCCAGGTCTGGCAGGAGACTTCGAGGCGGCATTCGCCGAAAATCTTGCGGCCGAATTCAACTTGCCAGAGGCCGTCGCCGAGCTGATCGACGCGGCTGATGTCGGCGCCTTTCACATCGAGTGCGGCGATGCCGGCAGGAGCGTGGAGGCGCAGGCTGCGGACCGGGGCGTTTTCGATCTTGAGAAGGAAGACGGCGCCGAGCTGGAGCTGGTCGTCGCGGACCTTGAGGGTCTGCAGATATTCCGCTTCGACGCGGGGCGCCATAAGACTGCGTTGCAGGCTGGTTTTCCAGGCGGGTTTGAGGATGGGGAAGGCGGCGACGCCTTCCGCCGGGAGAGCGAGGGAACCGATGCCGCTAGCACCGGGGAGAGGCGCCAGACGTTGGCCGCGTTCGGCCGCGACATTGTAGCGTCCGCCGCGGCGGAGCTCGCCTTTGACGCCGCAGCTCGGCAGCTCAAGGGCGGCGGCAGAGGCGGGCTCGGCATGAACCAGGACCAGTCGCAGCGGAACGTCGCCGCGCACCTTGTCGGCAAAAGTCAGCAGGCAACGGCGATTGGCACCGCGGCCGAGCTCGTCCCAGCGGGCCAGTCCGGGGGCTTCGAGCGACTCGATTTCGTAGCCGGCAGGCAGGCTGAGTTCGAGCGAGAAAACCGGAGCTTTTTCGATGTGGACCGTGAGGACTGAGGAGAGGACGCTGCGGTCGTCGCCGAGGCTGAGACGGGATTGTTCATCGACCGAGATTTCCGGCACCACGGCGGCGAGTCTGAGTTGCAGGGAAGCGCCGCTTTCGAGGTGGCGGTAGCCGTTGAACAGGGCTTCGCCGCGGCCATGCGCCGCAAGCTCGGGGAAGAGGCTCACGAAGCCCGACGCGTCGTCATCCGGCGCGGTTTTGCGGCTGCCGCTAAGGCGGAAGGCGATGCCCGGCTCGGCGCAGACGAAGAGGCGTCCGCGGCTGGTCGAGGAGGCCGGCACCAACAAGGCTTCGACCTTGAGCTCGGCGTCTTTCGCGGCGGGCATTTGGGCCCGCACCAGGAAGCTGGCCTTGCCGCTGAACTTCTCGGCCAGGGCGATCTCGAGCAGACCGGTTTTCGGATCCCAGCTCCAAGCGTGGCCGCCGTCGACACGGGTGACCACTTGTCCGGCCGGGAGCTTGAGTTGAAGAGTTTTCATCTGGCCGCGGGCGAGCTCGACGTCGATGCGGTGCAGCAGGGTGACAAAGCCTTCGCCGCAGATGGCGGCGCTGGACACCTCGGCGAAGAGCACCGGTTTTTCGGCGATGCTCTGGGCCGGCTTACGGCGGAGGACCACGGCGCTGCGGGCCTGACGAGGCAGGAGGACACTGAGCTGGCTGGTCTTGCCGCCGGGGAGCGAGCTCAGTTGAGCTCGGGCGAGAGGCGAGTGGCCGATGATTTCCCAGTCGGTGTCGGGCAGCTCAAGGCTGAGCTCGGCGATGAGCGCCGAGCAGGCGGGGAACTCCAAGGCGAGTTCATCATCGGCGGAGGGGCGAACCAGGAAGCCGAGCTTCTGGCGGGCGATCAGGATGCCGTCGTCCTTGGCCTTGAGAAGGCGGCTGTCGGCAAGGAATTCCGCCTCTTTCGGCACTTCCTGGGAGAAGAGAATGGCGCCGGGCAGGGCGAAGGGCAACAGCTCGTCCTCTTTAACCTTGGTGCGCAGCCAGACGGCGTCGCCGCCCAGTTGCCAAGAAGGGCGGCCTTCGGGGGTCTTGCCGAGGCTGGCTTTCAGCTCCAGTTTGACGCTGTCCCACTGCTGTCCCGGGGCCGGCGCTTCGTCGGCGTGTCCCTGCGGCGCCAAGGCGGGCAGAAGGAAGAAGGCGAGGAGCGCGGCGGCGGCGCGGCGGCGGAGGATCATTCCGGTGACTCCGTGGCTGAGGATGGCGCCCAAGCCGAGCAAGCCGGAACAGAGCAGGACCAGCACCAGCTGCATTTCCGCCGAGGGAACCCCCTTCACGGCGAAAATCGCCAGGCCGGCACCCAAGGCACCCAAGGCGACACGCGCCGGCGCCGGACGCAGGAAGAAGGCGCCAAGAAGGGCCAGTATCCCCGCGATCAGCAAGGGCGTCTTGACCTGTGCCTGACCCCGTTCGGCGACGGCGTTCTGATCGACGGCGATGGCCTCGAGACGAGCGGTGTCGCCGGCCTTGACGACGTTGCGGCTGAACTTCAGCTCCGATTGGCTGACTTCCGGCGAGCGGTAGCCGTGGCGGTTCATCTGCGAGATCTCGACGAAGGCCTGCAGCAGAAGCACCAGGCAGACGAGGCTGAGGCCGCCGGCGACGACGCGCGGGCCGACGCTCCATTCAGCCCGGCAGGCCAGGGCAAGGAGGAAGCCGAGGACAAGCGCCAGAATCAGCAGCAGCGGGCAGCTCGCCATCAGGCGGCTAGCCACCGAGACCAGATCTGGCGAGGGATTTTGACGCACCAGGCCACTGACCGGACGGGCGCCTTCGATGTGATCGAGACTCCAGCCGCCCGGCAGGGTCAGATTCAGGTCACTGAGGACGACATCGGCCTCGAGGCTGGGCGATTCGATTTTCAGCTTGACGCCATCGGCCAGGGGCGGACAGCGCTGAGCATATTCGATCCGCACCGGGAAGGACAGGTTAGGGTCGGCGATGCGGGGAATCGGGATCAGGATGCGCTCGCCGTCGGCGGCGGCGCGGACCTTGCGGCCATTGACTTCCACCGTCCACAACTCCGCGCCTTGCGGCAGGCGCAAAGCCAGATGCGGGTGCGACGAGTTTTTCACGATCAGCTTGAGCTCGCCGGTGAGCGAGCCTTTTTCGTCGAGGCCGCATTTCAGCTCGGCGCGTTCGACCACCAGGCTCATCAGCGAGGCGTAGTCGCGGGCTTCGAGGCCGACGGCGAGGCTGTGCGGACCGCGCAAAAAGCGCCAGGCTTTGAGCACCGGGTGGCGGTGCAGTGCGAGGTATTCCGCCGGCAGTGAATCGACCGCGGTCTCGACGATGCCGGCATCGGCCTGGCCGCCGCTGACGCTGAGCGCCTGGGCTCCGGAGACGGCGATGAAGCCGTCGTCGCTGAGCACTCCGAGGGGACGCAGTTGACCGATCTTGAGCTCGCTTTTACGGGCGGCGATGGCCTTCTCCCAGGAGATCAGCAAGGTGTAGTCGCCGAGCACCGGCTTTTGCAGCAGGACGGCGGTTTTTCCGCCTTCAGTGACGAGGCGGGGATTATGCGCGCCGTGGAGCTGGCATTCGCCCAACTCGGCTGGCATCTCGAGCTCGAAGCGGTCGCAGGGCGCTCCCGCAATGTGATAGGTGAGGACGGCTGCGAAGGCGGCGGAGTTTTCGCCGACGGTGACGCTGTGCAGGGTTTCGCAACGCAGCGCCGGGCTGAGGCGGCTGAGCTTGAGTTCCGCCAGCCAGGAGGCGTCGCGGAAGCGCCACACCGATTGCGGCGGGCGGTCGCCGACGGTGACGGACGGCGGTGGCTGGCGCACCAGACCTTCCGGTTTGAGCAGGTCGGCGGTGAAGCCTTCCTGGGTTTCGAGAGCGATGGTGCCGCGTTCCGAACGGACGCCGCGCAGGGCGAAATGCGGCAGAGGCAGGCTTTCCTGACCCGGCGCGAGGCGGCAATCGGCGAGGATTTCGGCTTCGCGGCGGCCGCTGACCGGACGGGCAAAAACGAGGCGGAGAAGACGGCTGCCTTTCTCCTCGATCAGATCCCAGGAGGCGAGATCGGCGGCGGTGACTTTGGCCGGATCGATGCCGGGGCCGATCTCGACCAACAGCTCGCGCAGTTCCGCTTCACGGATGTCGACTTGCAGGCGCAGGCGGGTGGCGACCAGACCATCCTTGGCGAGCAGTTGCAGCGCCAGATCGGAGTCGAGCACCGGATTGACCGCTTCGGCCCGGGCGCTGAGTTTCACCGGCAGTTCGGCGAAGGTGAAGAAGAAAGATTGCGCCAGGCCGGCGTCTTGCAGCATCGGGTCGGCGCTGGCGATCCGGGTCAGGCCTTCGCTGAGCACCGGTTCGAGCTTGAGGCGGGCGCGGCTGCCGAGGGCGATCTGGCCACCGGCGCGGGTCAAGCCGAGGGGACGGGCGAGCAGGATGGGGAAGCCGGCGCCTTCGGTGGCGGCGGCGTGGCGGGCTTCGAAGAGGAAATCCCGGCTCTGGCCGGCGCCGAGGGCGGCGAACTCCATCTCGGCCCAGATCGCGGCGCCATCGCGTCCGCTGATCCACGACACCGGGCGGCCCTTGGCATCGGCGATCCGGGTGACTGAGAGGCCTTCCGGCAATTCGAGGCGGAGGCGTTTCATCTCCCCCTGGGTGCAAGTGAGGCGGAGATTGCCGCGCTGCTCGACCGCGCCGGGCGAAACCTCGGCGATGAGACGAAGTTCCGCCAGGCCAGCCGCTTCGACCGGCAGGGCCACCGCGGCTTTTTTGCGGAAGGCGCATTGCAGCAGGGTGGTATCGCCTTTCTCCGGTTGCGCCAGAGCCGCGCTCCAGCTCAAGGGCGAGTCTTCGACCGGCAGCAGCGGCGAGGCGTTGCGAAGCATTGGCAGGATATCGGCTGCGGGAACCGCAATTTCGACCGGCAGCGCCGGCATCTTCGGCAGCAGCAGCATCGGGTTGGAGCAGGCCAGTTCGACCTTCAGCTCCTCAGCCCGGAATTCGCGATCGAGGACGACATAAAGCGCCGGACCGATCCACTCCAGGCTCAATCCCTCCGGCAGAGTTGGCAAAGCCCGAAGCGACAAGGCCAGCGGCGCCTCGCCCGTGCCCGCCGCGAGGAGGAGCTTGGTTCCTTTTGTTCCCGCCAGTTTGAGTTCGAGATCGACCTCGATGGCGTTGAGCCGTTCCCCCTCACTCGCCTGCGGCCGCACCTTGACCTTGAGATTCCTCAGACCCGGCTCCGGCGGATCGGAAAACCAGCCGGCGGCCAGCGGCAGACAAAGCAGCAAAAGCAGGAGAATCAGGGCGCGTCGCATAAAAACCTCTTGTCTTCGGGTGAGAGTGAACCGTCCCCGAGACGCGTGGGGATGGGCGGGAATTACAGGCGAGGAGAAAAAAATCAAAGAATTCCCCGCCTCGCTGCTGAGTGGAGTATAAGCTCAAGGGCCATCCGGCTGATTCTGGACTTTGTAAAAAACAAAATGGAAAAGTCTTGCAATTGACGACTTGACCAAAGGATTTTCAGGGAGTCCCCGGCGTCGTCCTAGTATGACTCCGTCGAACCGAATTCCACCACGGAAATCACAGGTTACACGGAAGATAGAAACCCAGGACTGCCGTCCCTGACCCTGCTTGGTGACAAGCCTTCGGCTAAAAGGGATTCATTCATCTGAAACTCCCTTCGTTTCGGAATCCCGCCTTCTCCGGACTGGTCCTATCTTGCGGCTCAACTCTGGAGTCCATCATGATCACCGAACTCGAACGCCTTCATCAGCTCTTCACTCAAGGTGCCCTCAGCGAAGCGGAATTCACCGCCGCCAAAGCCTCGCTCTTGCAAGGACCATCCGCCGATCTTCTCAAACTCGATGAACTGCGCGATGAACTCAGTCGGCTGCAGAGGGATTGGGATGAGGAGAGGAGGAAGTACAATCCGCACGGTGGCGAGCCAATTTCTTGGGTTTCGCGATTTTTTCTGTGCATTGCCGTTCTCATTGGGTGTTTCTTCATTGTCTTCCTGATCTTAGCCATTTCGTCCATCATAAAAAAGGGTGACTGGGGTTTTCTACCTATCTGTATCGCTCCTTTTGGTCTCTCCATCAGCCTTGTCTACGGGGCCAAATGGCAAGCTCGTTTATACAAGCGATTCCTTTTCGCCCGCCAAACCTACGAAACTCGCCGCGCCGAACTCGAAGGGCAAATCGCAGAGCTCAGAAATCAGATCCGGTGTGAAGCGAATGGAAGCTGAATCCATTGACCAGCTGCATCTTCGTCATGGAAGCTGAATCCATTGACCAGCTGCATCTTCGTCTTCGCGACCGGGAACAGCGCTGGTCGGAGCAGCGAGCCGCGCGACACCTTCAAGGGTTTCTACCTGATCTTCTTCATCATGATGACGATTCTTCTCAGCGCAGTCCCTTGCCTCAGCTGGACGTCTGGTCATCGCGACTTCGCAAAAAGCCTGATGATCTCGATCGGATGCTTCGCCTGGATCAGTTTCTGGATGATCTACGGCAAAATCCAATACCAGCAATTCATCGCCGCCAAAGTGCAGTTCGAGGAAGATCGCGCTCGGCTCGAAAATGAGCTGGAAAAGTTGAGGGCGAACCTAGCCAAAGACTAGCTTCATCGCCTCTTCGTCGGCCCCTTGCCAGCGTTTTTGCTGACCAGCTTCTTGCTCGGTTTGGCGACTTTTTTGGTCGCGTCAAACCAGCGAGGAGCGGCGGGGGTTTCGGGAGTCGCGACCAAAGGAGTCGCCGCGGCTTCCGGCTGGGCTTCTTTGACGAGCGAGGCGGCGGCTTTTGCCTGCAGGCTTTTCACCGAACGGCCCTTGCGGTGGGTCGAAACCTTCGGCGCGCGGGGCTTGTCGTCGAGCTTTTTATCGGGCGTTTTGGCCTTGACCGATTTGTCCTTTTTCGGCTTTTTTGGACCCGGCGCTTTCACGGGGAAGCCGTCTTCGCCGAGGGGCAGAGGAGCTTTGACGGGGATGGTCAATTCTTCGATCGGGCTGCCGAGTTTTTCCGACCAGCGGCGAAGATATTGCGCTTCATCGCGGGTGATCAAGGAGATGCTGCGTCCGGTGGCGCCGCCGCGACCGGTGCGGCCGCTGCGGTGGGTGTAGCTCTCGAAAGTCCGGGCGATGTCGTACTGGATGACATCGGCTTGAGTCAGGTCAATGCCACGCGCCAGGAGGTCGGTGGTGACGAGGTAGCGCGCCGTGCCGCTGCGCAGCTGGGCGAGGACCTGTTGGCGCTGCGAGCGCGGCATGTCGGCCTGGAGGTGAACGCTGGGCAATCCCTGGGCTTGCAGGAAACGATCGAGGTGGGGTGCGAGACGGGCTTCGGCGACGAAGATGAAAGCGAAGTTGATCTTCTGCTCTTTCAGGAGGCGAGCGAGGGTGACATCCTTGCCGTTTTCGGGGGTGAAGCGGTAATGGTGCGAGGTGCTGCCGAAGCGTTCTTGCACGCTGACCACTTGGACTTCGCGGAAGGACTCCTGCAAGAAGGCATCGGCACGGGTCGAACGGGTGGCGGAAGCCGCGACCATCCGCGGCGGTTCTTTGCCGAAACGAGCCAGGATGCGCTGCAGCAAGCCGCAGACTTCCGGCTGGTTGACCATCATGTCGAGCTCGTCGAAAATCACGAGATCAAAGGAGCCCGGACGAAGTCCCGCTTCGCCCAAAAGATCAAACAAACGGCCAGGCGTGGCGCAGATCAACTGCGGCATTTCTTTCAGACGTTCTTTCTGACGCGGCAAGGAGGCGCCGCCGGCGATGGCGGCGTTGCTCAGAGTGGGCGCCAGATTGCGCATCACCCCGAGGGTCTGCATCGCCAGTTCGGGAGTCGGCGACAGGATCAAGGCCCGGCGTTTCGGATCTTCTAACAAGCGCTCGATCAGAGGCAAGGCAAAGGCCAGGGTTTTACCGGTGCCGGTGGGGGCGTGGAGAAACAGATCGTCTTCCCCTTCAAAGGCGATAAAGGCGGCTTCCTGGATCGCGGTGGGGCTGGTGATGCCCTGTTTTTCGAGCCATTGCTGGGCTGTGGCGCTGAGTTGCAAGAACATGGAATTCCCTCGGGTTTTGTGATCCGCTGACAGTAAGTCGCGGCGGCATCTTTACGCGACTTCAGAGCCGGAGATTTTTACGAGTCAGTCGTCAGCCGTCAGCCGTCAGGTATTGGGGGCGATACGCATCAAAAAAACGGGCCGCCCCTTTCGGAACGGCCGCGTTGCAGCAAGAAGACGGGAAGAAATTATTTGGTTTCTTCTTTCTTGACTTCTTCTTTCTTGCATTCTTCTTTCTTTTCGCCGTCTTTCTTATCGCACTTATCGCACTTCTCACATTTCTCGGTCTTCTCGCCTTTTTTCGCGCACTTGCCGCATTCGGCAAAGGCGGAGACAGAGACCAGGCAGAGGGCGGCGAAGAGGGCCAACAGATTTTTCATGAGAAACTCCTTGAGGGTGGTTGTTGCGGGGGAGTCTTAGTACCTAAGCTACCCCTACACAAGATATACTGCAACTAGAAACTACACAAGAGCATGACACTGCTGATTTCATTGCCTGTGCTTCAGTCATCCGCCAGTTTGTAGGGTATGTCGATCTTGAACCGCAGCTGCAAATCCTGCAGTTGACGGCGGATCGCCGGATCGGACTTCTCGGTCATTTGCCCGAGCAGGTGGAAGATGCGCCGCGCCGCCCATTCCCGGGCGACAGTGTCATCTCCCGGCACCGCCTTGTCAAAATCGATCTTCGCCACCAGCTCGACCGCTTCATCACCATGGCCGATGCCACTGAGACGGACGACGGTGGCTTTCACCCCGGCCGGGCAGCAGCCGTAGAGCGACAGCGGGCTGCCGCGGAAGAGGTGCGGCAACTGATCGGGGAAGACCTCAGCGGAATCGATGTCGCCACGGAAACGGAACTTCAAATCACAGACCAGCGGATCGAGACGGCCGCGGATGAATTCATCGAGGGCGCCGCCCGAATCCTGGATGCGGCTGCGGACGAGTGATTCGCCGCGATTGCGCAGGGTGAGAAGATCGAGAAGAAAGAGGTTGACCTCCGAGCCGCAGCCGAAGGCGAAAACCGAAACTCCGGCGCCGTTTTTCGCGGTCAGGGTGCGGATCAGCTCGGAGTTGCGAAGACCGCGGTAAGTGGTGGTCAAGCCATCCGTGGCGACGAAGAGGATCAAAGGGCGTTTATCGGCCTTGGCGCTGGTGATAAAGGGAGCCAGTCCTTCGTAGACATCGGTCTTGCCGGCGCTGGTCAAAGTGGCGAGGAATTTCCTAGCTTCGGCGAGGCTGGCGGCGGCGGGTTTAGCGGGCACCGCAAAAGCCTGTCGCGACTTGGTATTGAAGGCGACGACGTTGAAGCGATCTTCCGGGCCGAGGGCCTCGAGCGCCTTGGAGATGCCGCGGCGGAACTGCTCCAACATGTCGGCGGAAATACTGCCAGAGCAATCGACCAGGAAGACCACGTCCTTGGCCACTGCCGGGAGCTTGCCGGCCTGTTGATTGACGCTGATATCGAGGCGGAAATAGCGTTTCTGCGCGGCCAGATCGGTCCAGTAGGTGCTGCTGACGACGAGCATGTCATCGAGCAGGAAAAGCCCCTTGGATTCCTGATTGAGATAGGGCAAGGCGAGGGGCGAGCTGCCGTCCAAGGTCGCAGCATCCTCATAACCCTCGAGACCAGGGATATTGAGGCGGGGCCTGACTGATTTCAGGCCGAGAGCGATGCTATCGGAATCGGCGCTCTGGGAGCCGCCGCCGGCGCTCGCTGCGGCCTGGCCAATCGCCGAATCAATCGCCGGATCGCGATAGATGCGGCGGTCGACCTTGACGGTGCGATTGCGGTCGCTCCAGGTGTCATCGTCCGGGGACGGCAGGATTTGATAGATGGCGGGATTCAGAATCGGGGCAGGAGCCTGGGCTTGGACTTCGGCGCGACGCTGCAGGTTTTCCTTGGCGACCCCGCTGGCACCGTTATCGCCCGACTTCTGACTGAGCGGCTGGGGGGCGCGGGCGAAACTGCTGATCAACTGATCGCGAGAAGACAGGACCGGCCGCAAAGGCGAAGCGGAGCGGAATTCCTCGGACCGATAAGGCAGAAGTTTAGCCGGGAAAGGGGTGTCCTTGGCATGCAGACCAGGCTTCGGCGGATCCGCTGGCGGCACCGGCATGATGACCAAGGCCAAGAGCCCAAAGACCAGGCCATGGGCAAAAAGAGAAAACGCCAAGGAGGCGACGAGGTTTTGTCCTCTAATCCTCATTGGCGTTTGATTCCGGCTTGACCGGGCAAGAGTAGCTTAGTCGCTTTCGCCGTCAAAACCGTGCCATTTCCACGAATGCTCGTTGCCGGGCATGAAGGGGTATTCGGGCTCGATGCAGGGGCGGCTACCGTAGGGGAAGGTGAGGATTTCACCGACACCGACGACTTCGCGGACGATGAAGCGGCCGATACCACGGACGGTGCCGTAGGTGAAGCCGGCTGCGTGGCCTTGGTCAGCAGTCACATCCATCCAGTTCTGGGGAATTTCCCAGACGCCGAAGAGGACGTTGGAGAAGCCGCGACCGAGGCGGTGGGCGGGCGAGCTGCCGTAAACGGTGTCGTAGCCATCGTCTACAGTGCGGTCGCCCCAGAGGGTGGTGTTCTTCTCGACTTCTTCGCCCTTTTCGTTCTTGTCGAAAGTGCGCTCGCTGAAGTTCGAGTCGTCAGCGGGATCGAAGCCAACCCAACCGGCGAAGAAGTCGCCGATTTCGAGGAGGTTGGTGCCGAGGTAGCCATGAGCCAAGAGAGGGGCGGCCTGGAGACGGATATCCCAGTCGTTGCGATAGAAACGGGTGCTGGTGTCGGCACCTTCGGTTTCATTGCGCCAAGGACCGAAAGAGCTGGTCTGGTAGCTGCCGGAGTGCAGCGAGGGATTCATGCGGCCCATCCAAGCGATGCCGGCCTCATTGGCGGTGTAGGCGCCAACTTTGCCCCACTCGGTGATCGCAGCTTCGGCACCGACAGCGGGTCCGACGGCGATGCCGGCGTGAACAACGTCGAGAAGGTCGAAGATGCGTTCCGGGATGAACATCAGAACTTTTTCGGAGGGATCGACCTCATTGTCCTTGGCTTGAGCGGAAGCAGCGAGGGCGAGGGTGAGGGCGGCGGAAGCGAATTGGGTTTTGCTGAGCATAGTCCATCCCGTTATTCGGTTACAGTCTCCGTTCCCCTGTTTTCTGACGCAGGCGTCACAGGGCACGATGGGCTAGACAGTAGCACCGCCTTAACGGGGCGCAAGGACCTTTATGTGTTTTGCCCAGCTTATGCGAAATTCGCTTTTGAATCGCGCTGCGCCCCGCTGTAAATCCGCATCGCTAGACTATTGTCGCGAGCTTCACTCAAATCCCAAGGATTTTTTCCGTGTATCCCATTATCTTTGAATCTCATGGCTTTGCCTTGCGCAGCTTCGGCGTCTGCGCCGCGCTAGGCTTGCTCATCGGCACCTGGATCGCGGCCCGCCGCTGCATCAACTACAAGCTCGACAATGACAAGGTTCAGGACATCATCATCTGGTCGATGCTCGGCGCCGTCATCGGGGCTCGCATCTACTATGTGCTTCGCAACTGGGACACCGAATTCACTCACAAACCCCTGTGGAAAGTTTTCGCGATCTGGGAAGGCGGCATCGTCTTTTACGGCGGCCTCTTCGGTGGCCTGCTGACCGCCTGGTGGCTGTGCCGCCGCGCCAATATCCCTTTCCTTAAAGGTATTGATCTGATCGTCCCCTCGCTCGCCATCGCACAGGGCATCGGGCGCGTCGGCTGCTACCTCAATGGCTGCTGCTTCGGCAGCATCTGCAATCCTCAATTCCCCCTTGGCGTCCATTATCCCGTGAATAGTGATCCCGGCACACACCAGATGCGCAGTGGCTTGATCCCTCCAGATGCCACTCAGACCTTGGCGATCCACCCCTCCCAGCTCTACGAAGCCGCCTTCCTTTTCGCCCTCGGCCTGAGCGCCTGGTTCCTCTGGCGCCAACCGGCACGTGTCGCCGGCCGCTGCTTCGGCTTCTACGCCATCGGTTACGCCATCTGGCGCTTCTGCCAGGA
>JAYTMY010000325.1:0-5148 GCA_043748535.1 Lentisphaeraceae bacterium | reverse complement strand
TAAACCCTGGCCTCTGACCCGAAAATCAGGGCCAGCAGCAGCAGTAGCAGTGGCATCAGTGTTTGCATGCCGGAGCTTAGCGCCCAGCGCAAAATCGTCTAGTGGCGACCGGACGGTGAGCACCAAGGCAGCGCCAGGGGGCTGACGCGCTCCCAGGGCGGCGCGAGGCGCTTGCGCTCTCCGCAACAAGGACGGCGAAGCGACGCCAAGTCATACGGGGTTTGGGGACTTGTCCCCAAGCAGGGTCCGGGACGGCAGTCCGGGGTTTCTGCGCCTGCTGAATCCAGAAAGACTGGGCTAATCAAATTTTAACCGAACCGAGTCGAATTATAAACGAATCCTTAAGCTTGTTTTTACATCTTAATTTTAGCTTTGGCACTGTCAAGAAAAAATTAAGGAGTGAAGTCATGCGAGCGCTGTGGGTGATTGTGCTGGGGCTCGGCATGCAGCTCTTCGGGGCGGAAGCCTTGGTGGTCGAGATCGGCGACTTTGAAAAGCGTCCAGCGATAAGCTCTGCCGGCTTGGGCCGCAAGGCGCCGGAACTGCTTGCCCCCTTGAACTTGGAGATGCGCCTCTCGTCGACCTCGGCTGGAGGCAAGGGTTTTCCCTTTCTCAAAGAGCTGAAACAGCGTCTGGCCGCGGCTCCTGCGGCGGTGCTCATCCACAGTCATCTGGTGGCGGTTGATCAAGGCTGTGGCATCGCCGCAGCTGACTATGCTGGCGGCGCCTTGCTGCGCGCCGCCGATTTTGCCAAGATTGAAGGGCCGATTCTGATCTTGGCGGCCAATCCGGCCGAGCTCGATTCTGGCGCTTTGGTCAAGGAATTTTCTGCCCACAAGGGCCTGGTCATCGCCACTGCCGATCCCAAGCTTCTGTCGGAATCGGCCTTGCTCCTTTCCAGCAAGCTGCGCCTCCTGCAATGGGCGGAAGAACAGCGCCTCATTCTTGCCGGAAGCGCCGCCAAGGTCAGCGACGCGGAAGTGGCGCAAGCTCGCCGGGCGTCCCAAAATCTACGCGCCGAGCTGGTCGCCCTCGGCGGCGAAAGCCTGGCGATGGAGGACTACGCCGCCGGCATGCTTGAAGCCAAACGCGCCGAACGCCTCGACGGCGCTCCCGCCCTCCTGGCCCTGCTCCGCGCCGAAGAGGCCTGGAACCCGGCCCTCTGCCGCTGCCTCCGCCAAGGGCTCGACCAACGCTTGATCAAGCTCGGCGGCGACGACTTGCGCAAGCTCAATCATCAAGGCTGGCCGGAGTTCGAGCGCTGCCGTGGCGACAGGGCCAATCAGAGCGATCTGAAAAAGGCCGACACCCTGCTCACCGGCATTCATGCCGAATTGTGCAGCGACTTGGTCCGCCTCGCCGATAGCGCCATCGCCAGCGGCGATGCAGCCTCCTGCCGCCATTTCACCGACAAACTCCTGAAGGTCGATCCGTCGCAAAAACTCCGCCGCGGCTATGTCGGCCGGATCTGGACCGAAACCCGCTCGGGCATCAGCTTCGCCTGGGTCCCCGCCGGCCGCGGCCGCATCGGCAGCGCTCCCGGCACCACCGGCGCTGAAAAGGATGAGGTCGCGCACGACATCGAGATCAGCCGTCCCCTCATGGTCGCGGTCACCGAGATCACTGAAGAGCAATGGGCTCGTGTCATGGGTGGTGACGGCATCAACGACCGCAGCCAGCCCCGTACCCAGGTATCGTGGAAGGACGCGACGGCTTTCTGCAAGCGTTTGAGTGAGCTCAGCGGCTGCCGGGTCCGACTCCCCACCGAAGCGGAATGGGAGTGGTCCTGCCGCGCCGGAGCGCCGCAGGTCTGGAGCTTTGGCGACAGTCTCAGCAGCCGTCAAGCCGCCATCGACGGCCCGGGCTCGGCCGGCAAGCTTCTTCCGGCTGGATCTTTTCCCGCCAATGAATGGGGCCTGAAGGACATGCACGGCAGCCTGTGGGAATGGTGCTCCGATTGGGCCGCTCCTTACGATCTCAAACAAGCTCGCGATCCGCGCGGACCCGATGACGCCCGGGCGCGTCGCGACGATCTCGACATGCGGATCTGCCGTGGCGGTTCGTGGAAAGACCCTGCTTCTTCGGCGCGCAGCGCCAACCGCTGGGAATGCAGCCCCAGCGTCCGATCTGCCGGCATCGGCTTCCGAGTCATCATTGAAACAGAAACCCCCAATGGAGCTAAACCATGAGAATCCCCGCCTCCGTCTTCCTCGCCGTCACCGCCACCTCCTGCATCTACGTGCAGCCGCAGGTACAAGTTCCCTCGGGTGCTGCAAGCCCCGCCACTGCCGCCGCCGCTCCTGTCACCGCGCCGGCTGCGGACAGCTTTGAAGCCCGCGTCGCAAGCATCTTCAAGATGCAGCGCGACGGCACCATCACTGAAACCCAAGCACATGAAATGCTCAGTGCCTGCATCAACGGCATCAGCCCCGCCGCCACCCCAGCTCCGGCCGCGATCACCGCCAAGCCTGAAGTCCTTGCGGCCGACGCAAAAGGTGCCGCCCCAGTCGCGTCCGCCGCCCTCGCCGGCGCCGATCTCAACCTGCCCAGCTACAAACCCGAAGCCGTCCTCGAAGGCCGCATGCAGGTGATGGGCTCGGACTCGATGGATTCGCTCATGACCCACTGCTGCGGCATCTTCAAATCGCACCACAGCAAGCTCGCCATCAGCCTCGAAGACAAAGGTTCTTCGACCGCCGTCCCTGCCATCCTCGAAGGCCGCGCCGACATCGGCCCGATGAGCCGCGAATTGAAGCCCTCTGAGATCGCCCGCTACCGCGAAGTCATGGGCTGCGACCCCGTCTCCCTCGTCGTCGCCATCGACACCCTCGCCGTCTACATCCACCCCGACAACCCGCTGAAAAACGGCCTCACCATGGAGCAGCTCGACGCCATCTTCTCGGAAGGCTGCCTTCGCGGCGGCAGCAAGATCAGCACCTGGGGCGATCTCGGTCTCGAAGGCGAATGGAAGGACAAAGCCATCCGCTTGGTCAGCCGCAACGAAGCCTCGGGCACCTATTCGTTCTTCAAGGAACAAGTCCTCAAGAAAGGCGAATTCCGCGGTGGCATCGAGATGATGAACGGCAGCCGCGAAGTGGTCCAGGCCGTCGCCAACGACCGCTACGCCATCGGCTATTCCGGCATCGCCTACAAGACCCCTGCGGTCCACGCCTTGCCTCTTGCCGCCGACAAAAACCGCCAGGCGGTTCCGCCCGAAGAAATCTACGCCTTCAGCGGCGACTATCCGCTCACCCGCAGCCTCTTCGTCGTCCTCAGCCGCAAGAACGGCGTCTACTCGCCCTCGGCGAAGGAATTCAGCCGCTTCATCTACTCTCGTGAAGGCCAGCAGCTGGTCCGCACCGAGGGCTACTACCCGGTCAACGCCGCCTTGGCCCAGGCTCAGCTCCGCAAGATGGAGAAGTGAAGTCCATGGCCAAGTTCGACACCCGCTACAACCTCGATCTCAGCGAGGTCAAAGTCTTCTGCCGTTCCTGCAAGACGGTGCAGAACTGCGGGCTTTCCGAGCTTGGAAAGCCGCACCAGTGCAGCCGTTGCAGCGAATACTTCATCGTCCCCCGCGAGCGTTTCGCTCCCGGGGTGACGATCGCCGACTATGTCATCGAGGAGCTCATCGGTTCCGGCGGCTGCGGCTCGGTTTTCCGCGCCTGGCAGATCTCCCTCGACCGCCCCTGCGCCCTCAAGATCCTGCATGAACGCGTCCTCACCAGCGACGCCGAACTGCATGAATTGACCAAGGAAGGCCGCCTCGCCGGACGCCTCAACCACCCCTCCATTGTCCAATGCTACGCCATCGGCGAAGAGGATTCGGTCTTTTACTACGCCATGGAGCTGATCGAGGGCAAGTCGCTGAAGCAGATCCTGTCGAAACGTTGGCGCCTGCAGCCGAGCCGCGCCATCGACATCGTCATCCAGATCGCCGACGCCCTCGAATACGCCTGGAGCCGCGAGAGACTCGTCCACCGCGACATCAAGCCCGACAACATCATGATTGATCACGACGGCTTTGCCAAGCTTACCGACATGGGCCTCGCCCTGACCGCACACGCTCTTCATCAAGCGGCCGACACCGAGAACGATGAAATCCAAGGCAGTCCCCATTACCTGTCGCCCGAACAGATCATGGGCCAGCCGCAGGATTTGCGCAGCGACATCTATTCCCTCGGCATCGTCCTCTACCAGTGCCTCAGCGGCGGTTTCCCCTTCAATGGCGACAGCCCGCAGGAACTGTTGATGCACCATCTCGACACGGTCGTTCCGGACCTGCGCGACAGCAATCCCGATCTGCCTCCGGCACTCACCCGCCTGGTCTGCCGGATGATGGCGAAAAGCCCTGCCGAACGCCCCGGCGACTACGCCCTGCTCAAGCGCGAACTGGTGATCATCCGCAACAGCTTCAGCGACTCGTCGCAGAACGGCGGACTTGCAGCGCTGCTGCAAACCCAGTCCGGCTCGACTTCGGCCTATCCCGTCGCCGTCGCCAAGCCTCTGATCCTGCAGACGCAGCGGCAAACTGCAGATCCGGCTGGCGGCGAGGCCGTCAAAAGCCATCGCTTCATCCCCAAGGCCGAAGCCGAGGAGAAAAAACCCCGCTCTTCGCTGCCCTACATCCTTGTCGGAGTGGCGATTGTGCTGCTCCTTCCGATCTTGATTTCGAGCTTGAAATCGGCTCCAGTGGTCCCGGCGGTGATCGCCCCGCCGAGCAAAGCTGCGTCGGCGAAATTCCTCTCGGCGATGATCGACCCTGCCGGCTACGATCCCGGCCACGAATGGATCGAAATCAACGGCCTCGGGGCTTGCACCCTGGTCAATGCCGAAGGCCTGCAGTTCCCCTTGAAGGCGACAAGCAGCGGGCGCATCGAGCTGAGCCCGGATTTCCTCCTCAACAACGAAGGAGAACGCCTTGAGCTGCGCAACGACAAAGGCGCCGTCCTCGACCACTGGGCCATTCCGGCAGCGCAGATCCATGCCGGCGAAGTGACCCGGCGGTGAAGCTAAAAACCGCAGCAGAGGAATGGAACCGGGTTGAAAGGTTGAAAGGTTGAAACGCAAGCGCATGAACAACAGCAACAAAAGACGACTCTAAGAGCATCGCTCAGGGGCGGCGAAGATGACTGCCGAAGCTTTTCT
>JAYTMY010000324.1:0-2839 GCA_043748535.1 Lentisphaeraceae bacterium | reverse complement strand
AAAGAGCCTTTCCAAGTGTCGCCCGAGCTCTACGATCTGCTGACCTGGTGCCAGGACTTGGCCAAGCGCAGTGACGGCGCTTTTGATGTCACCTGCGGCCCGGTGGTGCGCTGCTGGCGGATGGCTCGCGAATTCAAAGCCAAACCGCCGGAAAAGATGCGCCAACGCGCCCTCGCCGCCAGCGGCTGGACCAAGATGTTGCTTCTCCCGGATCACAAGGTCCGCCTGCTCGTCCCTAACATGAAGCTCGACCTCGGGGCCGTCGCTCCCGGTTACGCCGCCGATGTGGCTCTAAAACGGCTCGAAGATCGCGGTCTGCCGCACTCCTGCGTCGACGCCAGCGGCGACATCAGCTTCGGGCTGCCGCCTGATGAAGCAGGCTGGTTGGTCAAGATCGAAGGCAGCTCCGACCCGATGCCGCGCTCCTTCAGGATCTTTAAAAAATGCGCCGTCGGCACTTCGGGCGACTCAATACGTCATGTCGATATTGACGGTTTGCGCTATTCGCATATCGTCGATCTCCGCAGCGGCCTAGGCCTGACCAATCGCCGCCTCGTCTTCGTCCTCGCCGACACCAATCGCGAGGCCGATGCCTTGGCGATGACCCTCAGCGTCCTCAGCCGCGAGCAAGGCCTCCGCCTTCTCGAAACTTTTCCGGGCAGTCAATGTCTGATTTTCCAGGAAGACCCGAGCGACCGCCAGCAATGGTCTAGCCCCGGTTTTCCATCCCTCACCAACGATAAGGAGTGATAACATGATCCGTCTCGCCACCGCCGCCATCTTCCTGGCTTCGCTCGGCCTGCGCGCTGAAGAATCCAAGGTTAATCCCAACGACCGCGCGCTTCTCGTTCTCGAGTACAACTGCCTGAAATGCCACTGCGACGATAACGGTTCCGACGGCATGCCCAACTACACCAAGGCCGGCAATCTCGACCTGACGACTCGTGCTGCGGCCTTGAAAGGCGGATCAAAAGGTCCCGGCTTGGTTCCTGGCAACGGCAACGCCTCGTTGATTTGCGCCTTCAGCAGCCCGGCGATGGAAGCACAGCGCGGCGAACGCGGCCCCGGCCCCGATTTCAAGCTGCCGGAAGGCAAGATGGGCATGCCGCCCCTCGGCTTCACCGCGCTCAGCGCCGACGACCACAAAGCCCTTATCGCCTGGATTGACGCCGGTGCCAAATGGGAGCGCAAACTGGTTTACAAGCAGCCGCCCCGTCCTCGGATCTTCAGCGCCAAGCTCTACAAAGATCTCGGCTTCGAAACCGCCAAGCCGCTGGAAGCCAAGACCTTCACCGAGTCGATTAAAGACACCGAGCTGAAGTTCGACATGGTCGCCATCCCCGCTGGCAAGTTCCAGCGCGGCAGCGCCGCCAGTGACGACAGCAAGCCGGTCCGCGAAGTCGAGATCTCGCCCTTCTTCATGGCCAGCACCGAAGTCACCTGGGAGCTCTACGACACCTTCCTTGAAGAACGCGACGCCCAGGCCCGTACTTTGGCCAAGAAAGACGAGAACAAGAACGACCAGCTCTCCGCTATGATCGTCCGTCCCACGCCTTCTTACCACGAGATGAGCTTCGGCATGGGCAAAGGCAAACACCCCGCCATTTGTATCCCCCGCCTCAGCGCTCAGGCCTTCTGCATGTGGCTCTCCGCCAAGACCGGCAAGTTCTACCGCCTGCCCACCGAAGCGGAATGGGAATACGCCTGCCGCGCCGGCACCACCACCAAATTCCCCTGGGGTGACGACGAAGCCAAAGCCGCCGACTTCGCTGTCGTCGCCGAAAACGCCGGCGAGAAATACGCCGATGTCGGCAGCAAGAAACCCAACGCCTGGGGCCTCTACGACATGATCGGCAACGCCGCCGAAATGACCCTCGACCACTACGATACCGACTTCTATGCCAAAGGCCCGACTAAGGATCCCTACAACCCGATGCCCCTCAACACCGGCCTCAACCCCCTGATCGAAGTCGAATGGCCGCTCAAGCTCTACGATAACGCCATTCGCGGCGGCTCTTTCGTTCAGAGTATTGCCGATCTCGGTTCCGCAGCGCGTCTTGCCACCAGTGAAGAGCTGAAGAAAACTGATCCGCAAGGACCGAAGTCGCCCTGGTGGTTCACCGAGAGGGACTTCGTTGCCGTCGGCTTCCGCGTCGTCTGCGTCCCGACCCCGCCCAAGCTCGAAGAAGTCAGCAAATACTGGCTCGGCGACACCGAAATGGAGTTGGCGCCGCTAGTCAAAAACGGCAAGCTGGATCCAAAATACTACGTCAAATAAGCTCACCCAGAAACCCCGGTGGCGACACCGGGGTTTTTGCTGCTCGCGTCCATTGTCAGTGAGTGAAGCGAGTCATGGCACTCCCGAAGCTGAATTCCTGATGCTGAGTGATGCAGATTGATTTTTTTCGACCAGTATCACCTCGCGAGTCATGAATTCATGGTTTGTAGTCCCGGCTTCAGCCGGTTGTTGTGCTCAAATTGCTTTCGGAACAGAACACACCGGCTGAAGCCGGGACGACAAACTTGAGCTCAAAACGAAGAACTCTTGACTCCCGAGTATCACTCCGTTTGAGCTTGAGCTTGGCTTGTGCGTCGCGAAGCGACAGAATGACAGCTCGGCGGTGGCGATGCAGAAAGCGCACACTCGAACACATCTGTCACCGCGTCGCTGCCGCGACGCCAAATCCTTGGTCACGCACACCGGGGTTCCCAGGTGCGCCGTCGCTTCGCGACGAGCAGCTCAACCTAAAAACCGCAGCAACCCAGGACCATCCGCGACCCCTTCAGGGTCAGAAATCATAACCCCTTCCAACCCAGGGTGTCGCCGATGCGGCTCAAC
>JAYTMY010000323.1:0-3587 GCA_043748535.1 Lentisphaeraceae bacterium | reverse complement strand
ATGGCGGTGGCGTTGGGGTCGATGCCGGGGTGGGGAGTGTGGCTCATGAGCCGGGGGGATTCCTTATGCCAGGCCGTGTGCGCGGCGGCAGGCGGCGAGAGTGTTGCGCATCAGCATGGCGATGGTCATCGGACCGACGCCGCCGGGCACTGGGGTGATGGCGCTCGCCTTGGCGGAGCACTCGGCGAAGTGACAGTCGCCGACCAAGCGGGTGCCCGATTTGGTCGAGGCATCGGCGATGCGGTTGATGCCGACGTCGATCACCACGGCGCCTTCCTTGACCATGTCGCCACGGACGAATTCGGGCTTGCCGATGGCGGCGATGACGATGTCGGCGCGGGCCACATGCTCGGCCAGGTTTTTGGTGCGCGAGTGGACGATGGTGACGGTGGCATCGGCGTTTTTGCCTTTCTGCATCAGCAGAGCGGCCATCGGCTTGCCGACGATGTTGGAGCGGCCGATGATGACGGCGTGTTTGCCGGCGGTGTCGATGCCGGAGCGTTCCAGCAGGACCATGACGCCGGCGGGGGTGCAGGGGTGGAAGCCGTCGTGGGCGCCGGTGAGCATCTTGCCGACGTTGAAGGGGTGGAAGCAGTCGACGTCTTTCGAAGGATCGATGGCGAGGATGACGGCTTCTTCGTTGATCTGCGGCGGCGGTGGGCTTTGCACCAGGATGCCGTGAATGCCGGGATCGTTGTTGAGCTTTTCGACCACCATCATCAGCTCACCCTGGGTGGCGTCTTTCGACAGGACGATCTTGTCGGAACGGAAGCCCAATTCGCGCGCGGTTTTTTCCTTGCTGGCGACATAGACTTGCGAGGCCGGGTCTTCTCCGACGAGGACGACGGCGAGGCCGGGGACGATGCCCTGGCTCGCCAGTTTTGCGGTTTCCATTTTTAATTCCGCGATCACTTCCGCCGAGATCGCCTTGCCATCGATGATTTTCGCCATGTCCTGAACTCCGTCGATTTTAAAAAGTCTAAATGTTGCTGCCCACTTTAAGACGCTCGCCGCCGCCTGCAATGACTCGGGCTAGGGGTTTTATGGGTTTTAGGGGTTTTAAGCGCGGTAGTCCGCGAAGCGACTGCGGCCTCTCAACACGGCAGCTTTAAGTGGAGAGCTGGAGCGCGGCAGTCCGCGTAGCGACTGCGGCCCCTCAATTTCCGGCGCGAGCAAGCGGAGGAAGGCTTGTGATTGCATCAGTCAGGTATCGTCGCCACAACCTGATCCCGGACATCCCGGCCGCAGTCGCTCCGCGGACTGCCGCGCTCCGGCTTTTTTCGGCGATTTCTTGCTTCGTGACAAGTTCAGGTCTATCATGGATCAATCATCCACTTGGAGTTCACATGTCCTCTCGTTCCTTCCGGATCTACATTGCCCTTGCCCTCGGACTCGCCCTCACCGGCGTGTGGGTGAATTCGCGTTCCTCGCAAAAGCAAGAAACGAGCTCAACCGAGTCCTCGACGAAGGAGCAGGGCAAAAGCGCTGCGACTGGAACGGAGCTCAAGCTCAAGGCCACGCGTGCTGGCGCCCTGTCGGGAGAAAGTGCTGGCCAACAAGGCGCGCGGCTGCTGCGCGAAGCGGGAGATCTGCTCAATTCCGCGCAGATGAAAGAGCTGCGGGCGCTCGACTTCAAAAAGCCGGAAGACCTCGAACGGATCCGGCACTTGCGCCATACGCCTGAATTTTTGCTCTGGCGGCAATTGATCCGCGACACCATCGCCTGTGGGGCGGTGGATTGGGGGATGACGACCAAACAGCTGCTCGAAAGTGGCATGTCCGAGTGGGGGCTACAGCGCGAAACTATCAATCTTCTGAGCAGTCTTTCGGTTCTCGAATCAAAAGAGGGCGACATCAGCTGCAAGAGCCTGCTCGAAGCCATGAAGCTGAATCAAATCCTGAATAAGCCAGATTCCTGGATTCAGCAGTTAATCGGAATCGCTTGTAATGGGGTCGTTAATTCCAAGGTGGCGGATCATTTGGGGCAAGCCTCTCCAGAGGCTTTAGACCTCATGGAAGAAAGCCTGAAATCGGCTTCGAAACAAATTTCAAGTGACTGCTTGCAGACCTTTCAAGGCGAGTGCCAGTTCATAGGCGAATCTTTGGCCGATAGTGATTCAGTTGCTCAAGAAAGCGAGGAACTGCAAAAATTCCTGAAAGATCCTCAGAACCTTAAATCTCTGCAAGATCACTGGGCAAAAACCAGTATCCAGATAAAAGAGGATTGGGATAAAGCCCAGGACTGGCAGCAGCGAAAAGAAGCCTTGGACACTGCGGAGAAAAACTGGGAGCACTTCAGTCAATTAAATGCCGATCCTGCGATAGCTGCAGAAATCAAGACCTTTATGGCTTTTTCAGGGGGCGTCCTAGGTAAAGTCCTCGACTCCGAAGCCCGTCGCCAAAGCACCTTGGCGGCGATTCAAATCGAGCAGTTCCGCCGCGCCAACGGCCGCCTTCCGGCCAGTCTCGAAGAAGCGGGTTGGACGGGCTATGGCGAAGCCACCGGGCGGGCCATGAACTACGAAGTCAAGGACGGCAAGGCGGTGATCTCCACGGCGCAGGAAGTCGGTGCAAATAAAACCAACGAGATCAAGTGGTGAATGGAGCGCGGCAGTCCGCGTAGCGACTGCGGCCCCTCAATGTCCGGCGCGAACAAGCGGAGGAAGACCTGTGATTGCGTCAGTCAGGTATTGTCGCCACAACCTGATCCCGGACATCACGGCCGCAGTCGCTCCGCGGACTGCCGCGCTCCGGTCTAAGGGCGATCCCAGCTACAAAAAAGCCGCCTCGGTCGAGGCGGCTTTTTTCTCAGGGCTTGCTTTCAGCCGGCTTGGCTTCCGCCGGGGCCGTTTTGAAGTTGGCCGACCAGGCGTCGAAGCTCTTGAACTTGGCGGCGGATGCTGCGAAGACGAAGCTGGCGATGCAGAGGAAGAAGATCAGCAGGGCTTGGCGCGGCGCCTTGCGCATCAGGAAGGGAGCCATGGCGAGGAAGACCCAGATCAGGGACTTGGCCAAAAGCCAGGGATTCTGCAGATAGGAGCTGTGCTTGATGCCGAAGACTTTCATCAGTCCGAAGCCGCCGACGATGGCCAGAACCAGGCCGATGCCGTGGACGATGGCAAGCAGTTTCTTGCGGGGATGGGGCTCGGTGGCGCCGCCGAAATAGTGGCCGGCAAAGGCCCCAAGGGCGAGCACGATCATGGCGATGCCGAGGAAATGCATCGGGTAATAAATGGCGTAGCGCGACATCATGTGGAGATCTCCTTCTGTGTTTCTGTGACGCCCGGAATAAGCGCCAATGGCTAGGAATGTCAAGGTGACAAGATCAATGTCGCACTTGTATCGGTCCGAGAGAGGGATTTATTCTCGGTTAAATCAAATGCTTCAAGCACAGGAATAACCATGCAAATTGCGATGATGACCGATTACGCCTTGCGGACCTTGATCTTTGTCGCGGCTCATCCGGAGCGCCTGGTCTTGACCAGCGAGATCAGCGACAGCTTCGGCATCTCGCGCAGTCACCTCACCAAGGTGGTCAACCGCCTCGGTCACATGGGCTACCTGAAGCTGAAGCGCGGCCGCTACGG
>JAYTMY010000322.1:0-3584 GCA_043748535.1 Lentisphaeraceae bacterium | reverse complement strand
CTCACCGTCGACGCCCTCGAAACCGCCTTGATGAAAGAATACGTCGACGCCTTCGTCATCGTCTCCGGCGACAGCGACTACACCTCGCTGATCTCCAAGCTGCGCGAATACGACAAGTACGTCATCGTCGTCGGCCACTCAAAATCGACTTCAAAACTGCTCGCCGGCTACTGCGATGAGATCATTTATTACGCGTCCTTGACCGAGAGCGAGGTCGAGGTTTCCGACCTCAACACCGCCTACAAATACCTCACCAGCGCGATCAAAGCCCTGTTGGCGGAAGGCGCCGAAACCACCGGCTCAGCCGTTAAATCCCGGATCAAACAAGTCCGCCCCGGCTTCTCTGAATCGGAATACGGTTTTGCCCAATGGCGCGGCTTCCTGCGCCAAGCCGGCGCGGATAAGGTCGTCGACCTCTCCCATGCCTCAGACGGTGACGTCCTCGTCTCGATGCCCCGCCAGGAAAAGAAAGACGAAGGCGAGCAGCTTCCCAACCTCAGCATCAGCCGCGACTTCCTCGCCCAGCTGTGCAAGGCGATCAAGGAATCCGAGCACGAAGGCCGCTCGATGTTCTCCCGCATCAACGACCGCCTTCTCAAGCACGATCCCGCCTTCTCGCCGACGCGTTTCGGCATCTCCAAAACCCAAGGATTCTCCGGCTTGATGCGCCGCCTCTCCGAAGAAGGCTACGTCCAAATCTATCGCAAAGACCAGACCTATTCCGCCGCCATCACCGAGAAATTGCAGCGCCTGACCGTCCAGAACTGAAACTCAAACAGACGGCGCCGTGTACTGCCGGTTAAAGGCCACAGCTTCGCGATAGGAAACCCCGCTGCCGCCAAAAATGTCCAGCGCCGAACCAATGGTCAGGTGGACCCGGTTGCGCGACAATTCGGTCACCGTCTTCAGATCCTCCATCGACTTTGCGCCGCCCGCATAAGTCGAGGGAATGGGAGAATGCTCTGCCAACATCTTCACCAAATCTAGATCGATACCTTGGCACAGTCCTTCGACATCGACGGCATGGACCAGGAATTCATCGCACTGCGTCGCCAACTGCGCTAGGGTGCTGGGGGTGAGCTCCATCGTGGTGAATTTCTGCCAGCGCTCGGTGACGATCCAGTAACGGCCGTCGCGGATGCGGGCGCTGAGGTCGAGGATGAGTTTGTCGCGGCCGACCAGACGGAGCAATTCATCCAGGGCTGCCTGATGGAATTGGCCGTCCTTGAAGACCGATGAGGTGACGATGAGGTGTGAGGCGCCGGCATCCAGCCATTGTTTAGCGTTATCCGCGGCGATGCCGCCGCCGATCTGCAAACCGCCGGGCCAGGCCGCCAGTGCCTCGCGAGCTACCGCCTCATTGCCGGCCCCGAGCTTGATCACATGGGCGCCGGTGACTGCATCACGGCGATAAAGCTCAGCGTAATGGGAAGGAGGCAGTTCGGAGACAAAATTGGTCCTCGCTCCGGCATCCGTAAGGGAGCCGCCGACGATTTGCTTGACACGGCCGTCATGAAGATCGATACAAGGACGAAACATAGAGGATTACGATTTAAAAGTTGAAAGTTAAGTCCCGCTTGTGAAGGCCAGAGATTCGTTCTAGAGACTCAGCGTTTGTGCACCTTGAGGAAATCTTCAAGGCGATCAAATGCGTTGCCCAAGGTCTCGCTCCACGGCAGGAAAACGACACGGAAAGCGGCGCTCCGGCTGTAGTTGAAGCCGGTTCCATGGACGAGAAGCACATGTTTTTCTTCCAGCAGGCGATAGCAGAAGTCCTCAGCGTCTTTGAAGGCGTACATCTCTAGGTCAATTTCGGGGAAGGCGTAAAGAGCTCCTTGGGGAGCGACGCATTTGACACCAGGAATGGCGTTGAGGCGTCGAACCGTCAAAGCACGCTGCTCGGCGAGGCGGCCTCCATCAGCAGTGAGGCTGAAGATCGATTGATAGCCGCAAAGCGCAGTCGGAATGGTCCATTGAGCCGGTACGTTGGCACAGAGTCGCATCGAGGCAAGGAGAGTCAAGCCATCGAGGTAATCTTTGGCTTCCGCAACCGGACCGGTGAGATACATCCAGCCGGAACGGAAGCCGCAAGCGCGGTAGTTCTTTGAAATGCCGTTGTAGGTCATGATCAAGACATCATCGGCCAAGGTGGCCAGCGGCACATGAACCGCGCCATCATAGGTGATTTTCGAGTAGATCTCGTCCGAATAAACAATCAATCCATGGCGACGGGCAAGGGCCAGAATGGCCAGCAGGGTTTCTTTGGGATAGACGGCGCCGGTGGGATTATTCGGATTAATCACCACAATGGCACGTGTCTTGGCGCTGATTTGACGCTCCATTTCGGCAAGATCAGGTTGCCAGCCATTTTCGGCAACACAGGGATAATGCACCGCCTTGCCTTCAGCAATCCGGACCGCTGCTGTCCAAAGCGGATAATCGGGTGAAGGCACTAGGACTTCGTCACCAGAATTGAGAAGTCCCTCCATGCTCATCACGATCAATTCTGAAACACCGTTGCCAATGAAGACATGTTCAGCGTCCAAACCTTTCAATCCATAGGTTGCGGCTTCTGCAACGATAGCTTCACGAGCAGGAGTGATGCCCTTGGAATTGCAATAGGGAGCCGCTTTATCAAGGTTGCGAATCAAAGCCAGATTCATCGCATCTGGCACTTGGAAGCCAAATGTACCGGGGTTGCCGATATTCAGCTCCAGGACGTTGGCTCCTTGAGCTTTCAACTCGGCACTGCGCTGGGCAATACGTCCACGAATTTCGTATTTGACATGTTCCAGGTGCTTCGATTTGGAGATGGCCATGGCGGTCTTCTGCTTAGCGGGTTGTCAGACAATAGGGGGCAGGGAAGCAACCGGGTTTTCGGCCAGAACGACGCGGAAACCGAGGACGAAATAGCGCGAATCGGGGGGGTTGACGAAGCGCGAGCTGGGGCGGCAATCGGTCCAGTTATAAAGCCAGCAGCCACCTTTGGCAATGCGGTTGGTGCCGTTTTTACTATAGGGGTTGATGACGTCGTCACGCGAACAGGAGAGCAGGTAGCCGCCGGCTTCGTAATAGGTCGGGTCGTGGAAGTCGCAGCCGTCGAGAACCCATTCCCAGATATTGCCTTGCATGTCGTAGAAGCCCCAGTCGTTAGGCTCCTTGAGACCGACTTCGTGCGCTGATTCATTGGCGTTCTTGTAGTACCAGGCGATGTTGTCGACGTCGTCAACAAAGTCGTCTTCGGAACCACCGCGGCAGATGTATTCCCATTCAGCTTCGGTCGGCAGGCGGTAGACATAAGGATCAGGCAGGCGTCCCGCGGCTTTTTCGCGGCGCGTCAGCTTCTCGCAGAATTCAACGGCGGAGGACCAAGAGATCTTCTCGGCGGGAAGGCGGTTGGCATTCATCCCGGTGGGGCAGTAGCTGCCTTGGAACATCGACGGGTTCTTGCCGATGATTTCTTTGTATTCTTCTTGAGTGACCGGGTAGATGCCCATCCACAGACGGCGGGTGACGTGGACACGGTGACGAGGACGCTCGGGAGCGCGCTCGGGTTTCTTGTCGTCGATGCCTTTGTGATAGCT
>JAYTMY010000321.1:0-10126 GCA_043748535.1 Lentisphaeraceae bacterium | reverse complement strand
TAGCCGACGGTGTTCTCGTGAAGCTGCCGATTGATCTTAGCCATTTTTGGAGCCTTATCTTAATTAGTGCTCTTAAATATAAGCTTTTTTATGGGCGATTACAAGTGGGCGGCATGAAGATTCTTGAAATATGTCTATTTACTGCAGCCCAAGTATGGTACATTGAGCGACAGAACACAGCCGACAGGATGCCGACGAGCCGAAACAGCGATGCCGACATGGAGATGCTCGGGGTTCGGAAGTTCGCTGCGGCTTGCGATGTCTGTCCTCCGATATGGGGCATCAGTGTTGATCCTGAATTTTATCAATTTCAAAACAAAGAATGTCATTCTCAACAATAATGATTTTTTTTTGTCTAGGCGGTTTGTATGAGGCTGAGAGGCGGTTAATATCGGCGCGCCACCGCAGTCGATGGCAGAAGCTAGGCGCCCGAACCGCTAGGCATCGCCATCGACTCACTGAGTCCCCTGAAACTCAGAAAACAAAACTCACAGGAATAAACTGATGAAAGTCAGAGCCTCCATCAAGAAGATGTGCGAGAACTGCCGCGTGATTCGTCGCGAAGGTATCATCCGCATCATCTGCTCCAAAAATCCGCGCCACAAGCAGAAACAAGGCTAAGGGAACCATCACATGCCTCGTATCTACGGTGTAGACATTCCCGGCAACAAGAAAGTTGTCTTCTCCCTCGCCTATATCTACGGTATCGGTCGCAACAACGCGGCTGACATTGTCGAACAGTGCGGGATCAACCCCGACAAGCGTGCAAACGACCTCAGCGACGCTGAAATCGCCGCCATCACCAAGGCCATTGATACCGGCTACCAGGTGGAAGGTGACCTTCGCCGTCAGATTGCCATGGCGATCCGTCGTTTGCAAGCGATCAACTGCTACCGCGGTATCCGCCATAAGCGTAGTCTCCCGGTCCGTGGTCAACGCACCAAGACCAACGCCCGTACCCGCAAGGGCAAGCGCAAGACCATCGGTGCGATCCGTGATAAGACCGCCCGTAAGTCTTTGAAGTGATAGGAAACTAACATGGCCGAACAAACCCCCTCCTCCAACACCGTGCTTTCCGACGATCCGAACACGATCGCCCTGAAGCAGGTCACCCGTAAAAAGGGTGCCAAGGCCAAAATGCCGAGCAACGTCTCTCATGGCGTCGTTCACGTTCTGGCTACTTTCAACAACACCAAAGTCAGCGTCACCGATACACACGGCAACGTCTTGGCTTGGTCATCCTCCGGCAAGATGGGCTTTAAAGGCTCCCGCAAGTCGACCGCTTACGCTGCTCAGGTCGTTGCGACCGAAGCTTCGAAGCGTGCCATGACTTACGGCGTTCGTGAAGTCGAAGTCTGGGTCAAAGGCCCCGGCGCCGGCCGCGAATCCGCCGTCCGTGGCGTCACTGCCGCCGGCATCGAAGTGAGCGTCATCAAAGACGTCACCCCCATCCCCCATAACGGCTGCCGCCCGCCCAAGCGCCGTCGCGTCTGATCTAGGAGTCAATCATGGGTAAATACAACGTCAACAAGGGCAAGCTGTGCCGCCGTTTCGGTACCAACCTCTTCGGCAACCTGAAGTTCGATAAACTTCTTGCCAAGCGCAGCAATCCCCCCGGTCAGCATGGTGCTGCCGCCACTCGCAAGAAGCTTTCCGAATTCGGCCGTCAGCTGAAAGAAAAGCAGAAACTCAAGATCGCTTATGGCCTGCGTGAAAAGCAGTTCAAAATCATCTTCGAGCGTTCGATGAAGATGAAAGGCGTCACCGGCGACAACTTGCTCCGTCAGCTCGAGCTCCGTCTCGACAACGTGATCTTCCGTCTCGGCTTCGCTCCCGGCCGCAGCGCCGCCCGCCAACTCGTCGGCCACGGCCACGTGTCGGTCAACGGCCGCCGCACCAACATCCCCTCCTACACCGTCCGTGAAGGTGATGTCATCACCGTCAAAGACGCCAGCAAGTCCAAGGCTTTGGTTCAGCGCGGTCTCGACAGCGCCCGTTCCGATGTGCCCCAGTGGCTCATCCTGGAAAAGGACGAGATGAAGGGTTCCATCGCCCGTCTCCCGCTCAAGGAAGAAATTCCTGTGCTCGCCGACGAACACATGATCGTCGAACTGTACTCCAAGTAACGGAGGATCTCCATGAACGCCATCAAGGCTCAGTTCGCTATGCCCAGCCGCTTGGTCCAAGAGGAAGAAACCTCGACCGAGACCTACGGCAAGTTCATTGCTGAACCCCTCGAAAAAGGCTTCGGCCAAACGCTTGGCAACAGCCTGCGTCGCGTCCTGTTGTCTTCTCTCGAAGGCATCAGCGTCACCTGGATCCGCATCGACGGCGTTCTCCACGAATTCGCTCCCGTCCCCGACGTGCTCGAGGATGTCACCGACATCGTGCTGAACTTCAAGAAGCTCCGTTTCTCCTCCGAAGGTGAACTGCCCCGCAAGCTCGTTCTCGAAAAGAACACTCGCGGCGCCGTCACTGCGGCCGATATTCGTGAAGACGGTGTCACCACCGTCCTCAACAAGGACCAGCACATCTGCACTCTCGACCGCGAAGGCAAACTCCGTATCGAGTTTGAAATCGCCAAGGGTCGCGGCTGGCGCTCGGCTGATGAGAATAAGCCCGAGGACGCGCCGATCGGCCTGATCCCGGTCGACTCTCTCTTCAGCCCCGTGGTTCGCGTTTCCTACGATGTCACCCAGGCGCGTGTCGGTCAGACCACTGACTATGACAAACTCCTGCTGGAAGTCTGGACCGATGGCCGCGTCAGCCCCGCTGACTCCGTCAAACAATCCGCTGCCATCCTCCGCGAACACTTGGCTGTCTTCACTGACAACCGCGGTGGCGACGACGCTCCCCTCAATCTCTCGGTTGAAGACGAAGCGATGTTGCGCAAGATGATGATCGGCGTCCACTCCATCGAGCTCTCTGTTCGCGCTCAAAACTGTCTGAAGAATGCCGAGATTCGATTCCTCGGCGAACTTCTCCAGAAGAGCGAAAGCGAGATGCTCAAGTACCGTAACTTCGGCAAGAAGTCTCTGGACGAAATCAAAGACCGCATGGCCGAACTCGGCCTTGGCCTCAGCATGAAGCTGAAGGACGAAGTCCGCGGCGCCTTCCAGAAGATGATTGAGAAAGAGGAAGTCAAATCCGATGCGCCATAAGAAGAAAACCTTCAAGATCGGCCGCACCGCCGAGCACCGTGGCTGCCTGGTCGCCAACATGGTCAGCAGCCTCGTCCTCCACGGTCGAGTCATCACCACCCCCACCAAAGCCAAAGAAGTCGGTCGCGTGACCGATAAAATGGTTACCCATGCCAAGGTCGGTGACCTACACAATCGCCGTCTGGCTCTCGTCACCATGCGCAACCTCGATGCCGTTCGAATTCTCTTCGACGAAATCGGTCCCCGCATGAATGGCCGTCAAGGTGGTTACACCCGTATCATTCGTCTCGGCAACCGCCGCGGCGACGGAGCGGCAACCTGCCTTCTCGAACTCGTCGGCAACGAAACCGCGGCTCCTGTCGCTGATTCGAGCGCCGAAAAGAAAGCCTGATCGCTTTCCCTGTTCTCAGGGATCAGCCGCCGCCTCGCAAGAGGCGGCGGCTGTTTTTTGCCCGTGTCGCAAAGTCCGACAAAGCGAATGCTGGCACCAGCTAGCACCGTTCGAAACCGGATGAAATCCTAGTGTCTTATGCCTCGAATCGCTTTTGTGATATTTTGTTCCTACTTAGGCCCGAAAGATGCGGTGAGTCAGCTTCATTCTCACCTAGGGCGGATCACCATATGGACAACAGCGAAATTTATCTGGACTTCATTGCCGAGTCGGCAGATGGACTTGAGCAGGCAGAACATGCTCTGGTCGAGCTGCAGGAAGGCCGTATCCAATCGATGGAGACGGTGAATCTGATCTTCCGCTCCTTCCATTCGATGAAGGGCAATGCGGGTTTTCTCGAGCTGCATGCCTTTGTGCATCTCACTCACGCAGCCGAGACGCTTCTGGATCTCTATCGCAAGGCGGAATCGTGCCCCTTGCCACAGCATATCGGCGTTCTCCTACGCGCCTGTGACGCCCTCAAGCATATGCTGGATGTGCTGCGCGAGCATCCTCAGGCCGACTCGCATCGGGAGGAGCACCCCTTGGCGGCGATGCTGCAGCGTTGCTCGACCGACCTCCAGTCGGGGAAGCTGGATCTTTCCGGCTCCAAGATCGCGACGGACGGAGTGGACATCCTCAGTTCGATTCAGCCGCTGTTGAACCTGGAAGCTGCCGAAGCTGAAATGTTTTTCAAGGCCATCGAGCCGAGTGTGGCGGGCCTCAATCTGATCATGGAGCGCATCTGCACTCATCCTCACGACCTCTCGGCGAGCAATGCCGCGTTGGCGGATTTACGGGCCTTCCGCACCTTGAGCGCCGCCGCCCGGGCGCGCCAATTGGAGCTGGTGTCGCAATCCATCGAACTTCTGATCATTGCTGCCAGGGAAACCGCCGCACCTCATTGCAGCGCCTTGGCGGAATCAGCCAGTGATCTCTTCGCCCGGCTTCGATCCCTCGTCATCGTCGCGAAACGGGGTTCCTGTCAGGTCGAGATGCTGAGCAGCAGCCCGGGCGATTCGTTCTCGGGACGGCTTTTGAGCGGCTCGCTTTCCAACACCGGCTTGCTGCAGGCGGTGCGAAAACCGGCCGCCGAAGCAGCTCTGCCGCTCCCTGTTGTCGTTGCATCTTCCGCCTTCATTCAGGCACCAGTGGAAAAAGTTGAGGTCGAAGCGCCGCCGGCGGAAGCCGAGGCAAATCTGGAAGCCAGCGTCTTGAAAGCGGCCTCCAGCGACAAGGGAGCCGAGCAGCGACGAGATATCCGGGTCGATTTGCGCAAGCTCGACAGCCTGGTCGATCTGGTGGGCGAACTGCTCGTGGCGGAAGCGATGGTGACGCGTAATTCGGAGCTTGAAGGACTGCAGCTTCCGACCTTCGAAAAGGCCTCCCACCAGCTCCATCTGATCATTCGTGGCTTGCAGGATGTGGCCATGTCGGTGCGGATGGTGCCGATCGCCGGCGTTTTCCGGAAAATGCAGCGGCTGGTGCACGATCTGGCGCGCAACACCGGCAAGCAGATCAAGCTTGAACTCAGCGGCGAGGAGACCGAGGTGGACAAGATCGTCGCCGACCTGATCGGCGACCCGATGGTGCACATGCTGCGCAATTCCGCCGACCACGGACTCGAAACCTCCGAAGAACGCGTCAAGGCCGGCAAGAATCCTTCCGGCAACATCTGGCTTTCCGCCAGCCAGCAAGGCAATGAAATCGTCATCAGTGTCCGGGACGACGGCAAGGGCTTGGATCGCGAGCGCATCTTCGACAAGGCCAAGCGGCAGGGCTTGATCTCAGGCGACGGCAGTAATCTTTCCGAACAGGAGATCTATGGCATGATCTTCATGCCTGGTTTCTCGACCGCCGCTGCGGTCACCGGACTTTCCGGCCGCGGCGTCGGCATGGATGTGGTGAAGAGCAACATCGAGCGCCTCAAAGGGCGGATTGAAATCAAGAACAATCCCGGTCTCGGCCTGGAGTTCCTGATCCGCATCCCTCTGTCTCTGGCGATTCTCGATGGCATGTTGTTGCGCGTCGGGCCTTGCAAGTACATGTTGCCGATCACGGCCATCCGAGAGGCCTTGCGGCCATCGCAAAGCCAGATCATCATCCGGCATGACGGACAGGAGTTCATCAAGCTGCGTGAGCAGGTGATGCCGATCCGCCGTCTGCACGCCCTGCATGCGATCACGCCGGAGTTCGAGTATCTCGAGAAAGGCATTCTCGTCATCTTGCAGCTCTATTCCGGGCCGATTGCGGTCTTTGTCGATGAAATTCTCTACCAGCTTCAGACTGTGGTCAAGCCGGTGCCTAGCGGCATCACGGTGAACCAAGGTGTGACTGGTTTCTGCATCCTCAACAACGGTGAAGTCGCCTTGATCCTCGATCTCGGCGCTTTCACCCAGCCAAGCACATGAAGGTGAACCATGAAAATTCTGTGTATAGATGACGATGTCGTCACCCAGATGCTGATGAAGCCGGCATTGGCACGTTTCGGCGTGGTGGAGACGGCTGACAGTGGTGAAGCGGGCCTGCAAATGGTCAAGAAAGCCCTGATCAAAGGCGCTCCTTACGATCTGATCACGGTCGACTACACCATGCCGGAGATCAGCGGCACGGTGGTGGTGAACATGATTCGCAGCTTTGAAGAGTTGAAGGAAATTCCGGTCGACAAGCGCTGCAAGGTGGTGATGATCACCGGCAGCGATGATCGCAAAGTGATCTCCCACGCCTTCCGGGTCGCCTGCGACGACTACATCCTCAAGCCGATTTCGCTGGATAAATTCACTGAATGTTTCCGCAGTCTTGGACTTGTGAAGCCCTGAGTATTTTTACATCCGGCGCGTAGATTCGCGGCGAATTCAACAGCCCAGGAGATCATTCATGTCCAGCCCTGCCATTGACACCGCCATCGACGCCCTTTTGAGAGGCGAGCAGCCTGATCTCAGCAGTTTGATCAGTAGTCCCGATGACTTTGCCCGTTTTCTTCTCGCGATCGAGGGTCGTGATCTCACGGCCGAGGAAGCCGGAGATGACGAAGCCAGCGAAAAAGCCGGCACCTTACTCACTGCCTTTATGGTCGGCGTCCATGAGATGCATAAGGATGAGCCGGAAACCCAGGCCGTGGTCAAGCGTCTGCGCAGTCTTCTCGGCGTCAACAAAGAGCTGCAGGATGACGATCTCATCGCCTATCTTGACGAACTCGAGGAGACCCGTCCTCTGCTGGTCGCACTTGGCTGCACCATGTTCATCATGCTCGAGACGGTCGAAGCGATGGAAGCGGGCAAGCCGACGCGCAAGGGCCAGATTCTCAGTGAGAACTGCAGTTCCCTGATTGAATTAGGCCTGGAAGAGCTGCGTGAGCGTTTCAGCGACGAAGCTTGAACTTCTTGCCGGAAATGACAAGGGAATGGAGGTTCTCCATTCCCTTGTGGGATTTTTGAGGGACAAGAGCTTATCTGTTCTCGATCTGCTTGTGAACCATTTCGACCAGGTCGGCCATGCGGAAAGGCTTGGGAAGGAAGGCGACGGCACCTTTTTGTAAGAGGCCACTCTCTTCGACGCCGCTGGCGAAGGCGCTCATCACCACGACTGGGATGTCTGGGCGTTCTTGGGTAAAGATTTTCAACAAGTCGCCGCCGCTGATGCCTGGCAGCATGTAGTCCTGAAGAATGAGCTTGATGCGCTCGGCGTTTTGGCGGAAGGCGGCGACCGCTTCATGGCCGTTGGAGCAGGCGATGACTTCAAGTCCAAGCGACTCGAGCCAGCGTTGCACGCCTTGTTGAATGAGGGGCTCGTCTTCGACGAAGAGAATCAGATGGCGGTGGCTGAAATGCAGGTTGCCGCTGCTGGTTTCCTGCAAGCGGGCGCGCGGTGCGTCCAAACTGGCGCAGACCGGGAGATGAATTTCAAAGCGGGTGCCCTGGCCGAGCTTAGTGCTCAGTTTGACATGGCCACCCATGGAACGGGCGCGATGGTTGACCATCCACAAGCCGAGACCGGTACCTGTCGGGCTGGTCGTGAAAAAGGCTTCGAAGGCGCGTTTTTCCTGTTCGGGACTCATGCCGCAGCCGCGGTCTTCGATCACCAGGACCGCCCAAGTCTGGCCATCTTGGTCGCGAGGTTCGACTTCGATGAGCAAGAGGTCTCCCTCTTTGCGCATGGCGTTGCGTGCGTTGAGGCAGAGGTTGAGGAAGATCTCCTGCAGGTCATTGCGACGGGCGAGGACAGGTGGGCAACTGCTCGTCTTGAGTTTGACCTCAATGTTGGCCGGGATGAGGTGGCGGACCAACATTTCGAGCTCGCGAACCTGCTGGTCGAGATGGATGGCCTCGGGACTTTCATCTTCGCGGCGACGGGCAATGCGGAGCAGGCTGGTCATCATCTGGGACGCTTGGTCGAGGTAAATCACCGTCCGGCCGAGGGCCGTCGCGACCTGAGGCTGGTAACGGGATTCACTCTGGCACCATTCGACGATGTTCTGCACCCCGGCGAGGATGTTCTTGAAGTCATGGACAATGCCCGCCGCGAGGTTGGCGGTGAGGGTCATGTGCTCGATGGTTTCCAGCCTGGAGGTATCAATCAGGACGGGCGAGATGTGGCCGGTGATCATGGGCCAGCGGCCGGCCTTCGGGATGGCGGCGATGCGGTGTTCGACCGGAATACTGCCGGAAGGAAGCTTGAGGTGGTGCTGAAGCAGGCGCGGCTCGCCGCCGGCGGCGACGGCATCGACCGCGTCGTTCCATTCCTTGCGGGCGGCATCATCGATCAAATGCAGCCAGGTCTTCGCATCGTGCGCGGGGGCCCCTTGAGAGAAATCCATTTCTCCGTTGACGGGGTGGTAGCTGTAGGCGAAGCTCAAGCTCATGTCAGCGGGCCTTGTTCATGAAGGACTCAAAGACTTCCAGGACGGCGGGGTCGAAGATCTTGCCGCTTTGCGTTTTCATGAAGCGGAGGAGATCTTGGTGGGCCTGGCCATTGAACTGGGTTTCCTCGTCATAATAATCGCAGAGCCGGAGGATGCGCGCCTCGATCGGTAAATTGTCGCCTTTCAAGCCGAGATAACCGCTGCCGTCGAAGTTTTCGTGGTGTAAAGCCACCAGCTCCATCGCGGCGTTGAAGCCTTCCATGCCACGTAAAATGCGGACTGCGGTCTGCGGGTGATTGCGGTAGTTTTTCTGGTCGGGGCCAGAAAGATAAGCTTCGGGAGTGGTGCGCAGATGCTCGGGCATGAGAGCCAGACCGAAGTCATGAGAGAGGGACGCCAGTTGCAAGGTGTCCAGCTGGGCCGGCGACAGATTCATCCTGCTGGCCGTCTGGGCAGTGAGGATGGCGACGCGACGGCAGTGACGCGCCAGAGGCCGGCTGGATTGTTCGAGGATCTCGCCGACGGCGGCGATTTCCGCTTCCAGGTTGCGGCGGATGTGTTCGTCGAGCTTAATAATCTGGCGATCCCGGTCGCGCAAGGTCTCTTCGATGGCTCTCAGGGTGCGGGCCCGGGAAATCAGCTTGATGGCGGAGTTGAGCATGATGCGCAGCTGCGCCAGCTGCCAGGGCTTGCTGATGAAATAGGCGACGTCGGCCTTGGTCATTTCATCTTCCAGTGAACTGAGGTCACTGAAGCCGCTGAACAGAATTTTGACGATTTCAGGGTTGTAAGTGGTGACGCGGCGGAAAAATTCGATGCCTGAAAGATCGGGCATGCGGTAGTCGGCAACCACAATGTCAAAGGCTTCCGCCGACAACATTTCCAAGGCAATGGTGCAGGAGGTGACAGTTTTACAGTGAAGCTCATCGCTGAGGCTCATGAAGTGAATCTTCAGGAGATCAGCAATTTTCAGATCATCATCGACTATGAGAATATTGACGTGCATGAAGTCCTCTCGAAAGCGCTTAGTTTAGCTTGGAATTCTTCTTGTGCTTGTTGAGCAAAGCGTCTATTTCAGCATCAGTGACGAGTGATTCGGAAAGTTTCGGTTCTGGGCCGCGGACGAGCGCAGTCCGATTGACATGCCGGTGTTCAGCCCAGTACTTCTTGTCGCGCTCCCAGGCATCGGATTCTTTTTGGGTTTGATGGGCCTTGGCGATGCTGATGAGACCGTTGATCTCTTGCTGCGACACTGTGGACATCCGAATTGCATCGGCAAGTTTAATTTCGGGCACTTTCGGAGCTGGAGGGATGACGGGTTTGTTGGGTTTTGAAGAGGAAAGGAGCTTGTCGATGTCGCTCTGATTGAGATTGCCGCTTTGGTCAATTTTTGCCGGAAGGGCAAAAGTCGTCGGTTTGCGTGTCGGCATGGGATTTGCCGCCAACAAGGCGTCGATATCGCTTTGGGAAACCGTAGAACTTTCCGGCGCTTTTGCGGCTGGCGCGGAGGCTCCGGCGAGGAGTTTGTCGATGTCGCCTTGATCGACATTGCCGCTCTGGTCTAGTTTTTGAGGAGCTGCCACTAGCGTTGGCTTCCGCACTGGCATGGGATTTGCCGCCAACAAGGCATCGATATCGCTTTGGGAAACCGTAGAACTTTCCGGCGTTTTTGCG
>JAYTMY010000320.1:0-29900 GCA_043748535.1 Lentisphaeraceae bacterium | reverse complement strand
GACGAAAAGCAGCGCGTCGGCGCCTGGCTGGCCGAGCTGCCGCGTCCCTTGGCGGTGTTCTGCTGGAACGACTACGCCGGCGCCAGCTTCATCGACATCGCCCGCGGTCTCGGCCATGTCGTGCCGGAGGAGATCAGCGTCCTTGCGATGGACAACGAGGAGCTGGTTTGCGACTGCACCTCCATCCCCCTCTCCAGCCTGCGCACCGAGCTGGAGGAAGTCGGTTACCAAGGCGCGGCCCTGCTCGACCGGATGTTGAACGGCCAGGCAGCGCCGAAAAAGGATCAATTGATCCCGCCGCGCGAGATCGTCTGCCGCGCCAGCAGCGCCGTCCAGGCGCCGAGTTCGCCGCTGGTGAAAAAAGCCTTGGCCTACATGCAGAAACACCTCGGCGAACCGGTCAACATCGCCGACGTCCTGAAGCATTGCCGGGTCTCCCGCCGCGGCCTCGAAAAGGCCTTCCGCCAGGATCTCGACAGCAGCCCCTACGAGGCGATGCTCAAGCTCCGCCTCGCCCAGGCGCGGGTGCTGCTGCGTGACGGCGACGACAAGATTGCGGCGATCGCAAGTGCCGTCGGCTTTCCCGATCCCGGCCATTTCTCAACTCTCTTCAAGCAGCACCACGGCTGTTCGCCGCGGGATTACCGGGAGAAGGGATGAATCACGAGTTCGAGGGTTTGTAGTCCCGGCTTCAGCCGGTCGGTGAGCTCAAATGACGGGAACAGCGGAACAAGCCGGCTAAAGCCGGTACTACAAACTTGAGCTCAAAATGAAGAACTCCCTAGTTGTGTCCCAGTTGTGTCCCAGTTGTGTCCCAGTTGTGTCCCAGTTCACTCCTCCGCGATCAAACCAGCGGCTTGAATATTGGCACTGTCCACCCAGGTATTGCTGCCGAGTTCATCGAGGATGATGCTGATTTCTTCGATCACTTCTTCCCAAGTGAGGTAGCGTTCATCGGCAGTTTTTGCCATCATCTTGCGGAAGAGAGCGTCAGTCCGTTCAGTGACGATGGCGCCGCTTTCGAGCAGGCTGGGGATGGGTTCCGTCAGGGCCTTGTCGACCACCACATCGATGTCGAGATCGAAATAGGGCACTTGCCCGGTGAGCGCTTGGAAAAAGGAGGCGGCGAGGGAATACATGTCGCTGCGGTAATCGAGAAGATCAGTCTGGGTGAAACGCATCGGATCCATGAAGAAGGGGGTGCCGAAGGCGACACCCGTCACCTGAGTGTGGTCCCAGGTCCGCGCCATACCCCAGTCGACCAGGCCGGTGAAGCCGTTGTCGCAGAGCATGATGTTGGCGGGTTTGATGTCGAAATGCAGGAGGCCGAAGTTGCGCCAGACGTGATTCAAGCCGTTGGCGACCTGAGCCATCATGTTGAGGACGAGCTCTTCACTGAGGGCGCTCTCACGGATAAGCAGGCGGTCGATCGATTCGCCTTCGAAATAGGTCATCGCGGTGTAGCGGTAGCCGCGATCCTGCTGGTGGGCGATCAAGCGGGGCAGGGAGGGGTGGGTGAAAACCCGCAGGACTTCCGCTTCCTGGTCGAAGAGCTTGATCGATTCTTCGCCGAGCGAGGAGTTCAAAACCTTGAGGGCGCAGACGCGTCCGCTTTTGCCGGAGCGGGCGTAATAAACTTCACCCATCGAGCCTTTCGCCACCCAGCCGTCGATCTGGAAATGGCCAAGTTTTTCGCCGACGTGGAAGGACGGGCTGGGGCACATCAAACCCGCTTTGCAGTGCGGGCAGACCATGCCGAAACCATATTGCGGATGCGATACCCGCAACTTCTTGCCGCAGTCCTCGCAGTGAAAGATCATGTAGAGATCTTTCTGCTTCTCCACCGGCTGAGCAGGGGGGTAGTAAAGCTTGTGAATCTCGAGGTGGCTCATGGTTCTTCCTTGTTCTGAGCGGCGTAGGCCTCTCGTTCGGCAATCAGTTCCGGCACTCGGGCGGCGGCAGCTTCTTGAGTTTCATGCTCTTCAAGTCGCCAGTATTCACCCTTAGATTCCAAAGTCACACGCCAAAGCCCGAGATGTTGCCGGACCCAGCCGACTCTCTCGCCATCCATCAAAACTTCAAAAAGCGCGGGCTTTTTGACAGACGCTCGGGTTTCCCACTTGTGTTCAGCCATGTCTGGAATCTCCTCAATCCCGCAACATAGTTGGCAAATCACAGCTTTCCAAAAGTCTGGACGGCTTTCCATTGTAAAAGCCCAGCACTTGGCGCGTCAGATAGCAAGTCAGCCCAAGATCCATTTTTCAGGAGTGAGACATGCCAGAGAATTCCCTCGAGAGTCTGCAGATCGAAGTCAAACAAGCCGTCGGTTTCGCCAACGCCGTCCGAAGCGAGCTCGGCAAGGTCGTCTGCGGCCAGGACCGCCTCGTCGACCGCCTCCTCGTCGCCCTCATCACCAACGGCCACCTCCTCGTCGAAGGCGTCCCCGGCCTCGCCAAAACCCTCGCCATCTCCACCCTCGCCCGCTGCCTCGGCGCCGAAGCCGGACGGGTCCAGTTCACCCCCGACCTGCTCCCGGCCGACATCATCGGCACCCAGGTTTACGACCCCCGTAGCCAGACCTTCTCGGTCAAACGCGGCCCGGTCTTCTGCAACCTCCTCCTCGCCGACGAAATCAACCGCGCGCCCGCCAAGGTCCAATCTGCCCTGCTCGAAGCGATGGCGGAACGCCAGGTCACCCTCGCCGGTGAATCTCTGAAATTGCCCGATCCCTTCCTCGTCATGGCGACTCAAAACCCGCTCGACCAGGAAGGCACCTATCCCTTGCCGGAAGCGCAGATGGACCGCTTCATGATGAAGGTCGTCATCAGCTACCCCGCCCGCTCCGACGAACGCGAAATGCTGACGCGTATGGGCCACCCCGTCGCCCGACCCAAGGCCAACGCCGTCGCCAGCCTCGATGATGTCATCACCGCGCGTTCTTGCGTCGACCGCATCTACATGGACCCGCGCATCGCCGAATACATCCTCGATATCGTCATCGCCACCCGCCCGACCAGCCGCGCCGACTTGTCCGAGATGCAGAAAAATGCCAAGCTGGAAAAGCTCGACACCCTGATTTCCTGCGGCGCCTCACCCCGCGCCACCCTCGCCCTCGCCCTCGCCGCCAAGGCCCACGCCTTCCTCCGCGGACGCGCCCACGTCATCCCCCAGGATGTCAAGGAAATGGCGCCCGACGTTCTCCGTCACCGCATCGGCCTCACCTATGAAGCCGAAGCCGAAGGCCTCGATTCATCGGCCTTGATTGAGCGTCTGCTCAATCAGCTCGCCACGCCCTGAAGTTGGATTCAAGATTCAAGATTCAAAATTCAAAATTCAAGATAACGACAGCAAAATCAAAGATTAAAGATTCAAAAAAGCTTGGGGGCTGAAACCCATTACTCAGTTATCCCACCCTTAAAACCCCTACAACTCTTACAACCCTTACACCCCGTTCACGCCCATGCTCACCCCCGAGATCTTCGCCGCCGTCCGCCGCCTCGAGATTCGCGCCCGCCGCAGCGTCGACTCGCTCAGCGCCGGCGCCTATGCCTCGCGCTTCCGCGGCCGCGGCATGGAGTTCTCCGAAGTCCGGGAATATGCCGAAGGCGACGAAGTCCGCAGCATCGACTGGAACGTCACCGCCCGCACCGGCGTGCCGCATGTCAAGATTTTCACCGAAGAACGCGAGCTGCGCATCCACATCCTCGCCGACATCTCGGGTTCGTCCGAGTTTGGCTCGGTCCGCCGTCGCCGCGCCCTCGCCGCCGAAGTCGGCGCCGTCTTGGCGCTTTGCGCCAGCCGCAACCGCGACCGCGTCGCCCTCACCCTCTTCAGCGACCGCGAGGAGCTGCACCTGCCCTACGCCCGCGGCCGTTCGCAAGGCCTGCGCATCGCCCGCGAACTCCTCGCCTTCCAGCCCGCTTCGAAACGCAGCGGCATCGGCCGCGCCCTCAGCGAGCTGATGCGCGCCGAACGCCGCCACGAAATCGTCTTCCTTCTCTCCGACATGATGGACGAAGGCTGGCAAGCCAGCTTGCGCAGCGTCGCCGCCAAGCACGAAATCACCGTCCTCCACCTCCTCGATCCCTTCGAAATGGCGCCCCCCGCCAATCTCCCCAGTCTCACCGTCCGCGACGCCGAAACCGGCGCCCTCGCCGAGCTGCGCAATGGCAACGCCCAGCCGGGTCAGAATTGGACCGACGCCACCCGCGACGCCTGCCTCCAAGCCGGCGCCCAATACGCCCGCCTGTCGACCCAGGGCGACTGGTTGCCGGAGCTCAGCCGCTGTTTGGGATCGTGAGTGATGCAGCCATGAACAGCCCCGATCCAGACTGCCTGAAATGCCGGCATTATTTCGTCACTTACGAACCCGCTTGTCCGCGTGGCTGCCGCTTGTTCGGAGTCAAATCGGAAGAGCTTCCCTGCCGGGTGGTGCGCGCCGCCTCGGGCGAAGCCTGCCCGGCCTTTGAGCCGCGTTCGCGTCCCGATTTTCCGAACTCCAACCCGCCGTCCAGCGGCTCGGGTGGACGCGAATGGCAAGCGTGAACTCAGCCCCCCTCCTGGTCATCGGTTGCGGCTACTCCGGCCGCGTCCTCCGCAAGCTGGTGCCTGGCTCCCTCGGCACCGCGCTTCCAGGAGAAAATCGCGACGATGAAATCCCCTTTCGTCTCGACCTGGATAGCGATTGGAGCCAGCTGCCTGAAGCCGAAAAACTGATCGTCACTTGCAAGATCGACGACAAGGCCTTGGCGATCCGAATCCGCGATCAACTTCTGCCGCGATTCCGGTCTTGCCTTTTCCTCTCCAGCGCCGCGTCCTTGCGTTGCGATGGACCGCTTCTCAGTGAAAATGCCGGCCCCGCCGAAACGCCGCGGGCGCAAGCGGAAAAACTGCTCGCTCCGGCTGCTCCTTTGTTGGCTCTGGGCTTGATCACCGGACCCGGACGCGAAGCGGCGAAATGGCTGCAGGAAGGGCGCATCGCCAGCCGCCATAAAATCGTCAACTTCATCGGCGTCGACGAGCTCGCGTCGATCGCCCTGAAGATTCTTGACCATCCCGATTTCCCTCGAGGCTGGATCCTCTGTTCCGACGGCCGTCCCCGGACCTGGGGAGAAGTCGCGACCGAGCTCCATCTGGATCTACCGCCCGATGTGCCGCCGCAGCGCGACAGCCGGGCCTTTGACATCAGCCGCTTAAAGGAGCTGCTGCGTTGAGGCAGCTGAGCCCGCTTTACGTCGCTGGCTTATCGCGTTTTTTGCGCGGTTTTTTGAGCTTGCTGCCAGTCTCTTCACTGGTGCTGGGCAAATTGTAACTCAGAACGCGGGAGCCTTCCTGCATGCGTGAGATGACCGAGGCAATCGAGGCATAAGGCAAGCGCGCCGGACTGCTGGTCAAACCGATGGCGGCAATCACCTTGCCTTGACCGTCTTTGACCGGCACGGCGAGGCAGCGGTAATCGTGTTGATATTCTTCGTCATCCATGGCGTAGCCTTGCTCGAGAATCGCCGGGAATTGCGCTGACAGGAGCTCCGGGCTGGTCAAGCTGCGCGGCGTCAAAGCCGGCATTTCCAGGCGCGTGAAGAGCTCGTTGCGCGGGCCTTGATCGAGATGGGAAAGCAGCACTTTTCCGGTCGCCGAAGCATGTAGCCAGACGAGGCTGCCGGGGCGACTCGAGACGCGCTGACTCTGGGGGGAGTCGTAAACTTCGAGCAGCAGTGAGCGATCGTCGCAAAGAATGGCCAGGTGTACGGTTTCCCCCAAGGTCTTGGCCAGTTCTCGCAACACCGGGACGCAAAGACGGCGGATGGATAAGCCTTCCAAAGTCTTCAAGCCGAGGCGAACCAAGCCTGCCCCGAGGCGGTAGCTGCTGCCGTCGGCGAGAATCAGTTTTTCCTGAACCAGGGTTTGCAGCATGCGGAAACAGGTGGTGCGCGGCGTCTCGATGGCTCGCGCCAATTCCGTCGCGGTCCATTCTCCCTGGTGCTCCGCCACCAACTGCAAGAGGCGGCAGGCTTTCGCCAGGGAGGGGATTTCATAGGGGGATTTAGTCATGATCTGAATTGTCCGGTTGTTCATTTCCTCAATCTCAAAGCTGTCGTAGTGAATTCAAGTCGAATTCAGTTTATATGTGAACATCTCAGGCCGGAAAGTTTTTGATCGGAGTGGCGCCGTCAGAGCCGAGGCCTCCGGCTATATTGACGGCGAACCCCCCAAGGAATTCCACCATGCTCTCACTCGCTCAAGCCGCTGCTGAAATTCGTCGCCAGGGTCTCTTGTGCGACAGCCGCGGCGAGGCCAGCTTTGATTTCCTGACTTGCGATTCCCGCAAGTCCGGCGAAGGCACTTGTTTTGCGGCCTTGCCGGGAGCCAAGGTCGACGGCTCGGCCTTCATCGCCGCGGCGCGTGAAAAGGGTGCCTCAGCCGTCCTTGCCGCCGCCCTTCCCGAGGGAGTGCCGGGCTTGCTTTGCCCGCAGCCGCGCGCCGCCTTCGCCATCCTCGCCGCTTGCCTTGCGGGTCACCCGGGGGAGCGACTGCGCAGCGCCGCGGTCACCGGCACCAACGGCAAAACCAGCACCTGCCTGATGCTGGTCCATATCCTCGAGCATGTGGGCCACAAGACCGGTGTCCTCGGCACTGTGGGCTACGGCTGGTCCGGGGTCTTCCGTGAGGCGCCGTGGACCACTCCGGCGCCGGAAGTGCTGCAGCCGATCCTCGCTGAAATGGTCAGCGCTGGAGTCAGCCACCTCTGCCTCGAAGCTTCCAGTCATGCCCTCGATCAACAACGCTTGGACCCCATGCGCTTCCGCGTCGGCATCTTCACCAACCTCAGCCGCGACCATCTCGACTATCATGCCGACATGGAGGCATATTTTCTCGCCAAGGCCAAGCTCTTCCGCGACAGGCTAGCTCCCGGAGCCGTGTCGGTGATCAATGCCGATGATCCTGCGGGACGCCGCCTCGCCGCCGAAATCCCTGCTTGTCTCGACTTCGGTCGCGACCACGGGAAACACCGCATCAGCGCCGAAATCGCCGGTCCAGACGGCTCGTCTTTCATTCTTGACGGGGTGCCGTGTTACGTTCCCGTTCCCGGCTCTTTCTCGGTCGCCAACGCCGCTGCTGCCCTTCTCGCCGCCACCGCCTTTGATATCCCCTTGGCGCAAGCAGGCGAGGCCTTGCGCAGCTTCCCCGGAGTTCCGGGCCGAATGGAGAACCTCCCCCTCGGCCCGGGGCGCCGCGCCGTCGTCGATTTTGCCCACACTCCGGATGGTCTCGACAAGGCCCTGCGCGCCCTCGTCGCCTGCGCGCCGCGTCCCTTGGTCTGTCTCTTTGGTTGCGGCGGCGATCGCGATCGCGGCAAACGTTCCTTGATGGCTGCCGTCGCCACCGAACATGCCGATGTCGTGATTGTCACCGACGACAATCCTCGCACCGAAGAGGCCGCTCGGATTTTCGATGATATCCGACTCGGGCTCCATCCTGGCGTCCCGGTGCAATTCATCCATCAGCGCGGTGTCGCCATCGCGGCCGGACTTGAGCTCATCGCTGCGGGTGGTACCCTTCTCGTCGCCGGTAAAGGCCACGAAAACTACCAGATCATCGGCACGGTGAAGCATCCTTTTTCCGACCAGAACGAAGTCCGGCGACTGGCGACTTATTGAAATTTCGCCGCGATCTTCCCGCACAATAGCTCGAGCATGATCTGGTCGATTTCATCGAAGGCATGGGCATCGTTCGAGTCGACATCGAGGACGGCGACGACGCGGCCCTCGAGGATCACCGGAACGACGATTTCGGAGCGGGTCTTGGCTGAGCAGGCGATGTGATATGGCAGGGCGTGGACATCGGTAACGAGCTGGGTCTTTCCTTCTCGGGCGGCCTTGCCGCAGACGCCGCGTTCGAAGGGAATGGTGAGGCAGCCGTGGCCGCCTTGGTAGGGCCCGACTTTGAGGAGCCCGGGGGAGACGACGCGGTAGAATCCGGTCCAGTGGAAATGCGGCAGGTGATGGTGCAGCTCGGCGACGACGCTGGAGAGCACCGCGATCAGGTCGCTTTCCTCAAAGATCATGCCCTCGATGACATCGAGGGTGTCTTCGTAGAGTTCTTGTTTGATCGCGGCGCGGTCTTCGCTCATCGTCCGATTTCCGCCAGCACGGCGAGAGCCGCGGCTTTCGGGTCGGCTGCCTGGAGGATGGGGCGTCCGACGACGATGAAGTCGGCACCGGCAGCGGCTGCTTGGGCGGGGGTCATGATGCGCTTCTGGTCGTCGCTGGCGCTGCCGCCGGGGCGGATGCCGGGGACCACGACCTTGAAGGACGAACCGAGGGCTTTTTTGATCGGCTCGATCTCCCAGGCGGAACAGACAACGCCGTCGGCGCCGCCTTTCTGGGCGATGGCGGCGAAGCGCAGCACTGCTTGTTCGGGAGTGAAGGGTAGGCCGATTTCGTCGAGGGTTTTCTGATCCATGCTGGTGAGCACGGTGACGCCGATGAGGAGGGCGTCGGGACGGGTGGCGCGGTTTTTCTCGACGGCGGTGCGGATCATTTCGGAGCCGCCGGAGGCGTGGAAGTTGACCATGTCGGCGCCAATGGCGAGGGACGAGGCGACGGCTTCGGCGACGGTGTTGGGGATGTCGTGGAACTTCAGGTCGAGGAAGACCTTGACGCCGCGGGCCTTGAGTTCACGGACGATGGCGGGGCCTTCGAGGGTGAAGAGTTGTTTGCCGACTTTAAACCACTCGACGCAGTCTTTGAGGTGCTCGACGTGGGCGAGGGCTTTGGCGGCGCTATCGACGTCAAGTGCGACGATCAGCTGGGTCTTGGCTGGGGTCATGGGGATTTCCTGTCTCGGGGTTGATGATGAAACAAGTGATGACCGGGCCGAGGAGGAGGAGTCCGGCGGCGATCCAGGCGAAGTGGAGAGGGGGTGTCGGGGCATTTTGGGGGATATCGCGGAGGATGAGGCCGACGAAGATGATCAGGCCGAGGGCGGCGAAGACGGTAGCGGCGGCGCAGCAGCGGGCGGCGAAAGCGGCGCGGTGCTGGCCGTTTTCCTCTGCCAGGAGGCCGGCGACAAGAGCGGTGCTGGAGGCGGATTGGATGGCGAAATAGAGGGCGAAGAGGGCGGGAATCTGGTAGGCGAGATTGAGTGGGTGCTCAGCGACCATGCCGAGGAAAGGCGCGGCGAGCATCATGCCGAGGCAGTAGAAACGCAGGTTGGTGAAGCGCGGGTCCTGGCGTCGGGACCAGAGCAGCAGGCTGCTGAGTAGTCCGGGCAGGGTGGCGAGGAGCCAATCGGGCGGAGCGTGGCGGATCAGGCAGGAGGCGGCGAAGAAGGGGATGGTGAGGAGGACGATGGCGGTACTGCGGAGCGATGAGGCGGCGTGATGGGATGGATTCTGCATGGGTCTCCTCGGGGTGCCCGTTGCTTTCGCGGTGAGGGCGATATGTTATCGCCTAGGCGTCACGCTTCAACACTTCCAGAGGTCCTGCATATGAATTACTTTGTCCAAGTGAAAGGGGAAGAACACGGCCCCTATGATGACAGCACCTTGCAATCGATGGCCCGCCAGCAGGAATTCGGTCCGGATGATCTGGTCCGTAACACCATGATGAAGAGCGGCAAAGCAGCTCGTGAGATTCCCATTCTGAAAGAGATTTTTGCGGCTGCCGCACCGGCGAAGAAGCAGGAAGAGCAGAAGTTCGCCCAGCATCTGCACCGCAGCAAAGACAGCATCAAGCCCGGACCCCCCGCTTGGCGTGGCCTGGCCTTCCTGATCGATATGGCCTGCCTCGCGCCCTTCATCTTCGCCATCATGACCTTGACCGAATCGATGAAAGGCGGTCCCAATTATCTCGCCGTTGTGCTCGCTTTCAGTCTGCTTTTCAGCATCTTGTTCTTCGCTATCAACCTCGGTCTTTTCGCGCAAACTCCGGGCATGCGTTTCTTCGGTTTGATGGTCATCCGCGGCGAAGGCGAAGCGGTCCTTCTCGGTCGCAGTTTTGCCCACGCCACCTTCGCCATTCTCCTGCTGCCCTTGCTGCCGATTGCGATCTATGCCTTCCATCGCGGTCCGCATGAGATCCTCGCCGGCACCCGCCTGGTCAAGGTACGCCTCGGCTGAGAGAAACTTGACATTGTCACACAGCCCGCCGTCCGGCGGTCTGGTTTATGTCTTTATGGGTCAGATCTTTACGAAGTCTGCCAATCTCGATGTTGGATAGCTATCGATAGACCTCGACATGTCTCGAATATCAAGCCGGGCTGGCAGCGGATTTCTCATTCGCTTCGAAGCAGGAGTTGAGGCCGCGGCGGCGGAGGTGGAGGGCGAGGAGCAGAGCGTTGCTGGCGTGGTAGAGGATGTAGGCGCCGATGGTGATGATAACGCCGTTGGCGGCAGGGATGTCGATCAGGAGGGGGATCATCGCCACCGGCAGCAGGGCGAGGAGGCCGCTGCTGATCAGGACGCGGGTGTCGCCGCTGCGCAGGACGAGGGAGTTGGCAAGCATCGAGGCGAGCTGCACCGGCACCACCAGAAGCGTCCAGGGAAGGGCGGCGTAGGTGAGCTTGAGGATGTGCTGGTTGTCGACCTTCATGACGCCTTCGAAAATGAACTCACGGACGCTAGGGAGACACAGGATCAAGATGCCGGCGGCGGTGAGCAGGCAGAGGCCGCAGAGGAAACGCAGCACCAGGTAGAAATGGGCCCGGGTGTCGGCAAAACTGAGGATCAGGGGCTGCGCCACAAAAATGAAGGACAGGAGGACCCACACCGTCGACTGGGTGAGGGAGTGGCCGGCGAGGGCGGCTTCGGGGTCGGCGACTTTCTGGATGATGACAAATCCCAGGGGATGCAGGAGCTTGGCGATCAGGGTCGAGCCCATCACCGGCAGGGCGAAACGCCAGAGGGAGGGTTGTAAGGGTTGGAGGGGATTTAGGGGTTGTAAGGGCGGAGCATCAGGGAATTGGGGGCGGGAGAGGAGGAGGTTGAGGAGTGTTTCGGCGATGATGCCGGCGCAGAAGCAGAGGCCGCCCAAAACGGCGCCGCCGAAGGGGAGTTTCCAGGTGACGTAGGCCCAGACGAAAAGGCCCATGGCGACGAGTCGGGTGACCGAGCTGAGTCCGACGACCCAGCTGCGGCGTTCGTTGATCGAGCCGGCCTGCAGGATGCCGCGCCAGCCGACGAGGAAGGGGAGGGGCGAGAAGGCGAGGAGTCCGGTGGCGGCTTCTTGGCGCACTTCGGGATCGGCGGCGCCGAGGAGGCTGCCGAAGAGCAGGTCACGCACGCTGGGGAAGAGGCTGGGAAGGACGAGCAGCAAGGAGCTGCCGACGGCGGCGAGGGTGTAGAAGCGGAAGGTCGCCCGCAGGGAGGCGCGGTCGCGGACGCTGCGGATGGCGACATTGCGCGAGGTGAGCAGCGGGCTGTAGAGGAGAATGGCGATGACGAAGGCGAGGCTGAAGGAGGCAAGGTGGATGCGTTCGGCTGCGGCGTCGAAACGATTGGCGATGCCATCGCCGATAAAAGGCGTTGCGCCTGCCATCATCAGGAAGGTCAGCATCAGGGGCAGACTTTCGCGAATGAGGAGGCGCAGCGTGGTTTCTTGGCGCGGCGGCTTGTGCTGGGGTTCGCCTTTCAACCTGTCAACCTTTCAACCTGGTTTGAGATTATGTGTTTAGGGTTTGTAGTCCCGGCTTCAGCCGGTTGTTGAGCTCATAACAATGAGAGAACCAGAACAAGCCGGCTGAAGCCGGGACGACAAACTTGAGCTCGAAAAATTAGTCTTCGTTGGTTTCGGGCTTGTCGAATCGGCCTTCGGCGATGCCTTTTTTGGTGTCGGCGACGGCGGCGACGATGGCATCGAGGGCGGCAAAATTCTTGTCGCTGCCGAGGTTGTGGATGGACATCAGGAGGCAGTAGGGAGGGACGAGGGGTTTTTCCTTGGTGCCGCGGGAGAAGACGATGAGGCCGTCGAGGAAGGCGAGGTAGTCGTTGATTTCCATCTCTTGGAAGTTTTTATGAGTGCTGGCGACCATCCATGCGCCGATCTGGCTGAGCTTAATGTCGCGGCCGCCGAGGCGGAAGACTTCTTGCACTTCGGGGCGTTTGAGATTGAAGGCGATGGTGGTTTTTTTGAAGGCGGTATTCATGAGTGGCTCTTTGGGGTTTTGAGGAGCCCCAAGATCCCCCAATGCGTCCATTTGTCCACTGCAAGCAGAGAAATGGCCGATCTTCCGGATCCCCTCATTCTGTGGCCAATGAGCTGCGTCTATTTCCCGATCTGAAAGGGACTGGGGGCTTTCAGTTCGCCATTTATCCGGGGCAAATCCTTAAGAAGAGCGGGCTTGCCGTCGGCACCGACGAAAATGATTTCGACGGGGCGGAGGATGCCGGCTTTACGCAGGAGATCCTGGATCGATTGGCTAGCTTGTGCTCGGGCGAGGGGGCGGAGCTGGGCAATGTGCTGGGAGGAGGGGAGTTTCGGGGCGATCTGCTGCCAGGAATCCTTGAGAAGACGCTGCGAGTCTTCGAGGTCGCACGAGCCTGAATCGAGCTCAAGGGTGAAGCTGGTCTGATCGAAGGCCGGGCTGGCGATTTCGGCGGCGGGATCGGGGATGAGGACACGGAGGAGGGGGACTCCGTCGATGGGACTGCCTTCCTCAAAGCGGATCAGATCCAAGCGGGTGGTGAAACGGATGGTCACCGGATAGAGCATCTGCGCGTGAATATGGCCCAAACCGGCGAGGTCTTTGATCACTGCGGTCTTTGTGCTCATATCGTATTTACTGCCGATGAATTCGCCGCGGATGTGCGCCACGGTTTCAAGGGCGATGAGGCGGGGGTCGCTGCGCAAGGCTCCTTGGCCGAATTGGATCTGAAGCTGATCTGGCTTACGATCAAACCAAGTGGCCAGTTTGTCGGCGAGTCGATTGCCGGCGCCTCCCACGGCGCGTAGGGGCAGCGAGATGAGCCAGGCGCCGATGAGCAGGGCACTGAGAGCCACGAGGGTGAAAGCGAGGGGCCAGGTGAAACGGGGACGGGGCGATTCTGGTGACATCGGCTGGGGCTTCCTATCGGGATTGGCCGACAAGTTAGCTCTGTCTGAGGCAAGATTTCATTCCGAATGAAGTGGATTTGCGGATAAATTCCGGCGCTTGGGTGTAAGCTCGGGGAAAACTTGGAATTCCCGCATGAGTCAAGATGATGACATTGCCCCCGCCTCACTTCTTCCTGAAGGCTGGCGCCTGCCGAAAGACGACGACGCCTTAGCGGCGGAGTGTGAGTTTGAAAGCTTTCGCGCCGGCGGTCCGGGCGGGCAACATGTCAACACCACCGACTCTGCGGTGCGGCTGCGTCATCGGCCCTCGGGCTTGGCGATCGTCGCTCGGGAATCGCGTTCGCAACACGACAACCGCGCTGATGCCCTGCGGAAATTGCGTGAAGCTTTGATCAAGATGACCTTCAAGCCGAAAAAGCGTCATGCCACCAAGCCGACCAAGGCGTCGAAAACGCGCACTACCGTGGCTAAGGCGCGCCGATCTGATGTCAAAAAAACTCGTGGACGGATTCGCGGCGAGGAGTGAATTGCAGCAAGGTCGCCAGAGGACTGGCGCGCTCCCAGGGAGAAAGCAAAAAACTCGCGGACGGATTCGTGCTGAGCTCTGAAAACTGCCGTTTTTGTGCTTAATTTTGAGACTTGCAAAACTTTAGGAGTTTCTGATCATGGGCTTCCTTTCACGTTTGATGCTGTTCATGTTGGTCAATGTTTTGGTCGTCTTCACCATTTCAATCATCCTGTGGGCAACTGGACTGGATAAGAATCTTGGTCACGGCGTCTGGGTCTTGCTGATTTTTTGCTTGTTCTGGGGCATGGGCGGTTCTTTTCTCGGCTTGATGATGTCGCGCTACAATGCCAAGCGGGCTTATGGCATTGAGCCGATCAATCCCCATTCCTGCAGCCAGGTGGAAAAGGCGCTTCTCGATCGGGTTTACGAGTTGTCGCGCCGTGCCGGCATGAGCACCATGCCGGAAGTCGGCATCTACCATTCTCCTGAGCTCAATGCCTTCGCCACCGGCTCGTCAAAGGACAGCGCCTTGGTGGCCGTTTCGAGTGGTTTACTGGACAACATGAGCCCGGAAGAGGTCGATGGCGTTCTTGGTCATGAACTGGCTCACGTCAACAACGGCGACATGGTGACTTTGACTCTGATTCAGGGCGTGGTCAATTCCTTCGTCATGTTCTTTGCTCGCCTCCTCGCCGGCATCATCGATAACGCCCTGAGATCACGGCGTAGCGATGGTCGTGCCAGTATTGGTCATTCGTGGATTTACCAAATCACCGTTTCCCTGCTGCAGATGGCCTTGGGCATGTTGGGAATGATGGTGGTGAGCTGGTTCTCCCGCTGGCGGGAATTCCAGGCCGATGCAGGCGCCGCCGAGTATGCCGGCAAGCCGCAGATGATCGCCGCTTTGCGTCGCCTGCAAGAAATGCACGGTGTGCGCGATACGCAAAGAGACAGCAAGCTCAACGCCTTCATGATCTCCGGCTTCGGCGCAATCTTCTCCACCCACCCGCCGCTGGAAACGAGAATCGCCCGGCTCGAGGGCCAAGGCTGATTCCTGGCTGTTGGAACTGAAGAGAGAACTATCGAAAGAGAGCAGCGCGAAAGGCTCGCCAGAACTTGATCTGGCGCGATGCTCATTTAGTGGTATCTTCGTCATATTTACAAAGTATACAAAGGAAAAGATCATGCACGTCTCCGGTCCCGAAAATCGTCTTCCCGGCCTCTTCACCCGCGAGCATCGCTTTGAGCTGCCGCTCGACTACAGCCAGCCGGAAGGCCGCAAGATCAGCGTCTTCGGTCGCGAAATTGTCGCTGCCGGTCGTGAGACCGACAAGCTGCCGTGGATGATCTACTTCCAAGGTGGTCCTGGCTTCGCCGGCAACCGTCCTTACGGCAAAGGCGGCTGGATGGGCAAGGCGCTCGAGCGTCACCGCATCTTCATGCTCGACCAGCGCGGCACCGGCCTATCGAGCCCGGTCAGCAAGCAGACCCTCGCCCGTTTCAAGACTGCCGAAGAGCAAGCCGAATGGCTGACCCATTTCCGGGCTGATAACATTGTTCGCGACAGCGAAGCGATCCGCAAGATCCTGGCTGGCCCCGACGAAAAATGGAGTGCCATTGGCCAGAGCTATGGCGGTTTCTGCATCATGACTTATTTGTCGCTCGCTCCTGCTGGCTTGAAGGAGTGCATGATCTTCGGCGGCGTGCCCTCGATGACCCGTCATGTCGACGATGTCTATCGCGCCACGCACCGCTTCTGCGAGGACAAGACCACGGCTTATTACGAGCGTTACCCGCAAGACATCGAGCACGTCGCCAAGATCGTCGACCTGGTCCGCGCTTCGCCGGTGAAACTGCCGAGCGGCGAAATCCTGTCGGTCCGGCGTCTGCAGATCGTCGGCATGGAACTGGGCTTCACTCGCGGCCCCGAAGTTTTGCACTACCTCTTCGAGCAGGCGATCGTCGAAGGGGCGAATGGCCCTGAGCTGAGCTACAGCTTCCTGCGCGCCATGGAGAACATCCTGTCCTTCGGCAGCAATCCGATTTTCGCGATTCTGCACGAATCGATCTACACCCAAGGTTTCAGCAGCCGTTGGTCGGCGGAGCGGCTGCGCAAGGAGTACCCGCAGTACGACGACTTCTCTCGCCGTCCCTTCCTGTTCTGCGGCGAGATGATCGGTCCTTGGATGGTGGAGGAATTTGCCCAATTGCAGCCCCTCAAGGCGGCAGCCGAGATCCTCGCGGCGAAAGAAGACTGGCCGGCCCTTTACGACACCGCCCAGCTGGCGAAGAACACGGTTCCGACCGTCTGCGCGGTGTATCACGACGACATGTTCGTCAACCGCGAGTTCTCACTGGAGACGGTGAAGGCGACCGCCAACATGCGGGCCTGGGTGACCAACGAGTACGAGCACTGCGGCATCAGCACTGGTGGTGATCGCGGCTGGAACACCCTGTGGAGCATGCTCCGCGGCGAAAGCTGAGAGGCGCAATCTGTAAATCAAGAAACCCTCGGCGATCACCGAGGGTTTCTTGATGGCAGGCATTGAGCCTAGCGCTCAAGTTTGCATCAGGCGAACAAAGGCATCGTATTCGGCTTGAATCTCAGTCAGTTTTGCACAGTAATTGGGTGTGTCGGCGGAGCCACGAAGAAGAAGGGTTTCCAGGTCATCAGCCAATTTCGCCAGCTGATGAAGCCCGAGGTTGCCGGCTGAGCCTTTGATACTGTGGGCGTGACGTCGCAGTTCATCTTTGGGCGCACTGCCACTTTCCAAGGCGTTAATCGCTTCTGGCAAGGTCTCCATCAGAATGGTGGCCAATTCATCCAGATCGGATGGTTCCAAGCCGAGCGAGTCTTCGAGAACTTGGTACCATTGTTGTTTGTCGGTGTACATATTGCGACCTTACTTGCTAGCAGCTTTGAAGACCTCTTCGGGGGTTTTGAAGTCGCCTTTGATAGAGGCAATTGAGCCATCGCCTTTGAGGACGTTAACGTGGCCATCGGCCCAGAACCCAGGTTTCTCGCAGGCGACTGGGAGATGATTGACTTCCGCCCAGCGCTTGCCGGAGACGGCGGTGTTATAGACGTAATCGCCGCCATTGGCGTCGATCGCGGCGGCATCTTTGGGCGGCGGGGTGCCGGCACCTTGGATGATCCAAGAAGTGGCCGCGAGGCCAAGGCCGGAGGCTTTGGCGGGGAGGGGATCGTCATCAAACTTTACCGCCAGGAAGAGAGCCAGTTGATGCAGGCCGTTTTTGCTGACTGGGTCATAACGACCCTGCAGTTTGCGGGCCGGGGCAGGGGCCGCATCGGCGGCGCCAAGAGGTAGATCGCAGAGGGAGATGGTGATGGCACTGGTGAGGAGGATCAAGCAGAGGCGGCTGGCGATCATGGTGGTTCTCCGTGAATTTGTCACTGCACAATTATGCATCTAGATGAATAAGAAAAGCAAGAGCTTAGAGCAGAATTGCTCAGGGATTTGGAGCCGAAAGTTGACGGAAGAGGAAGGAGAAATCTTTCAAGCAGTCGCGAATGTCGTAACGCAGGGCATCGGCGGCGCCGGCGACATCGCGTTTTTCTAAGCATTGGTTGAAGCCCATGACCGCAGCTTCAAAATTATGGCGGATGGAATTGAAGGTGTCGGTATCGACATTGCTGAAGGAGTCGACATGCTCACAGACGGCGGCGAGGAAGCCGAGGAAGGAGCCCAAACCTTGGGCGATTTGCGACACTCCCTGGAAGGCGAGGGAGTCTTCGCCGCGGTCAAAAGCGGCGCAGGTGTCTTCGATCAGCGTATCGAGGGCGCGGAAGGCCTCCGAAGAATCGTTGATCGCTTGCATCAGACTGGGGTCAATAGAGGTTGACATGGTGCGCTCCTTCGTTTGAATTAAGAGTTAAGAGTTATAGGCGGAAGACTTGATGGAAGCTTTCGAGTCAAGAGTTTGTCATCGGCGTTTTCCTGTTGCTTCAATTCTTAATTCTTAATTCTTAATTCTTAATTCTTAATTTAATTGTTGTCGCCAAATTCCTGGTCGGCATCCCATTCACCGGATTTGCGGTATTCATCAAGCTTATTGCGGAGAGTGCGGGGAGTAAAGCCCAGAAGATCGGCGGCACGGGTTTTCTGGCCTTTGGTATGACGGAGGGCGAGTTTAATGGTGTCTCGTTCCAGGTCATGAAGATTGAAACTGGAAGTGGTCGAGCTCGCCTGGGGGGCGCTGCTGCTGGGGCTGTGAGGCTGAGCAACGGGGCGGCCTTTCATCAGTGAGGAGGGGAGGGCTTCGGCGCCGATTTCAGGGCCGTCTTCGAGGACAGAGAGGCGCTCAATCATGTTTTCCAGTTCGCGAACGTTGCCGGGCCAGGCGAAATCGGCGAGAGCCGCGAGGGCGCTGCGGCTGAAGCTGAGGGGGCGGCCGGCGCGGCGGGCGGCTTTTTCGAGCATGCTCTTGGCGAGGATCTCGATGTCGCCGGCCCGTTCACGCAGCGGTGGCACTTGAATCGGGATGACGTTGAGGCGGTAATAGAGGTCTTCGCGGAAGCGACCTTCGTCGACTTCTTTGCGGAGATCGCGATTGGTCGAGGCGATGATCCGGACGTCGACTTTGACCGTGCGGTTGCCGCCGACGCGTTCGAATTCCGATTCCTGCAGAACGCGCAGCAGTTTCGACTGCATGGCGAGGGGGATTTCACCGATTTCATCGAGCAGCAGGGTGCCACCGTCGGCGAGTTCGAAGCGACCGACGCGGCGCTCACTAGCTCCGGTAAAGGCGCCTTTTTCGTGGCCGAAGAGTTCCGACTCGATCAGATTTTCCGGCACGGCGGCGCAGTTGAGGCGGATGTAAGGTGCTTTTCGTTCGGGGTTGGCAGCGGCCTCGATGGCGGAGGCGACCATTTCCTTACCCGTGCCGGATTCGCCGGTGACGAGGACGGTGACGCGGGAGCGGGCGACCTTGCGGACCAGCTTCATCACTTCTTGCATGGCGAGGGATTTGCCGAGCAGTTCTTTGCCGCCGGCGGTGACCCCGCCGGTGCGGGCGGCGAGCTCGTTGGCGAGGTATTGGCGCTCGGAATTCATCTGCAACCAGCGGGTGGCTTTTTCGAAGATGACGTCGGTCTGATCGGGCGAGAAGGGCTTGAGGATGAAGTCGTAGGCGCCGAGTTTGATGGCTTCGACGGCGGTTTCGACGGTGCCGTAGGCGGTCATCAGGACGAAGAGGCTGGCGGGCGATTTGGCGCGGTAGTGCTTGAGGACGTCCATGCCGTTGGCCTTGCCCATCTTGAAGTCGCAGAAGATGAGCTGGAAATCGTGCTTATCGGCGAGCTTCATCGCCTCTTCACCGTTGGCCGCGGTGATCACCTCGACGCCGTGGCGCGAGAGGGTTTCGACGAGAACGTCGCGGATCATGAATTCGTCGTCGCAGACGAGGACCTTGTCAATCATTTGAAGCGCCTCAGTTGAAAGGTTGAAAGGTTGAAAAGTTGAAAGGTGAAGATGCAAGAATCAAGAGCCTCGACGGACTCAGGTCTTCGTTCCTGCGTTTGCCATTCAACCCGGTTCTTGTCTTATTCGGGATCATGGCTTGGGACCTTTGGCGGGGATTTCGAGAGTGAAAATGCTTCCTTCTCCGTCGCGGGAGCGGACTTTGATGGTGCCCGCGTGGGCGTCGGCGATGCGGCGGCTCATGGCGAGACCGAGGCCGATGCCGCCGTCCTTGGTGGTGAAAAAGGGTTCGAAGAGGCGGCCGAGTTTCGCCTCGGGGATGCCGCAGCCGTTGTCTTCGACTTCGACGACGAGGAGGCCACCGCGTTTTTTGCGGGCGCGGATCTGGACCTTGCCGCCTTCGCGGACCGGGCAGGCCTGGACGGCGTTGATGAAGAGGTTGAGGAAGATCTGGCGGATCTGGTGGGCATCGATGAGGCAGCTCAAAGTCTCCGGGGCATCGATATCGAAATCGATACCGCGGTCTTTGGCCATCGGGACGGCGAGTTCCGCGGCTTCGCGGATGACCTGGCAGAGGTCGCCGGGGTAGGCAGAGAGGCCGCGTTGGCGGGTGTAGTGCAGAAGATTGGTGACGACGGAATCGAGCTGGCGGGTGGCCATGACGATCTTGCCGGCCATGCGTTTCTGGTTGTCGGTGAGATCGCGTTCGAGAAGCCGGGCGAAGCCTTCGACGGCAGCGAGGGGATTGCGGATTTCGTGGGCGACCGAGGCGGCGACCTGGCCGAGCGAGCGCAGGCGTTCGTCACGGCCGGAACGTTCCTGCAGGGCCCGGTACTCGGTCAAATCGTGGAGAACGACAACGCTGCGCGGTTCAGCACCGTGCAGCGGGATGAGACTGGCGAGGAAGACCCGGTCTTCGCCATTGATCGGCGCCTGAACTTCATGATCGCGCAGGGTGGCGGCGGCGGCCAGGGCTGCGGCGAGGGAGGGCAGGGCGGTGGAGAGGATCGGCAATTCTTCTTCGCGACGGGCGCCGAAGAGGGCGAGGGCGGCGGAGTTGGCGGTGAGAATGCGGCCGGCGGGATCGACGAGAAAGACGGCGTCGGCGATGGCCGACAGGACACTGGTGAGGCGTTCCTTGACTTCGCGGATCTGCTCTTGCAGGGCGCGGTGGTTTTCTTCGAGCTTCAGGCTTTGCTGCTGGAAGGCTTCGAAGGCGCGCAGCAGGCTGTCGCGCGAACCGTCACGGATGGGGGCAGTGGCGGTCATAAAAGGCCGAAGTTGAAAGGTTGAAAAGTTGAAAGGTTGAAAAGTCGAACGGCAAGGACGGTGACTGAGGCGACAGCAAATGCCGGGCGCTGTTCTGCCTGAAGCATCAGGGCCGTCGATTCGATCTGTTTCGTTGTGCTGGAGATCATGCTTTTTCCTTTCAACCTTTGAACCTTTCAACCCGGTTCAGGCCTGTCTGGGTCATTTGTAGGCTTGCAGCTTGAGACGGGCCCAGGTACCGGGAGCGGCCGGGAGGGGGCTGGTGGCAGCGGCTTCGGGCTCGATGGCGGGCTGACTGTTGAGGGGCGGGGAGCTGCGGCGTTCGGGACGGAAGGGCTGGCCCGGCCGGGCCGCGCGGATTTCAGTGGCCGGGCCCGAGACGGGGGGGCGGTTCTGGCCGCCGAGGAGATTGCGCAGGAGCGACTCGTTTTCAGCGTCGATGACGAGGAGCTGTTCGAGCAGGGATCCAAGCTCGCGGACGAGGGATTTTTCCCTGCTGTCGCTATCCTGGGCGGTGGGAGCGATCAGTTGCTTCTGCGATTCGAAAGCGGCGAGGATCTGGCGCTTGACTTCGAGGATGCGGATGACCTTCTCCATGTCGAGATTGCCATCGCCGAGACTGAGTCGTTCGTCGCGAAAGACGTCGAGGAGTTTGCGGCAACAGCGAATCTGTTCTTCGATGACTTCTTTTCGGCTCATGGGGTCCTCCGCTTCGATTCCTCTTCGGCCTGTTTAACCAGAGCGGCGGTGGCTTTGATGCTGCGCTGCTGTCGGGTCAGGAGCTCTTTGAGGGCTTCATCTGTGTCCAATGCAAGAGCCGTGCCAGGTGTCAATGCGGCGATTTGCGTACTGGCGGAGGTGAAATCACCGGAGCCGATGTCGCTAAAAGACAGGAGCGCGCTGCGGGGCCAGATTTCCTTGGGAAAATGGCGGACGGCCTCGGCGGCAAGGGTGCGACCGGCGAGGCGGTTGTTTTTGGCGCAGCGATTAAAGAGGCCGGCATAGATGGGATGCATCCATTTGAGCTGTTCTTTTTCGGCGAGCTGAGTGGCGATTTCCTGGAGGCTGTCGCGGGCGCCTGTTTCGGCCTCGGTTGAATTGCTGAAGAGGTTTTGCTCGGCCCGGAAGGCGCGAAGACGGATCAAGTCGGCGGAGTTTTTGAGGTAGGGTGCGGCGGTGTTGATACGACGCACTGCTTCAGCGTGTTGGCCGCGTTCAGCGGCGGCATGGGCCCAATTGTAGTAGATGTCGAAAGCTTTGGGATGAACGATGAACTGAGGTTTCCAGATCGAAAAAAGTTGGTTGGAGGCGTTATTATCACCGCATTTTTCGTAGGCCTGAGCGAGGATGGCGATCGCCATGACGGTGTTCTGAGTTGCCTCGGAACTGCTACTTCCGAGCTTGGAAAACTGATTTTTCATCACTTTTTTGGCGGTTTCGACACAGTCGGTCCAGAGTTCCATTTCGGCGTAGGCATCCAGGAGGATGAGGATGACTTCATTGGTCCGGGTTTCATCAAAGCTGCTGTTGATATAAAGTTTAGCGCGGACGGCGCGGATGGCGGGGCCGGAACTGGAGCGGACGGAGCTCTCGACGTAGAGCCGCTGAATCCCTTCCAAGTATTTTCGCCAACCTGGATTAGCCAAGTAGCGGGCGCAAAGACGGTCCGCCTCCTGCCAGTTTTCGCACTCAAGCGCAAAAGTTGTCCGGGCGACATGCAGGCGTTCGAGGAAGTCGCTATCCTGGGCATCGCCATCTTTTTCGATCAAGACGAGCATATCTTCGATCTGCTGGCGATGGAGGTGTGCATCGGCATTTTTCTCTGCGAGCTTCAGATGAGCTGAAAGGCAACGATCACCGGGGAGAAGCGTCTTGAGGATGTCGAGGCGGCGGCTGTCATGGAGGGCGCTGCGGCAGATCAAGGAGCCGAGTTCGAGTGCTTCCGGCCAGAGCCCGCGGGCGATAAGGAGATTGTAATGCTGCAGTTCGGCGATTTTAACGAAGTCGTGTTCCGGGTAGTCAGTGACGCACATGGTGAGGTATTCGCGTGCGGTTTTGACGTTGTCGCGAGACTCCTCAAGGCGTGCTAGGTGGACGAGGCTTTCGGCGCCGAAGCTTGCCGATTTAGCCACATCGCGGAGGTGGTTGGCGATATTGTAGGATTCCGTGACGACGCCGCGATCGCAGAGGAGGCTGAGCAGCTGGGTCTCGCCCCTGAGGCGTTGCGGTGCGTCACCGGGGAGATTGCTCATCAGTGTACGGCAATCGGCTTCACAGAGGGCCAGCTGAGTTCGCCGGAAGGTCTCAAGGTTGGAGTCTTTGGGCGGGGCTTCTTGCTCAGCGGCGGCAGCGTGGAGGTCGGCTTTGCGGGCGAGGCTGTCGGCCCACAGAGCGATGCTGGTCGGATCATCATTGTTGCTGGCTTCCTCGGCGATGCTGCCGAGGAGACTGGCGGCGGCGGCGAGATTCCCTTGTTGGGCCAGGCAGTCGGCTCGCATGCTGCGCAGTTTCCAGCGTTTTTCCGCGGAAAGGGCGAGGGTTTCCAGTTCGGTGAGCTGTTTGATCGCCTCATTCCAACTGCCCGTGCTCATTTGCAGGCGGACCGCAGCGCTCCGCTCGGTCTCCTCCGCCGCGCGAGGCAATCCTTCATGTCGGGCCAGTTCGATGGTGGAAAGGGCGGCATTGGCAAGGGTGTCGCGTTTGTCCGGATCGACGCTACGCTCGCTTTGCAGTCGCAGGCACTCGGCTTTCGCAGCGTACCAGGGGCCGCGGTGGTGTTGCGGCAATTTCTCGACGGGAATCCGACTGAGCAAGGCCAAGGCCGCTTCCGGGTTTTTGCGGCGAGCGACGAGGCGGGCATCGTCGATCCAGCGCCCGAGGTCGGCGTCCTTGATTTTGGCGCTGTTGCTGACGGCGCTGCTTTTAACCTTGGCTTTGGCGCCGGCGTAGGCGATGATTTGCCAAGCGGCGACTCCGGCGACGGCGCAGCAAGCGAGGGAGATGATGGCAGCTTTTTTCATGGGGTGGGCTCCTCGAAACTGGCGAGAAGGATGCGGCGTTCTTCAGCTCCTATGCCGCTGCGGCTGCCGAGTGCACCGCAACGACCATGACTGCCGAGCAGTTCCCGCAGCGTCGCTTCGTGGACGGGTTTGGGCATAACGCGGAGGACGCGGGGGTGACGAGCGCAAGCGGCGAGAATTTCGGGGGTTGCGGCAGATAGATAGATCAGCGGCGGCGGCTCTTTCTGGCTGGCGAGGCGATCGAGAATGATCAAACCTTTGCCATCGGGCAGGTCGTGATCGCAGATGACGAGGCTGAAGCTGCCGGAGGCCAAGCGGGCGAGGGCTTCGCGAACTGTGCCAGCACGCTCATGGCGCCAGCCTTCCGATTCCAGCAGGTCGCCATAACTCAAGGCAAGGAGGGGGTCGTCCTCAATCACCAGAACCGTGCCACGTTGCAGGGGGCTCATGGTTCACCATTACCCGATTCGAGTTTGATTTGGGGGATGATGAGATCAAGCCCAGCGGGAACCACGGCATCCGGATCGCTGATTTTATCCTTGTTGGCCTCGTAGATCTTCTGCCATTTCGATTCGTCATCATAGATGGTTTTTTCGGCGGCGATGCTGCGCAGAGTTTTCGGTTCTTTGGTGGAATAAATGAAGTAATCGAGAGGTATTTTAGGCTTCACCGGAAGCAGGGTGTTGGCATGGGTCTGTTGGTTGATCACGGCCTCGGCTTTCATCGCTTCGATCTTGGCTTTTAACTCAGCTTTTTCCTTTTCCGCCGCCATCAGTGCCTCTCGCTGCATTTCAGACTTATGGAGCTGTTCAAGGTGACGCCGATTGGCTTGGATCAGGGTGTTGATCCGCGACACTTCAGCCACCTTGAGGGAGATCAGTCGCTGCCGCTCGCGAATAATGGCGTAACGCTCAGCCCGCTGCACCACTTCCGCCGCCGGACTGAGGGAAGCTTTCAGCCCAGTCTCTTCGGCCAAAGCGCTGGCAACACATGCATCCATTTCCTGAACTGCCTGGTTCAATGAGTTAAGAAGAAGGTCTCGCTCGTCCAGTAAATCCACACTGGTCATGGCGCTCGGCGAGGGTGGAGCGGGGGCCGGGGGTATGGGCGCTGAACCGCAAAGCAGAAAAATTATCAGGGATGGCAGCATGGCGTGGCTCCTCGAGTTCATGTGTAACTGGAATGAACGCAAATGCCGTGCCTGACGTCGCTTTATGGGTAAAAATAAGCCCATGAGAATGGGCTTCTCTGGGCTTATAGGTTGGTTTTTACAGGCTAATTATCTGGAGTTTCGGGGTTTAGCCCCGGCTGGCGAGGTGACGGATCATACCGCGGGCGGCGCCGCGGCCGGTGGCGAGGCAGGCGGTGAGGAGGTAGCCGCCGGTGGGGGCTTCCCAATCGAGCATTTCGCCGCAGGCAAAGACGCCGGGGAGTTTTTTAAGCATCAAATCGGGACTGAGCTCGGCCGCGGTGATGCCGCCGGCGCAACTGATGGCTTCATCCAAAGGACGGCATCGACGCAGACGGATGGGGAGATTTTTAATGATCACCGCCAGTTTGGCAGGATCTTCGCTGAGTTTGGCGCCGTGGACTTCGCGAAGAAGCCCGGCTTTGACTCCGTCAATGCCGCGTTTACGGAGATGATTGGAGAGCGAATCCTTGCCACGTGGCAAGGATAGATCATAGGTCAACTGGGTCAGGCTGCGGTCAGGGGCGAGATCGAGATAGAGATCGACAGAACCGGCGGCTTCGATTTCGTCGCGCAAGGGCGCCGACAGGGCGTAAATCAGGCTGCCTTCGACGCCTTTTTCGGTGATGATGAATTCGCCTTGGCGTTCGATCACCGCGTCGTTACGGGTCATCAAGGCCGCCTTCACCGGTTTCACCGGAGAACCCGGGAATTTGCCCCTGAAAATCGGGGTCCAATCGCATTCAAAGCCACAGTTGGAAGGGCGGAAGGGGGCGCAGCTAATGCCTTTATCGGTGACGAAGGGGACCCAGGCACCATCGGCGCCGAGGCGCTGCCAAGTGGCGCCGCCGGTGGCGAGAATGAGGCCGTCAAACGTCTCTTCGAGATCACCGTCGGGAGTCGAGAAGCGACAGGCGCCGTCGGCACTCCAGCCGAGCCAGCGATGCCGGAGATGCAGGCTGACACCGAGGGAACCGAGTTTTTTTAACCAAGCGCGGAGAGAGGGGGCGGCGCGGAGATCCTGGGGGAAGACCCGTCCGGAACTGCCGACAAAAGTCGGAATGCCGAGGCGGTGGAGCCATTCGCGCACTTGGCCGGGAGGAAAGGCTTCGAGGTGGGGACGCAACCAGGTCAAGGCATTGCCGTAGCGGATGAAGAAATCCTGCAATGGCTCGGAGTGAGTGATGTTGAGGCCACCGACGCCGGCGCGGAGGTATTTTCGGGCCGGGGCGCTGCCGGCATCAAAAATACGGACCTTGAGTCCTGCTTCGGCGAGCACTTCGGCAGCGGCAAGGCCGGCGGGACCGGCGCCGATGACGGCGATGCGGCGGGGAGGGGGAAGCAGGGTCAACGCAGGGTGTTCCAGGTGGCGCGGAGAGGCGGCAGGGTCTGACGACCAGTTTGCGCGTCGATCCACAGATTGAGGTCATTAACCAGATCAGCAGCTTGCGCGTAGCGACCTTCCGGGCGTTTTTTCAACAAACGTTCCAAGATCAGCTGCAGGGCGACCGGGAAGCTGCTGTTGAGTTTAACCGGTTCGACGGGGTTTTCGGTTTGGACCTTGAAGCCGAGGGCGGAGAGATTCATCGCTTCAAAGGGTTTTTGACCGAGCCAGAATTCATAAGCGAGGACACCGAGAGAGTAGAGATCAGCCCGGTGATCGACCTTCGGGCAGGAGAAGCCTTCGGGCGACAGGTAGTAGGGGGTGCCGACAATGCGCGAGATGTTGGTGATGTCGGAATCTGGCAGCTGCGCGACGCCGAAGTCGGTGAGTTTGACCTTCCAATCCGGAGCTCCGCTGATCATGACGTTGTCAGGCTTGATGTCGCGGTGGATGACTTCACAGGCATGGGTGGCGGCGAGCGCGGAGGCCAGGTCGCGGATGATCCGGACCTTGATCGGCATCTTCAGATCCGGGCTGTTCATATGGCGTTTCAGGGGGGAACCGGGGAAGTATTCCATCACCAGATAGGGGATGTTCTCTTCGCGGGCGTAGCCGTGCTCAAAGGTGTGGATGACGCACGGGTGATTGAGGCGGGAGGCGGCATCAGCTTCTTTGAAGAATCGTTGCACGGCTTCGTTGCGGGCGCTGCCACCGACTTGGTTTTTAATGATCTTGATGGCATAGGCGGCGCCATTTTTCTCGCCCTTGAGAACCAAGCCCATCTGACCTTCGCCAAGAGTTTCAAGAATCCGATAACCGGCAATGTAACGGGTCGAGGTCGATTTCGAATGATCTTGGGTCTGCGTCAATCCGGACAAGGCCTTGCGGTGATCCAAGGCGGAATGGACGCGTTCGCGGAGGTGGGCGATGTCAAAGGGTTTCGTGATGTAGTCAAAGGCGCCGAACTTCATTGCGGTGACCGCGGCTTCGACTTTCGGGAAGCCGGTCATGAGGATGACTTCGACCGATTTATTGCGCTGCTTGATGGTTTGGAGCAGTTCCATGCCGGAGGTTCCCGGCATCATGATGTCGGACAGGATCAAGTCGAAACCATTGTCGATCAGAGGCAGAGCTTCATCGGCACTGGCGACCGAGTGGACATCGAGATCTTCGCCTTCGAGGATGTCGGTGACCAGCATCCGCAGAGGCGCTTCATCTTCGACCACTAAGATCTTCGGTTTGACGGCGGCGGTGGAATCTGGCAGGACAACTGTGCGGTCAAAAGGTTTGGCCGAAGCATTGGCAAGGGGATTGGGGTTCATAGGCATTGCTCGGCTCCGATATGGTTCACTACTAAGTTAGACTGCTTCACCGCAGCTCCGCAAGATGCCATTATGAAAAAAAGGAATAATTCACTTAAATCAGATGGCAGGCAGCGTGATGCTCGGGCGAAATTTCACGCAAGAGCGGCGATTCCAGGCGGCAGTGGTCGGTTGCCGAGGGACAGCGGGCGGCAAAGCGGCAACCTTTGGGGAGCTTGACTGGAGACGGGATTTCGCCGGGGATTGGTTGATGCGGGCGGCTCTTTTCGATGTCGGGATCGGCTTTCGGATTGGACGCGATGAGGGCTTTCGAATAAGGATGGCGAGGATTGAAAAAGACCTCGTCGGCAGGGCCGATTTCGCAGATGGCTCCGAGGTACATCACGGCGATCCGGTCCGAGACGAAACGGACCATCGACAAATCGTGCGCGATGAAAATCATGGTCAGGCCGAGGCTCTGTTTAAGGTCGGCCAGGAGGTTGACCACCTGGGCCTGGATCGAGACGTCGAGAGCGGAAATCGGCTCATCACAAATGACCAGGCGGGGTTCGGCGATCATCGCCCGAGCGATGCCGATGCGCTGGCGCTGGCCGCCGGAAAATTCATGAGGATACCGGACCATGTGATCTTTGTTCAAGCCGACTCGTTGCAACCAGAAGGCGACGCGTTCACGGATCTGCTCTTTACTGAAGCCACCGCGCAGGGACAGAGCTTCGCTGATGATCTCTTCCACCGTCATGCGCGGATTGAGAGAGGAATAAGGATCCTGGAAAACCATCTGCATCTGACTGGCCATGCGGCGGTAGTCGGCCGGGCTGTATTGCGCCGGTAGGAGCTGACCTTGGTACAGGATGTCGCCGGAAGTGCGCGGATGTAAACCGATGATGGCCTTGCCGAGGGTCGATTTGCCGGAGCCGGATTCGCCGACCAGCCCGAGGACTTCGCGCTCGCGGACGACGAGATCAATGCCGTCGACGGCGTGCACCCGGCGGCCGGCGCCGAGGTCGAAATATTTGCGGAGACCGCGGGTTTCGAGAAGAACTGGGTTCATGCGGGCGCCTTGCCTTTCTGGTGGAGACGGGAATCGCGGCTGCGCTGAGCCTCGGAGTGATGCAGCCAGCAGGCGCTGGCTTGCCCGCCGCCGAGATCAAACAGCGGCGGCGACTGGAATTCGCAGACCTGCATGGCGAAGGGACAGCGGGCGCAATAGCCGCACCCGAGCGGCGGACGAAAGAGATCGGGAGGTGAACCGTCAATCGGCAAGAGCCGCGTCCGGCTGCCGTCAGAAGAAGGCATGGCTTGACGGAGTCCGAGGGTGTAAGGATGCGAGGATTGCTTAAAAATACTGCCGACCGGGCCTTGTTCGACGATTTGGCCGGCGTACATCACCGCCACATCGTCAGCCATTCGGGCGACGACGCCGAGGTCATGTGTGATCAGGACGATGGCCATCTTCTCTTCCCGTTGGATCTCCCGCATCAGTTCGAGAACCTGGTCCTGGATGGTGACGTCGAGAGCGGTGGTCGGTTCATCAGCGATCAGGACTGCCGGGCGGCAGGCGACGGCGACGGAGATCATGGCGCGTTGCAGCATGCCGCCGGAGAATTCGAAAGGATACTGGCGCGACCGAGAGGCGGCTTCCGGGATGCGAGTGCGATCAAGGAGGCGGATCGCCTCAGCACGAGCCGCGTCCCAGCTCATGCCTTTGTGAACGACGAGGGCTTCGGCGATCTGGTCGCCGATGCGCATGGTCGGGTTGAGCGACGTCATCGGATCTTGGAAAATCATCGCGATGTCGCGGGCTCGATATTGCCGGGCTTCGGCGTCGCTAAGACTGAGCAGATCGACGCCACCGTTAAGAATGGCGCTGCCAGAGGTGACCCGGCCGGGGGGGCGAGGAATCAAGCCCATCACGGCTTGCACGGTTACCGACTTGCCGCAGCCAGATTCGCCGACCACGGCCAGAGTTTGACCGGCAGCGACGGCATAGGAGACGCCGCGAACAGCTTGGACAACACCGCCGAAGGTGTCGAATTCAACTTTCAGGTTAGTGATTTCCAAGGCGCTTGGTGGCGAGTGGGGGGCTGGGCTCATCGCGATGAAAATTCCTTTGCTGAGGGTATGCCAAGATAAGAGGGACTGCAAAGCCGTCCACCCGGCTGTCGATTTCCGGCGGCGAGGTCGACATTGGGAATGCCACTAAAGCTTCGCCCATGACCGGGGCGGCTTTTCCGGATGGCGTTAATGTGAGGCCGCTCAACCGGAGAAAACGATCATGATCGCGTCCTTCCTCGCTACTTTTATCGCCCTTGCCAGCAATGCTCCGGCGAGCCCGGAACCCGCTCCTGCGCCGCAGCTCATCGCTTCTGCGACGCAAGGCATGATCGACAAGGCGGAGAAAGGCGATGCCGCCGCCATGGTCCTGGTCGGACGTCTCTATGAAAAAGGCCGTGGTTGCCCCCAGGACAATGTGAAAGCCTTGCAGTGGTTTGCCCGTGCCGCTGCCGCCGGTCACGTCCTCGGCTTGGTCGAATGCGGCCGCCTGCATGAAGCTGGACTCGGCACTCATCAAGATTACGTCGCCGCCGCGGCTTATTACAACAAGGCCCTGCAATCGGGCTCCGGTGAAGCCGCGGTCGCGCTCGGCAATCTCCATCTCGTCGGCCTCGGCGTCCGCCGCGATGACAAAGCCGCCAAGAAACTCTTCGCCACCGC
>JAYTMY010000319.1:0-25179 GCA_043748535.1 Lentisphaeraceae bacterium | reverse complement strand
CACAAGCGACTGCTGGAGATTGTCGATGAGATGACTATCCTTCACATGGAACTTCTCAAGGCTAATGCGGTCGACCCGGAGAACTCGTGACTCTCGAGCTCTGTAGGGACAGTTTTTGAACAGTGAAACAATGAACTTCACATGGATAACCCTGATCTTTGCCCAATCAAAAGTATCAGACCCAGGCATATCGAAAAGATTATATGCCGGAATCGCTGCCAAAGAAGCAGAAGGCTGCCCACTATATGTAAAAGTGAATTCTTGATAAAAGTCAGCTCGGGCAACTAAGAATTGTAGAGCCTGATAATCTTGCAGACAGATGCCCGTCCCATGTCGTGAGATAATTCCATCAACCCAAGTCTGCCACTCCTGGCGATGGGTCTCCAAAACCTCGGACGCAGCGTTGGAAATGCGCCGGTGCTTGAGAAAATCAATCATCAACGATCTCCGCAGCTGGACCTGTTCATGGATCTTGCCCCAAGATGCAAAAAGCCCCGGCTTCACGTCGGGGCTCTGGGGAATTTTACTTCAGCCCCGCCGCCTGGATCAGCGCCGCGGTCGCCGAGTTGGCGGCGGCTTTGCCGGTGAGGGCGTCGAGGATTTCGTTGGCGAGCACCTTGCCGAGCTGGACGCCTTCCTGGTCGAAGGAGTTGATGTTCCAGATCAGGCCCTGGAAGCTGATCTTGTTCTCGTAGAAGGCGAGCAGGGCGCCCATCGCTTCAGGGGTCAATTGACGACCAATGAGCAGGCTGTTCGGGCGGTTGCCGGGGAACTGCTTGTTTGGGTTGTCGCTGGACTTACCACTGGCGAGGGCAAGAGATTGCGCCAGCAGGTTGGCGAGGAGTTTCTCCTGCGAGCTCGAACCCTTGACTTGCAAGTCGCCGCCGCGCTGCGATTCGCGGAAGCCGATGAAGTCGCAGGCGACGACGGTCTCGGACTGGTGGATGAGCTGGTAGAAGGCGTGCTGGCCGTTGGTGCCGGGTTCACCCCAGACGATCGGGCCGGTGGCGAAAGGAACGGCGCGGCCGCGGCGGTCGATGCGCTTGCCGTTCGACTCCATGTCGCACTGCTGCAAGTGGGCGGCGAAACGCGACAAAGCTTGCGAATAGGGCAGGACCGCGAGGGTCGGAATGGCGAGGAAGTCGCGATTCCAGATGCCCAGAAGTGCGGCGAGCAGGGACAGGTTGCGACGGCTGTCGTTCTCCAGGGCATTGAGGTCCATTTTGCGCATGCCGCGCAGGAATTGACGGAAGTTGTCGAGCCCCAGGCCGAAGCCGAGGATGACGCCGCCAACCATCGAGGAAACGCTGTAGCGGCCGCCGATCGAATCGTACATGTAGAAGGCGCGCAGATATTTCGCCGGGTTGTCCATCGGCGAGCCTTTGCCGGTGACGCAGACGAAGTGCTTGGCGGGATCAAGGCCGGCGGCGCGGAAACGCGAGGCGACCAGCTCTTCGTTGGTCAGGGTCTCCAGGGTCGAGCCGGATTTCGACACGACGTTGACCAAGGTGCGCGACAGGTCGAGCCCGGCGAGGACTTCGTTGGCGTCGTCGGGGTCGACGTTGGAGACGAAGTGGGCGCGGTGCCCGGCGGGGGCATAGGCCTTGAGGGCGAGGTAGATGGCTTTCGGGCCGAGGTCGGAACCACCGATGCCGATGTTGACCATGTCAGTGAAGGTTTCGCCCTTGGCGTTGGTGATCTTGCCGCTGTCGAGCGCTTCAAGGAAGGCCTCGAGGCGGGCGAGTTCTTCACGGGCGGCGACAATGAGAGGCTCGGATTCGCCGTCGATTTCGGGACGGGCGAGATCGGCGAAGACGTTGCGCATGGCGTGGTGCATGACTTGGCGGTTTTCGCTGTCGAAGCCCTCGATGCAGTTCATCACTGCGCCGCCCATGATCTGGCGCATTTGAGCAACGGCTTCAGTTTCGTCGGCAAGGCCCTGCAGGGCGCCGAGGATCTGGCTGTCGACACGCTGGGTGGCGAAGAGCAGGTCGAAGCCGACGGCGCTCGATTTCATCGCGGCGATGCGTTCGGCGTTGAGCGTTTCTGGCTGGCGCAGATCGGGGGCGGTGGCGACGAGCGAATTGAGTTTGGTGAATGCGGCGGTCTCGTGCAGGCTGGGACGGGGCATAGGGAATCTCCTCAAGGGTGGACTGGGGTGAACAAGTTCGCGGGCAATATAAGCCAAGGTTGACGGGAAGGTGTAACTTCGACGCATGTTTGTCGTAGCATAAACATTGTCTGAGCCACCTCTACAGCAGGAGAAAATCATGTCTGCCTACAAACTTGCCCCGTTTTTCCTCTCCCTCGGCCTCCTCAACCAGACCGCCTGGGCGGCAGACGATGAACTCAAACTCGATGACGATATCGCGCCTTCAGTTGCCAAAGTCGTCGCCCCGGCCGCCAAATCGGGCAACATCATCGCCATTTTCGAACTGCAAATGGTCAGTGGCGAAGTCCTCGCCGATCCCGGTCTGAGCGACCTGATGAGCGGCGAAGCCTTCAGCGACAAACGCATGAGCTTCTTCAGCTTGCTCTCCCGTCTTCGCGCCTGCAAGGACGACCCGCGGGTCAAAGCTGTCGTCATCTATCCCAAAGGCGGCAGCCTCGGCGGAGCTCAGATGACGGAACTCGGCCGCCGTCTCGAAGAGATCCGCGCTGCCGGCAAAGATGTCGTCACCTGGTCCGACGGCATCTCCGGCGGCCAGCTCACTCTTGCCGCTGCCGGACGCCTGGTGCTGATGCCCGATGCCGAAGTCGAATACGCTGGTCTGGTGTCGGAAAACCTCCACTTCAAAGGCCTGCTCGACAAGCTCGGCGTCCAGTTCGATGTAATTCACTGCGGCGACTACAAATCCGCCTTCGAGAACTTCTACCTCGACGCCCCCAGCGCCCCCGCCCGCCGCCAAAGCGAAGCGCTGTACGGCTCCCTCTTCGGCCTGTCGTCGGAAACCCTCGCGGCCCGCCGCCACCTGAGCTGGCCGGAAATGCAGGATCTGGTTTCCACCGGCCTTTTCTCCGCCCAGGAAGCAGTCGCCCGCAAGCTCGCCGACGGCCTTGCCTCGCACCAGGATTTTGTCGCCGACATGAAGACCCGCTTCCCTGGCGCCAAGATTATTAAAGACTACGGTGCACCCGCCAAGACCGAGCTCAAGCTCGACAGCCTTGCCGACATCCTCGGCTTCATGGGCTCGCTCGGCAAGGCCAAGCCGGCGGATCTCCGCCCCGCTCTCGCCCTCGTCGTCCTCAACGGCGAGATCAACGACGCCATGGGCGAGCCTCTGCGCGCCCACCTCGTCCGTTGCGCCGCCGACCCGTCGATCCGCGGCATGGTGCTGCGCATCGACTCCCCCGGCGGCTCCGCCCTCGCTTCCGAGGCGATCTGCTCCGGCACCGCCACCTTCAAGGCCGCCGGCAAACCCTTCGTCGTCTCAATGGGCAATGTCGCCGCTTCTGGCGGCTATTACGCCGCCGTCTACGGCAGCCCGGTTTACGCCGAAGCCACTACCATCACCGGCTCCATCGGAGTCGTCGGCGGCAAGCCGGTCTTCAAGGGGCTGATGGATAAAATGGGCGTCACCAGCCACAGCTGGAAACTCGGCGACCGCGCCGACCTGATGAGCCTGGAAAAACCCTTCGCCGCGGGCGACAAGGACTTCCTCCTCAGCGTCTTCAATCGCATCTACAGCCGCTTCAAAGAGCGCGTCCTCGATGGCCGGCGCGGCAAGATCGCGCCGGAGAAGATCGAAGGCCTCGCTGGCGGCCGCGTCTACACCGGTGCCCAAGCCCTCGAACTCGGCCTCGTCGACAAGCTCGGCGGCCTGCGTGAAGCGATCAACGACGCCAGCGCCCAATGCCAATTCTCCGGCGACTGGCGGGTCGATCTCTTCCCGCGCCAGACCAGCTTGATGGACAAGGTGCTCAAGGGTCCAGATCCCCGCGATCTGGACGACGCCTGGCTCAGTGTCGGCGCCCGTCAACTGCTTCAAGCCGATGCCGCTTCGCTGCGCGAATTCCAGCTCCTGAAGAGCGTCAATCCCGAGCTTGCCCGCAAGGTCGCCACAGCCCTCGGCCAAGCCGCCCTGATGGCCAACGGCGAAGTCCTGCTCGTCGCTCCTCCCTGCGTCCAGTGATTTTTACGGAGATCCCTATCATGAAAAAAATCCTCGCCCTTTTGAGCCTCGCTGCCGCCGCTTCTTGTGCCGCGCCGCAGGATTATTCCGCCCACAACGAAGGCACCGGCCGCTATCGCCTCGACCAAAATGCCCTCGTCGGCCAGGACGCCCCGTCTCTGCCCGGCGATGTCGCCTGGTCGTCCTTTGGCGGACGCCGCGTCATCGTCACCTGCCTCGCAACCTGGAACAAGGCCAGCGTCGACGCCGCCCGCCGCGCCGAAGCCCTCGCCACTGCCCATCCCGACGACCTGGCCTGCCTCCACGTCTTGAGCTCCGTCGACACCAGCCAAGCCGCTGCCTACGCCACCAAAAACGGCCTCAAGGCCCAGCTTGTCGCCGACGCCGAAGGCCTCTTCCGACAAGCACTCGGTAACGACCTCTTCCCTGATGTCTACATCGTCCGCTGCGGCAAGATCGAAGCCGCCGACCTGAAGGAAGAAGAGATCGCCAAGGCACTGCGCTACTGAGGCCTCGAAGCTTATTGACCGCGAGAGTCACGAGCTCGTCGTTTTGAGCTCAAAGACCGGCTGAAACCGGTGCTACAAACCATGAATTTACGACTCTCGGATTCGGGCTTTCGCGGGCTGATTCGCGTTTGAGCTCCATCGCACTTATGACAATTCGGGCTAAGTTGCGCGGGTTCGACAAAACCCACAAAAGGATGCCCGATGAAAGACGCCACCCCGAAAGCCATTTTCCTGAAAGACTACCAAGCTCCCGCCTTTTCGTGCCCGAGTCTGAATCTGCTCTTCCAGATCTTCGATTCCCACACCCGCGTCACCAACACCGCCCAGTTCGTCCGCAACGCTGGCGCCAAGGGCGCCCTCGTTCTCTCCGGCGAAAAGATGAAGCTGGTCAGCGTCAGCCTCGACGGCGTCAGCCTCAATCCGACTCAATACGAAGTCAGCGACGAAGCCCTGGTCATCCCCACCGACAAGAACGAATTCACCCTCTGCACCGTCGTCGACATCGAGCCGCAAAACAACAGCGCCCTCGAAGGCCTCTATCAGTCCGGCACGATCTTCTGCACCCAGAACGAGCCCGAAGGCTTCCGCAAGATCACCTACCACCTCGACCGCTCCGACGTGATGAGCTCCTACGTCACCCGCATCGAAGCGGAAAAGACCAAATACCCCTACCTGCTCTCCAACGGCAACCGCATCGCCGCCGGCGAGCTCGGCTCCGGCCGCCACTTCGCCACCTGGGAAGACCCCTTCAAAAAGCCCTCCTACCTCTTCGCCCTCGTCGCTGGTGACTTCGATCTCGTCACCGACTCCTTCACCACTTGCTCGGGCCGCAAGGTCGCCCTCGAAATCTACGTCGACCGCGGCAACGCCGAGCGCGCACCCCACGCTCTCGATTCGCTCAAATTGGCGATGAAGTGGGACGAAGAGCGCTTCGGCCTCGAATACGACCTCGACATCTACATGATCGTCGCCGTCGACGCCTTCAACATGGGCGCCATGGAGAACAAGGGCCTCAACATCTTCAACACCTCCGCCGCCCTCGCCAACGCCAAGACCGCCACCGACGCCAACTACCAGTCGATCGAGTCGATCGTCGCCCACGAATACTTCCACAACTGGACCGGCAACCGCGTCACTTGCCGCGACTGGTTCCAGCTCACCCTGAAGGAAGGTCTCACCGTCTACCGCGACCAGGAATTCTCCGCCGAGCACCAGTCGCGCCCGGTCATGCGCATCCAGTCGATCGCCGGTTTGCGCAACTCGCAATTCGTCGAAGACGCCGGCCCCAACGCCCACCCGATCAAGCCGGTCTCCTACATCGAGATCAATAACTTCTACACCAGCACCGTCTACCAGAAGGGCGCCGCGGTCATCCGCATGATCGAAACCCTGATCGGTAAAGCCGCCTTCCGCAAAGGCATGGACAAATACTTCGAGCTCTTCGACGGCCAGGCGGTCACCACCGAAGACTTCGTCAAGTCGATGGAAATCGCCTCCGGCCGCGACCTGAGCCACTTCAAACTCTGGTACGCCCAGGCCGGCACCCCGCGCCTTAAGGTCCAAGGCCATTACGATGCCGCCGCCAAGACCTATACCCTCGACGTCGAACAGTCGATTCCCGAGACCCCCGATGTCAACGGCAAGGACAAAAAGCCGATGCACATGCCCCTCGTCGTCGGCCTCGTCGGCAGCGACGGTCGCGACCTGCCTCTGAACATCGACGGCTGCACTAAAAACGTCTGCTCGAAATCGGGCTGCGCCAGCAAGGTCCTCGAAGTCACCGCGGCCAAGCAGTCCTTCACCTTCACCGGCGTCAACGAGAAGCCCATCCCTTCGCTCAACCGCGATTTCCGCGCCCCGGTCAACCTCGACTTCTCCTACTCGAAAGCCGACCTCGCCTTCCTCCTCGCCCACGATGCCGATCCCTTCAACCGCTATGAAGCCGGCCAGCGCCTCGCCACTCTCGAACTCGAGCGCCTCATCGGCGAGTTCCAGGCCGGCAAAAAACCCGCCGTCGACCCCGCCGTCATCGAAGCCTTCCGCCGCCTCTTCCTCGATGCCAAGCTCGACAACGCTTTCAAGGCGGAATGCCTCGGCCTGCCCACCATCACCCTCCTGATCGAAAGCATGCCGGTGATCGATGTCGACGCCGCCTTCGCCGCCCGCGAAGCCTTGCGCGACGCCCTCGCCCTCGGCCTCAAGAACGAACTCCTTGGCGCCTACGCCGTCCTCGGTGCGACAGGCGCCTACAGCGTCGATGGCGACTCGATCGGCCGCCGCTCCCTTCGCAACACCGTCCTGTCCTACCTCGTCCTCCTCGGCCACGACGAGCTGATCCAGCTCGCCGCCAGCCAGTTCGCCAGCGCCGACAACATGACCGACGAAATCGCCGCTCTCGCCGTCCTCTGCCAGGTGCCTTCTCATCACACCGCGCTAGCGCTCGAGAAATTCCACGCCAAGTGGAAGCAGGACCCGCTCGTGATGAACAAGTATTTTGCAGTGCAGGCCGCTTCGCGTCTGCCGTCGATTCTGGACCACATTAAGACACTCGAAAAAGACCCCGCCTTCGACGTCAAGAACCCCAACAAGCTGCGCTCGCTCTTCGGTCAGTTCGGCGCCAACCTGAAGCACTTCCACGCCGCCGATGGTTCCGGCTACGCCCTGCTGGCCGACAAGATCATCATGGTCAATGACTACAACCCCGCCATCGCCGCCGGCATGTCGAGCGCCTTCAAGAAGTTCGCCAAGCTCGCCCCCGCCCGCAAGGCGCTGATGAAGGCCCAGCTCGAGCGCATCCTCGCCCATGAAGGCCTCGCCAAGGACGTCTTCGAGATCGTCTCGAAGACGCTAAAGCAGGGAGCGTGATTTGGGCCTTCGCCTAGTCGCCGCCAGCGCCGCCGGTCTTTTGGCCGGCGGCGCTGTCATCATCGGCGACATCATGAATGTCGATGGCTTCTCCGGTCGCACCGGGTTCTGGGGTTTGCAATGGTGCGACAGCTTCCTCGACACCATCGGTGGTGAGAATGCCCTCATCCTCATAGCCTGCATCTGGGCCTTCATGGCTTTTGCGGCAGTGGGAATACTCTCCCTGTTTCTACCCGACGGAACTCACAAGAATGAATAACTCGTTTGAAATGCCCCGTCCCGCCAAAATCTGGATTGGCTTTTGCCTTGTTGGTTTTCTGCTGTCATGTGCCTGTCCCAACCCATTCACTCCCGGAGTCTGCACTTCGCAAGGCTGGGGACTGCCTTTTGTCACCCACATCCAATGGTGCCTTTGCTTCCAGGATAAGAGCGAATGGCGGATTGTTGGTTTTTTGGCCAACGGCGCCCTCTGGCTGAGCATCGGGGGACTCGGCACTTTCTATCAACGCTTCAAGCGCAAAACCGCAGCAGATTTCCCTAAACCTCCTTAGGAGCATCCTCATGCCCAATCTCCTCGCCACCAGCAAAGGCCGGCTGCTTTTCTTCTTCCTCCTCTACATCGGCGAGGGGCTGCCACAGGGCTACACCGGCACCGTGGTGGCGCTTGAGTTCAAGCGCATGGGCATGGATGCCGAGGCGATTTCGGCGCTGATGATTGCGGTCACTGCACCTTGGGCTTGGAAATGGCTCGCCGGACCGATCGTCGACAACCTCCACCTCGCCCGCTTTGGCCGCCGCAAACAATGGATCGTAGGCTCCCAGATCTTGATGATCCTGTCCCTCCTCGCCGCGATGGCGTATTTCCCCGAGGCCCATGCGGGCACCTATCTGCACCTCAAACTCTTCACCGTCCTGCTGATCATCAACTCGGCCTTTTCGGCGATCCAGGATGTCGCCATCGACGCCTTGGCCTGCGGCACTCTTGAAGACAAGGAGCGTGGGCTCGGCAACGGCTTGATGTTCGCCGGGGCGCAAGTCGGAGCGGCTTTGGGCGGCTCGGTTTTACTGGTGCTGAGGGAGAAAGGCATGAGCCTCAACTCCGCCTCGATGCTGGTGCCCTTGATGCTTTTTGTCCTTCTCGCGATGATGAGTTTCTTCGCGGCGGAGAAAATCCTTGCCGTCGCCGATCGTCCCGCCGCCCGCGGCTGGGATCAGGTGCAGGCCGAGCTGAAGGATTACGGCGTCACCGTTTTTCATGCCTTTTTCGGCCATCGCCAAGGCTTTTTGCTGCTGCTGTTTGTCCTGCTGCCGGTCGGCGGATTATCGCTGTCCTTGACCCTCGGCACCATTATTTCGCCGATGCTCGGGATGAGTGACGGGGAAATCGGCACCATGGGCTTGTGGCAGACCTTGGTTTTTTGTGTCTTCTGCATTGCCGGCGGCAAGATCTCCGACCATTTCGGCCGCAGCCGCTGCCTTGCGGTCTTCTGCATCGGCATGTCGCTGGTCACCTTGTGGGCTGCGTGGGAATTGAAGAAATCCGGCTGGTCGCATTTCGCCACGCCGCCGGTCGACGGCAAATGGCCGGTGCAAGCCGGACTGATTCGAATGTGGTGGATCAGCGGCTTGCTGTACAGCGTTTTCAACGGCTTGATGTACGGCATCCGCACGGCTCAGATCATGGATTTCGTCGTGCCGAAAATTGCCGCCACCCAGTTCACCGCTTGTATGGCGCTGATCAATCTGGTCACGGTTTATTCCTACGCTTGGCAAGGCCGTGCTTCCGATCCGGTGTCAAAAGGCGGCTGGGGCTGGGAGGCCTGGCAGGTCTTCACCGCCGACGCCTTCATCGGCCTGATCTTCCTGGCGATCCTGCCCTTCCTCAAGAAACGTGAAGACGATAGCCCGCTACCGCCTTAACTCCGCAGATAGCCGCAAAGCTCGATCCATTCGAGCCGACGGAGATCGACGCCGTGTCCGGAGGCATCGAGTTTCGCGGCGAGAGCGCCGTCCCATTTCGTCGCCAAGGGAGCCCACTCCGGTGGCAGATTCTGCGTCTGCCGCAACAGCGCTTCGAGTCGGGCATGGACGGGATGGCGGCCGACTTGGCGCAGCCACCAGCGGTGGTTGCTGTCGTCGCCTTCGGAGCGATGAATCAGTGCGTGGAGATAATCGGCGTCGGCTTGGCCTTCGTGGCGCTGGACGAGCTCATGCGCTTCAAACAGGCAGCCCCAGGCGATCTGAGCCGCAGCGGAGAGAAAACACCTGTCGAAGCCGGACATCGCGGCAGCTTTTGCCAACAGTTCGGGCGATGAAGGTTTCAGCTTGGAACGGGCAGGGAACGGCGCTTGCCGGGCGAAGCTGCGAAGCTCGGGATCGAGGCGGAAGGAGTCGAGAATCATGGCTTGATCTTCGCTTCGATCTCGGCCATCATGGCGCTCAATTCCTCGGGACTTGCGGCGTCCGCAAGGATGCACCGGTCCGGCCTTCAAAATCGCCCGCGCCTCTAACGGCAAGCTCGAGCTGACCACCCGCGCCGCCAAGAACGCCGTCGCCTTCAAAGAACCAGAAGCACGCCTCCCAAGTCAACGCGGCCGCAGCAAGATCTATGGCGACAAGGTCAAGCTGGTCGACAGTTCAAGGAAAGGGACGCCTTCGTCGTCGAGTCCGTTGATGGGGTCGAGATCCGTCATCGCAAGCTGATCCTCCTCAGCTCCATGCTTTGCACGACCCGCAAGAAGGCGCCCAGCGCCAAGGAAAAGAAGGCTCGCAAGGCGGCGGCCAAGGCCAGCGGCATCAAGCCCAAGCGCGGTCGTCCTTGCAAAGACGCTGTCATCCAGGGCGCGACGGCGGAGCCCAAGGAGATGGCGCCGCCCCAGGATCTTCGCCTCGCCTACTTCTGCATCTCGTCACCGCGCGGCGACATCGTTCTGGTCAGCACGGATCTTTCGATGTCCGCGCCGATGCCCATCGCCTCTACAAAAGCCGCTCCGTGATCAAGAACTTCTTCCGCGTCTTCAAGCATGTCCTGCACGGCTTCGACTCGTATTTCTGGAGCGGATCGATCGCCATGGCCTCGCTCCGCACCGGGGCCGACGCCAACGACAAGCTTGATGCCCGTTTCAAATCACCCTTGGCGCAGGACGCCATCAAGGCCATCGAAGGTCATGCGGTGTTGATGTCGATCCTCTGCGGCATGCTCCAGGAGCTGTCGCTGACCCATGGTGAGCAACTCCTCAAGGACTCCCCCTTATGGATGCGCTCACAGGGGCAGTCGCCCTCAGAATTTCTCATCGCGATGATCATCCAGTCGCAGCAATTGAAACAGGATCAAGCCGCCGCCTGATCCTGTTTCTTTGCCTCCCGGCCAGCTGGAGCTCCAAAGACCCAAGGAGGAGGACTCGTGACTCTCGAGTCTCTATTGGTCCTATTTTTTGAGCTCAAGTTTGTCGCTCCGGCTTTACCCATGAGCTCTCCAGGCCCTTTTTTTGAGCCTGAATGGAAGGCCCGGAAACATCGTTTTTGCGCTAGACGCACATCAGGCGGGATTGCGACCGATCACCACGCGATCGTGGCCGGCATGATCTTTTTCGACCCGGACGCTGTCCAAGCCGGCAGCGGCGAAGATGGCCGAGACGGCCGGGCCTTGCTGCCAACCGATCTCACAGAGAAGCCAGCCACCGGGGATGAGGAAGAGCGGGGCTTCCGTTGCGATGCGGCGAAGGAGCTCCAGTCCCTGATCTTCAGCGAAGAGCGCCAGATGAGGCTCGTGATCGCGGACCTCTATGGCCAGACTCGGAGCTTCGTCGCGAGCGATGTAGGGCGGATTGGCACTGATCAAGGCATAGGGGCCGGACGCTGCTACCGGGGCAAAAAGATCTCCTTCGAACAAGTTGACGGCGAGACCGGTCTTGTCGACATTGCGGCGGGCCCAGGTGAAGGCTTCGGGCGACAGCTCGACAGCATCGATGCTGAGGCCGCCCTTGAAGCTTTTCTGTAGGGCAAGGGGGATGCAAGCGGAGCCGGTGCAGAGGTCGAGGACACGGTCGCCGACCTTGAGGAGACGGCGGGCGTGATCGACGAGAATTTCCGTGTCGTTGCGCGGGATCAGCACGCCCGGGCCGACCGACAGAGTCAAGCCGTAGAAATCCATTTCGCCGCAGATGTACTGCAGCGGCTCGCCGGCGACGCGGCGGCGCAGCAGGGTCCGCACCTTGTCGAGTTCGTTCTCCATGAGAGTCCGATCGTGATTGGTGTAGAGCTGGAGGCGAGTCAGGCCGAGGGCGTGACCGATTAGCCATTCCGCCTCGAAACGAGGGGAATCGGACTTCGATTTCGCCAGCCACTCGGTCGACAGCTGCAGGACTTCTTTAAGGCTTTTCGACATGGCTCAAGCCGTCACTTCTTGGCTTTGCCGGCCTTCTTCTCTGGCGCCTGGTATTCCGCTTCGACATGGATGGCGATGCCGCCGCGGGGGCGGAAGTTGCCGATGACGATGGCGCGGCGGGGCGCGCAGGTGCTGATGACGTCATCAAGGATGCGATTCACCACTTCTTCGTGGAAGGAGTTGTGATTGCGGAAGGAGAAGAGATACATCTTCAGCGACTTGCTTTCGACGCAGCGTTGATCGGCGATGTAGCGGATGGTGATGTGGCCGAAATCGGGCTGGCCGGTGACCGGGCAAAGCGAGGTGAATTCGGGGCAGTCGAAGGTGATCCAATAATCGCGACCCGGGTGGCGGTTGGCGAAGCTCTCGAGCTTGGCTTCTTCAGGGCTGGCGAAATAGCCGCTTTCGTTCTTGGCAAGAAGGGTGAGCCCTTCGATCTTCGGATTGACACTGGTCTTGGCTTTTTTCATGGTGATCCTGGAAGCTGGTTGTTCTTTGTTGAATTCTTAATGCTTGAGATGGGGCCAGCCGTCGAGCGGATGGAGCTGAGAGGAGCGGATGGCGGAGGCTTGGCGGATGGCGTTGAGTCGTTCGGCGGCACGGTCGACATCATCGTTGAGGACGAGGTAATCGTACTCTTGCCAAGCAGCGATTTCGTCGCGGGCGTTGAGCAGGCGTTTGGCGATTGTCTCTTCGCTGTCGGTGGCGCGTTTGCGGAGGCGTTTTTCGAGCTCGGCGAAACTGGGCGGGGCGATGAAGACGAAGACGCAGGCGCGGCGCAAAACCTTGTCTTTCTCGCAGGCTTTGCGAAGCTGACGCATGCCTTGCACATCGATATCGACAAGCACGTCGCGGCCATTCTTGACCCGGTCATAGATCTCGCTCTTCAGCGTCCCATAGTAATTGCCATGAACCTCAGCGTGCTCGAGGAACTCTTCGTTCTCGAGGCGATGGAGGAATTCCTCGCTTTTAAGGAAGTGGTAATCGCGGCCGTCCTTCTCGCCCGCCCGCATCTTGCGGGTGGTGCAGGAAATACTGAACTCCAAGGCGGGGGCGAGGAGGGTCAGTTTCTGCCGGACGGTGGTCTTGCCGGCGCCGCTCGGGCCAGAAAGTACCAAGGCGACACCTGGAGATGAGAAGTAGGGATATTCAGCAGACATGGAAGCGCCTTTCGTATCGTTTGCGGTTACCGCAAGATATCCCGTTTCGGGGGATTCGCAGCCATGCTTCGGCAGCTCGAGTGACCTGAACACGACCCAAGCACGAAAAAAAACCGGAATTTGTGCTGATTTCGTGCTCACAGCACTTGCAGCCTTGTCCGAGCTTGCTAGAATGAGCCCATGGGGGTGCTTGAATCAAGCTCAGCCCAAGAGAGAGAAACAACACCAAATCAACCCGGAAGGGATACACCATGGCCGCCCAAGAAGCTTACTGCGTGAAGTGCAAAGCCAAGAAAGAAATGGTTGACGCTCAAGAAGTCAAGATGGCCAACGGCCGTCCCGCCATGAAAGGCTCTTGCAAGACCTGCAAGACCGGCATGTACAAGATCCTCGCCGCCGCCAAGGCCGCCAAGGCTCCCGCCGCTGCCAAGAAGAAGTAATTCTTCTCAGCCGTTAGGCTCAGGGCTCTCCCTTGGGAGAGCCCGCTTTTTTTTGCTCTGAAAGTTCACCACTGCGGGGACTGCGGGGACTGCTGATGAGCTAGCCGAGGCTGGCGTTGGCGGCTTGTTCTCTTGCCCCGAAGGGGCTGCCTGAGCTTAGCCTGGGGTGGAGCCGAGGAACGAGGCGCAACCCCAGGTTTCAGGCCTATCGATTCGAGCCCTGAAAGGGCGGTTTGAAGATTCGGCATCGACGGACAATCCGAACTTGAAATCCACCCGAGTTTTCAGGTCGCCCCGCTGGGGCTCGAACCTCATTTTCTCTTCACCCGGGGCTGCGCCTCGTTCCTCGTCTCCACCCCGGGCTGAGATCATGTCGCCCCTTCGGGGCTGCAAAATCCAAAACCAAAACCAAACGAACCAACGAACTTTGTGTTCATTTGGTTCCGGCTTTGCCGGGATAGGGAGCCTTCATCGCAGTCGAAAAAAACCGGCCCGATGCAAGTGCATCGGGCCGGTTGAGATAAGCTTGGAATCAGGCCAGGGAAGGGGCTAACTTGGCCCAGGCCTTGACGGCGGCGCTGCGGAAGGCCGCATCGCGGCTTGCGTCACCACCGGCGGCGAGCCAGGCAGCGGCACAGAAGCACCATTGGCGCAGGCCGTCGAGCGGATCTTCGCCGCGGGCGACATCTGGCATGGAGTTGGACATGATGGCGCTCTGAATCGCGGCGGCGAGGTCGAGGGCAGGACCCGGGCTACCAGCTTTCTGGTACTCACGGCGGGCGAGCTGCTCCATTTCCTTGATCATGCCGTTGCGAGCAGAATCGCTCGGGGCATCGAGGCTGGCACAGAGTTCTTTCAGAACTGCGCCATCGCCTTCTTCTGCGCCAATGGCGATGCGCAGGTCCTGGGCTGAGCTAAGGAGAATCGGCAGTGACAAGTCGGCGCTGATTTTATCGGCTTTGCGACGGGCTTTGGCGTAGCGCTGCTGAGCTGCGGCTTCCTGATGATGGGCGGCCGGCGGCAGGGCCGAAAGAGCTGCTCCCAAGGAGGCGAAACGAAGGTTGGCGAGGAACCACTGCGAGCCATCGGCAGCTGCCTCGGCGGCGGCGAGAAGTTTGTCGCGAGCCTGATCATCGACACTGCGGCGGGCGACTTTTTCTTCGTGCTGCGATTTCAGGGAGGAGAAGAAGCCATCGCAGAGAGCCGAGAATTCGGCTTTGAGCGCTTCGTCGAGGCAGGGCGGGCCGGCACGGCGCCAGTCGTCTTGCAAGGCCTTCACCGTCGGTGAGTGGCGGGCATCGGGCTGGGCGCAGATCGAGCGCACTTTTTCCAGGATTTCCCGGCGACGGTCATCGACCGCGCTGAGCTGTTGGCGGCGGCTGTCGTGCCAGGCCGAAGCACGGGCGAAGAAGCCGTCGCAAATGGCGCGGAAGCGTTGACGCAGGCCTTCGTCGGCGTCTTTGCCGGCAAAGCCGATGTGGCGCCAGCGTTCCTGCATTTCCTTCAAGGTCTGGGCGCCGGCTTTCCAGTCATTGCCGGCGGCGATCGCTTCGGCAGCGACGATCAGGGCTTCTTTTTCTTGTTTGTGCTTGACCGAACGGGCGGCGGAGAGCTCCCAGATGCGATTGCAGAGCGTGCGGAACTCTTCCCAGAGAGGTTCAGAGCCGTCACCTTTGTGACCACCGGCGTTTTTCCACAGATCCATCAACTCCCGGGCGCGGCCGGCGGAACCGGTGTTTTCTGCCTGGGCGGTGAGATGGCGGATTTCGTTGAGCAGTTCTTCCTTGGCGGTGATGCTGGCGAAGGTGGCGGCGGCACGCGATTCGGCCGCGGCTTTCATCCGCGATTGCATCCGGTGCAGACCGGAGGCGAGGCGCTCACGCTGGCCACCCTGCGAACCGGCGGCGAGAAGTGCTTCGATCTCGGTGCAGAGCACGGCGGTTTCCGAAGCCAGAGGATTGGCGGCATCAAGGGCGCTGATCAGGGCGCTGATCTTGCCGCCTTCTTCCTTGCGCTGCTGCTCTTCCAGGGCAATTGAGGGAGCTAGGGTTTCGGCGATTGCGGTCCACGCCTTGATCTGTTCTTCATCGTTGACCGAAAGCTCGGACCAGTTTTGCTGGAGACGGCGGTAGGTGTGGGCCAAGCCGCTGCGGCCGGCTTCGAGTTTGCCGGCGGCGGCGATCAAATCGGCGGTGCGCTGATGCTTGCGATGTTGGTCCGCGAGGATGCGGGCGACCTGCTTCTGCTGCTGGCGGAATTTCTCCACTGCAAGACGGAATTTTTCGTCGTAATGAGGCGCGACGTCGGGCGGCAAGACAGGAAGACCCTGCCACTCGCGGCGCAATTCCTCGACCTTGCCTTCGGCATCGCCGACGAGCGCTTCGGAAGCCAGGACGGCGAGGACTTCGTCGCGCTGGGCGGCGGCTTCGCGCAAGGCGGCGGCACGGGCGCTGCGCTCGCGCTCTTTCACCTGCCAGGCGGCTTGGGCGGTTTCGGCGCGGGCCAAGGCCTCGTCCCAGCGGTGACGCTGAGCCGGCTCAACCTGGGCGGCGATTTCGGCCCATTGCTGGCGCTGTTCATCGAGCGGGGCGGCCAACTGCGACCAGTCGGGCAAGGTAGCCATGCCGGCGACGACGCGGATCATCTGTTCGGCGCGGCGCTGATGACGGCGGGCATCATCCTGATCCTTGGCGTTTTCCGGGCTCGGAGCCGCGGACAAGCGGTCTTTGGCGGCAGCGCGGACATGTTTATTGCGGGCGCCATCGGCGATCTTGCGGCAATGAGCGTCGTCGACGCGGCTCAGGCAGTGAAGAGCGAGATCTTTGTCTTCGCCCATCGCCAGGTGCACCAAGTCATCCTGATCGTGGATCTGAGCAGCGGCGCTGAGGCGGGTGTCGCGACCATGGGCGCCTTTGGCCAAGCGGAGGAGATCTTTTTCGCTGCAGCTCTGGAGCTGTTCCGGCTTGAGGGCGGCATCGCCATCCATGCAGGCCTTGAATTCGATCTCATGGGCTCTTTGGGCGGCCACGGTGGCAGCTTCACCGCTAAGCTGGGAAGCCAGGCGACGCAGCAGGGCGGAATCGCTCTCGATTTCCAGTCGCTTGCGGACGACGGCGAGATCGGATTCTTCCGAAATCAGCTGAGCCAGGCGGACCGGATCGGTCTCCTGCTTCAAAGCCTCAAAGCGGACGAGGGGATTGGAGTGTTTGTGGGCAGCGCGAATAAGGTCGAGTAGGCTCATGTTTCACCAGCTTGGGGGTTGATCTCGCCGAAGCTAGGCCCTTACGCCAGAATCTCAATCCCTCAGTGCCTCAATTACGCCTTGAACGACAAGAGATACTTGACCGCCGCCGCCGCAGACTTCGAATCAACCAGTTTTTCGACTTTTTTAGGATTGCGAACGAACTTGGCGATGTGCTGCAACAAGGGCATGTGAGCGACCGGAGCGAAGGCAGGAATCGCGATGATGAAGAAAACCTTCACCGGCTGACCATCCGGAGCCTCCGGGAAATCCAGCCCGCCCGGGAAGACGGCAATCGCCAAACCGAGACGCGAAGCTGTATGGGTCCGGGCATGGGGAATGGCGACGAAGTTGCCGACCGCAGTGGTGTACTGGCTTTCGCGAACAATCAGATCCTCGACAAATTTATCGCCGTCACTGACGATGCCGGTATCGACCAGGGGTTGCACAGCCAGACGCAGTCCATCTTGCAGGCCCATCGCCATCAGCTCAGTCTGCAGATGCGAAACCGGCAATAATTTGGTCAAATCCATGATCAGCTCTCCTGCCCGAAGGATTCGAGATAGATGTAGATGTTGCAGCTCGGGCAAATCGCCTGGCTGCGGCCCGAGCGGATGTTGTTGAGATCGCCATTGGGCATCACGACCTGGCAGGCGCGACAGCGGCCGCCGATCTCCCGGGCGATGCCCATGCCATTGCGCTTCACCTGGTCATAATGATTAAGAAAGGCCTGCGGAACCTTCTTGCGCAGATCGGTGATTTTGCTCTTCAGGTTCTTGTCGTCGACAGCCCCAGGGCCATGAACAATTGCACTCTCATGCAAAACCAATTCCAACTCCTGAATCTTGAGAAGTTGCGTCAGCGGTCCCTTCGGCATTTTTCCCACCCTGTTGTTTGATCTGATAAGGACAATCTAGGTCCAAAGCGCCAGGTATACAAGACCGCCGCCAAGCTTCGAGAGAAGAGTGGCGGCGGACATTTGAGCGACTGGAATTCAATCAGGGAGCGACGGCTCCGGGAGGTATCAGGAGTTTCGGTGCCGCGGGGCTGACCGCCCTAGCATCAAGGGACAACGCAGACGCATCGAGATGGAGTGTCGGCCGATGAACGCCGGGAGCCGCAGGACCGAGGTCTTCTTGTCTATTCATACGAGGGTCAGGCTTGTACTCGACTTCGGGCTGCGCGAAAATCGGGCCGAGGACATCGACGCCGCAAGGAAAATTGTTGACGCAGACCAGAACCACGGCAGCCCCCAACATCACCACCGAAGCGATGATCTCGGTGAACGAGGCCATGTTGTCTTCGCCAGCATGCTCGAAGGAGCGCTGCATGAAAGCGAAAATGAATTCCCCGAGGAGAAGGGCAAAAACAATGTACAGCAAGGCGGATTCGAGATAGCTCTTCCAGTTGCCGTTAGTGGTCGAAGTGGCGTCATGAAGTGCGAGGAAACCCATGATGAGAAAGCCGCCAGCGGCAAACTTCCAAGTCGCAGCACGCGCATGAGCCGCCGCACGCGCCATCTCCGGCTGCTGCACATTGCGAACCGAAAACATCTCCATCAACATCTCCGGGAGAACATGAAAAAGATTGCGCCCATGCAAAGCCATCATGCAACCCAAAACCCCAATCAGAATGACTTTATAGGGCATGGTATTAATCAGAAAGGGCGCGCTTTCCACAACGTGGCTCAGTAGCCAGAAAAACCCGAGAATCAAGGCAACCACGCCGAGGACGCGGCAAATCGAGAAGCGGCGCGGCATTTCGGACGAATTATCCATGAAAGTATCTCCTTTGTTTTTACATTGGCGGACATTAGTGCAATTTCATCAATAAGCTTCCTGCAACCGAAAGATAGACCGAGAAATTTCATGACAATCTCTTTTGTTTTCCCCTGCTTCCGTCGCCAAGACGCCATTAACGAGACCTTAAACCGCCTCGCTGAATGCCCTGTGCCTTTCGAAGTCATTGCCATCGACAACTCGCCCGAGCCTCTGATTTTTCCACAACACCCCTGGCTTCGCGTCCTGCGCAACCCAGTGAACACCGGCGCCGCCGCCCGCAACCTCGGCCTCGCCCTCGCCCAGGCTCCGGTGACGGTGATGCTCGACGACGACTCGCACCCCCTGCCGGGCTCTATCGAGGCTCTGCTCGCCTTCCTCGACTCCGCCCCGGCTGATTGCGCCGGTGTCATCGGCCAGATTGACAACCTCAGCGGCCCGGGCGAAGCCTCGCTGCTGCCCAGCGTCTTCCACGGCGCCGGCGTCGCCTTCCGCACCGACTTGATGCGCCAACATCGACTTCAATATCCCGAGTCCTTCCTCTTCTACGGCGAGGAATATCGCCTCACCCTCGAGATCGCCCGCGCCGGTTTGTTTCTCCTCCCCTGCCCGGAATTTCGCGTTCTCCATCGCCGCGACCCGAATCAACGCAGTCTCGATAAGATCTTCTTCAACCTCGGCCGCCACAATCGCGCCATCTGGGCCGGCATCGTGCCGGAAGAATACGAGGAATTGTGCATTCTCGACTCTCTCGAACGCTACCGCCTCACCGCCGCCAAGGAAGGCGTTTCCGAGGCCCTCGAACGCGGCCTGAATGAAACCGTCGGCGATCTTCCCGGACCGCAAATGGGCTTGGCCGATTTCCGCCGCCTGATGCTTCTCGATCGACTTGCTGCGACACCCTTGACCGCGCCGTCGCTGATCCTTTGCGGCAGCGGCAAAGCTCCCAGTCTCTGGTGCGCCGAACTCGAGCGACGCGGCCACTCGGTGCATCTGGCCGATCTCAACCCCGGCATCGCCGGCAAGGATTTTCGCGGTCGCCGCGTCCTGAGCCTCGACGAAGTTCAAGCCAGCACCGCCCCTTGCCTCATCGGGCTCGCCTCGCCGATTGACGACATCCGCTGGCGGCAAGCGATTGTACCGCAGAGACTGATCAGGCTCGCTTAAAACCCCTTGATTCCGCCGCGTTCCCCCGTAGACTTGGACGATCAAATTCCAAGGAACACAGTCATGATCCGCTCCACCGCCGAAGCCTGCCAACGACTGGAAGAGCAGGGGCAACTCCTGCGCATCAAAGAAGAGGTCGACCCCGATCTCGTCATGGCGCAAGTCGCCCTACTGGCTCAGGCGGCGGGCGCTCCGGCCTTGCTTTTCGAGAAGGTCAAAGGCTCGCCCTTCAAGGCCGCTGCCAATCTCTTCGGCACTGCCAAACGGGCCAAAATCCTGCTCGACGGCTTTGATCGCACGGCGCGACTTTTGACCCTCAAAAAAGACCCTTCACGCGCCATCAAGATGCCGCTCGACTGCCTGCGGGCGGGCTGGCAATTGCTGCCGCAGAAGATCGCCGCCGAAAAAGCTCCGGTGCTGCTCGGCAACACCACCCTGTCGAAACTGCCCGCCCCCAGATGCTGGCCTCTCGACGGCGGTCCCTTCGTCACCCTGCCGCAGGTCTACACCGAAGATCCCACGGCGCCGGGCTGGAAGAAGTCGAACCTCGGCATGTACCGGGTGCAGCTCGGCGGCAACGACTATGTGCCGGAACGCGAATGCGGCCTGCATTACCAAATCCACCGCGGCATCGGCGTCCACCACGAGGCGCATCGCCGCCTCGGCAAACCTTTCCGCGTCGCCATCTTCGTCGGCGGCCCGCCGGCGATGTCGTTCTCCGCTGTCATGCCGTTGCCCGAAGGCATGCCGGAAATTGCCTTCGCCGGGGTCCTCGGCGAAGGCCGCATCCGCCTCAGCCGCTGGCGCGACTGGAACGTCGCCGCCGATGCCGATTTCTGCATCATCGGCACCATCGACCCAGAACGGCTGAAGCCGGAAGGCCCCTTCGGCGACCACCTCGGCTACTACTCGCTCACCCACGATTTTCCGCTGCTTAATGTCGAAGCGGTTTTCCATCGTCCCGACGCCATCTGGCCCTTCACCGTCGTCGGCCGTCCGCCACAAGAGGACTCGGTCTTCGGCGAACTCATTCACGACCTCGCTGGCCCCATTCTCCCCACCGAGATTCCCGGTCTGGTCGAAGCTCACGCGGTCGATGCCGCCGGCGTCCACCCGCTCCTCCTGGCCAAGGCACGCGAACGCTACACGCCTTACGCCGAGGTCGAGCGCCCGCAGGAAATCCTCACCGTCGCCCACGCCTTGCTCGGCAAAGGCCAGCTATCGCTCGCCAAGGTGATCCTGATCGCTCGCGACCAGCAGGATTGCCCGTCCACCCACGACGAAGGGGCCTTCCTCGACTTCATCCTTTGCCGCGCCGACTTCCGCCGCGATTTACACTTCACCACCCAGACCACCGCCGACACCCTCGACTACTCCTGCGGCGGCATCGTCAACCAAGGCTCGAAACTGGTCATCGCAGCCTGCGGCCCGGCCCGTCGTTCGCCCGGCACGGAAATGCCCGGCTTGGTGCTTCCCGTCGGTTTCCGCGACCCGGTCTTGGCCCGCCCCGGCATCCTTTGCCTCAAAGCGCCGACATTCACCAGCACGGCCGCTGCCGGTGCCGAAGTGCGCGCCCTTGAGTCCTGCAATCCCTCGCTCGATCTGATGAAGTGGCCTTTGATCGTCCTCTGCGATGACCCCGCCTTCTGCGCCAAAAACCTCCACAACTTCTTGTGGACGGTGTTCACCCGTCTCGACCCGGCCCGCGACGTCCATGGCTTCGGCGAAGAGATCATCGACAAGCACTGGGGCTGCGCCGGCCCACTGGTTTTCGACGCCCGTCTCAAACCCTGGAACGCGCCCGAACTCGTCGCCGATCCGGCCAGTGTCGAGACGGCGCGGGAGATCCTCAAGCGCCATGGGGTGATCTGCCATGGCTGATCCTTGGACCGAAGCTCAAGCCGCGACCGAGCTGGCCCGTCTCGAAGCGAAGAAACGCCGCAGCGCCGCTGATGAGCGGAGACTCAAGCTGCTTCGCGATGCCTTCGACCCCGACACCTGCACCCGTCTGGCGCAGTGGTTCGCCGCCGCCGAATACGCCCCCGCCTGTTCCGGCAAAGGCGCACCAGTGCGGAATCCGCATATCGAGACGGTGCGGCGGCGATTGATCGAAGAAGCGCAGGGATTGAGCAAAACCTGACTCAGCTTGGAGAACGTCGACTCAGCCTGGGTTCCGAAGTTGATGGCCGGTTCACCGCTGAAATTTTGAATCTTTATTCTTTGATTTGCTTGGTGTTATATGGAATTTTGAATTTTGAATTTTGAATCCTGGATTCGGAAGATGAGCGCAAGCTCAACTTCGGAATCCAGGCTCACCCGAGGGTGAAGCTGCGCATCGAGATCGAGCCGGCGCTCAAGCCTTCGTTAAAGAAGCCGAGTTTGTCATCGGCGCGGCGAAGTCCGAGGATCGGCATCATCGGCAGATAGTGCTCATCCGTCGGGACGCTGAGACTCGCCGCCGTGCCGAAACGCTGATACTCAATCAAAGCCTCGTCGTCGCGATTCAGCAAAGAGCCCTTGATCTGGGTGTCGAACTCCTCCGCCCAGTCATAGGCTGGCCCCTGCTTCAGGGTGCGGAGATTGTGGACGATGTTGCCGCTGCCGACGATCAAGACGCCGCGGAGACGCAATGACGCCAATTGGCGCCCCAATTCGTAGTGCCAACGGGCATTTTTGCCGTCGACCAGACTGAGCTGCAGGACCGGGATTTTCGCCTCGGGATAGATGCGGCTCAGGACGCACCAGCAACCGTGGTCGAGCCCCCAGCTCAAGTCGGCACTCGCCGAGCTCAAGCCAGCACGCATTTCTTCCGCCGCCGCCGGCCAGCCCGGAGCAGGATAGAGCTTCTCCTGAAGCTGACGCGGGAAGCCGCCGAAATCGTGAATCGTCCGAGGCTCGGCCATCGCCGTGATCTGCAGCGACGGCGTCTGCCAGTGGGCCGATATACACAGCACCATTTTCGGCGTCGGCAGGCTGCGTCCGAGAGCCTCCCAGGCTTGCGAATACGGGCTCTGCTCAATCGCCAACATCGGGCTGCCGTGGCCGAGGAAAACCACCGGCATCACCCGCCCGTCCTCCGGCAAAATCTGGGTCACCTGATTCACATCTGTGCAGCCAGCCAAAGCCGCCGCGGTCAAAGCTTGCGTGCTGTTCATGAGGAAGTCCCGGCGATTGAGGTGGTTCATGGTGAGTTCTCTGGGGGATTTAATTGTATTGTAGCTGACAATTAGTGCCGATCGTATTAGCTCGCATAATTTTATCTTTCAGGTCTGCCGGGATGCCACCAGTAGCAATCCGCCGAATTGCCTCACCTGTGACAATTACTGCAATCTGGCACTTCCCGAAGAAATTCACCTTCATTGTTTCTTCTCTAGTCCAAGTGTTTTTTTCTAGCGCAACATAACAAGTTTCCCCTTTCGGTTCAATGGGAATTGTAACCCAAATTCCTAGGCGATTCCATTCATGACAGTCCATACATCCGGGATTTCCAGGGCTTACTCCAAAGTGATCATTCAACGCTTTGAAATTAGGCGATTCAGAATCAGACCACCCCATGCCTGCAAAACGGATGAAGAAACACGCTCGAATCACCCAGATGAACCAGATGCCAGAGATGAGACAAATGCTACCGGCGAATACCCAGATGGTTCGATTGCTCGGCACTAAATTCTTGTGCATCGTTTGGTTCCCTAATTGTAAATTCTAAACCCACTTCCACTTCGGATACTTCCGCTGCAGCTCCGGCTTGATCTGGGGATACAAGCGCTCCCAGAAACCGGCGAGGTCTTCGGTGACCTGCAAGGGGCGGCGGGAAGGCGCGACGATCTCGAGCAGCAGCTTGACGCGGCCGGCGGCGATTGATGGGGATTCGGTCAGGCCGAAGAGGTCCTGGATGTAGCAGGTGGCCTTGGGTTGCTGGCCGAGGGTGTAGGTGATGCGCACTGCTTTTTTGGCGGCGGGAAGATCCATCTTGTCGGGCGCCATCTGGCGGACGAATTGCTGCTCGTCCCAAGAAAGCAGGTTGACCAAGGGGTCGAAGACCGGGCGGTCTTTGACTTCGCGCCAGCGGCTGGCACCGTTGCAGATCTCGGCGTAGAGCAGCTCCAGGTCGTCGCGGCTGTAACTGATCATCTTCTTCTCGGGGAACCATTGCGACAGGCAGGCGACGCGGGAAATCCAGTTATCACAGGCCTCGTTCCATTGGGTCAAAACCAGCTCGCCGTCGAGCATTTTCTTGACCAGGAAGGCAGAGGCGGCGCTGCCCGAGGCTTCGCCGGAAGGGCGCTCCTCGAGGGCGAGTCCGAAGAGGCTGGTGCAGCGCAACTGGTCGACCCGCAAAAGCTCCTGGTTCCAACGGTATTCGAGGCCCTTTTTCAGGTCCTGCGGATAGAGCTCTTCGAGCAGGCTCAGCGGCACTTCTGAGATCGAGGAGAGTTTGGTCACCACTGCGGCACCAGCGCCGACTTCGCGGATCTCCGCCGCCAGGATGATCTTTTCGCGGCGGGCGCAAGTGTCGGACTCGAGGACGCCGCGACGCCCTTTCGACAGGCCGACGTTGAGGCTGCCGCCGTCCTTGCGCACCGCGAGGTGGTCGGGGAAAGCGGTGATCAGACATTTGAGCAGGGCGTCGGGCTCGGAGCGGACGCGGAAATCGAGGCCGAGGCCGTCGCAGACCTGGGCGTAGTGGCGGCGGGCGTCCTCCACCGTGCGGCAGGAGTTGGCGTTGAGGCCGAGGCGGTCGCAGACCTCGCGGGCGAACTTCGCCTTGCGGGCTTCGTTGAGCAAGTCGGCGAGGAGGAAGAGGTCGGAGGCGGGGCCTTCCTGGCGGCGGGCGATTTCGCGCGGGATTTCGCGGCCTTTAAGCAGGATGTCGCGCTCGGAAACCAGGGCCGCGACTTCGATGCCCGCTTCGAGGCAGCCGCGTCGCGACGCTTCGCACAAGAGGCGTCCGAGGCGCGGGTGCATGGGCAGGCGCATGACCTCGCGGCCGAGCGGCGTCAGCGCTTCGTCGGCGTCGAGAATGCCGAGCTCGGTGAGCACTTCGAGAGCGTGTTCGAGCGACTCCGGACGTGGCGGTTCGAACCAGGGGAATTCCGCGACCTTGGCCACGCCGACGCCTTTCAGTCCGAGGACCAGTTCGGCGAGGTCCATGCGGCGCACTTCCGGGGTGGTCTGGAAGGCGCGGCGGCGGTGTTCCTCCTGGCTCCACAGGCGGTAGCAGTGGCCCGGCGCGGTCCGTCCGGCGCGGCCGGCGCGCTGTTCCGACGAGGCCTGGCTGATCGGCTGCAGCAGCAGCGTGCCGATGCCGCGGCCCGGGTCGAAGCTCGATTCGCGGGCGAGACCGGCGTCGATGACGAAGATGATGCCGTCGATGGTCAGCGAGGTTTCGGCGACGTTGGTGGCGACGATGATGCGGCGTTTTTCATTCGGCGACAGGGCGGCGTCCTGCTGCTCCGGGGTGAGCTCGCCGTGCAGCGGCAGGATGATCGAATCGCGGGA
>JAYTMY010000318.1:0-1882 GCA_043748535.1 Lentisphaeraceae bacterium | reverse complement strand
GGGTTTTTCGCCGGGGTTCATCGAGCTGATCTCGCAGGTGAAATCGACTCTGATGCGCTGGCCGGCGATGGTGATGCGACGGACCTTGCCGAGAGTCACACCTTTGAAGCGCAGCGCCGCACCCGGTTCGAGGCCTTGCACCGGCTCGTCGAAGTAGGTGTAAAAATGCACCGTCGGCTCAAAGGCGCGGCGCAGCCCGAAGGCGAACAGCCCGGAGATAAAGAGCACCAGGCCGATGAGCAGGAAGATGCCAAGGCGGAGACGGGAAGGGTCGATCATGAGGGTTTCAGGGGTTGTAGGGGTTTTAAGTGTTTTAAGGGTTAAATCCGTTCGAGGAGAACCAGGGTCTCAAAGTGCCAGGTTTGGGGGAACATGTCGAACTGCACCAGGCGAGTGGGACGATAGCGACGGGCGAGGATGCCGAGGTCATCAAGAAGTGATGCGGGGTGGCAGGAGAGGTAGGCGAGGCGTTCCGGAGCCAGTTCGAGGATGCGGCGCACCGCCATCTCCTCCATTCCGGCGCGAGGAGGATTGAGGATGGCGAAGCCGGGGACCTCTTTCCACAAAGCGAGGAACTCCTTGACGTCCTGCTCGACGATGTCGAGATGCAGGAAGCCGGCGGCGGCCGCATTGCGGCGGGCCATGACGACGTTGTCGGGGAAGTTCTCCACCGCGATGACCCGTTTTGCTGATTCCGCACAGACGATCGCCATGGTGCAGGTGCCGGAATAGAGGTCGAGCAGCAGCTCCGGCGCGGAGGCCTCCACGGCGTCGCGGATGGCGCCGTAGGCAAGACTTGCGACTTCCGCATTGGCTTGGAAAAAAGTGCTCGGACCGAGGACGAAACGCTTGCCGAGGATTTCCTCTTCGATGAAGGGCTGGCCCCAGTGGCGGAAGCTGTTGCCGACCGAGAGATCGGCCTTGCCGCTGATGACGATCCAGTGGAAGGATTGCACCGAGCCGTCGGCGATGAATTCCTGCGCGATGCTGTCGATCTGCTGGGCATGATCTTCGGTCGCGGTGATGACGCAGCACAACTGCTGGCCGAGGCGGGTGCGCCGGACGATGATGTAGCGGAGATCGCCCCCGCTGTGGTTCAAGGTGTCGTAAGCGGGGATGCCGAGGCGTGCGCAGGCCGCGGTGCAGCGCCGGAAAACCTCTTGCGAGGCCTCCGAATTGAGCAGGCATTGGGGGGTCGCGACGATGGCTCGCGGGTTATTGCAATGGCGCAACCCGGCGGCGTTTGCGGCGACCGCAAAATCCATCCGCTGGCGGTAATGGAAAGGATGCGGGCTGGCGACCATCTCGTGCTCGACACCGGCAAAGAAGCGATCGAAGCCGCGGCTGCTGATGAGCTGTATCAAGGAGCGTTTTTTGGCTTCCAACTGGTGTTCATAGCTGAGCTCCTGCAGATCGCAGCCGCCGCAGCTATGGTAGTGGCGGCAGGGTGCCAGCTGCTCCGGCAATCCCTTCTTTGCGGCAGCGTAGAGCTTCTCCTGCCGATCTCGGCTGCCGATGCCGATGGCCATTTAGGAGGCCCTTTTAAAATAGACGCAGAAGCCAAGTGCGAGGAGCGGCGGGTGATCAGGCGAGATGGTCATGTTGTTGTCAGCTGGGTTTCTTTTGAATCCTCGGAGTATATAGCGCCAAGAGGCTTGGAAAAGGCGGCGAAGCTCATCTTTCCCTCGTCAGCCGATCGGCAATGAGTCTATATCCGCTTTCAAGCCAATTTCCGGGTGGCGAAACCGAGCAACGAGGGAATTGATAAAATTATAAATACGTATATTTATTAGCCAATGACAATAACCCGTCGGAGGCACCCTATGTCTGATCAAAAAATCTGCACCGAGCACTTCAGCCCCGAACGCCACGGCGTGGTCCA
>JAYTMY010000317.1:0-10831 GCA_043748535.1 Lentisphaeraceae bacterium | reverse complement strand
AAGTCCTGCCATTTGCCTTCCATGGTGATGGCAGCGCCGGCGCGTCCGAGGCGGAGGCCGTTGGCATCGGCGCTGAGGAGCAGCTTGGTCTGGCCGCGTTGGATATGGAGGAGCTCGCCTTCCCAAGGGGCCATTTCGAGGGCATGCTGGAGGTAGGGGCGGATAGCGGCGAGTTGGCGCAGGCGCTCGACTTCGCGGGTGCGGGCGGTGCCGGCGGGCATGTCGGCGACGTAGTTGAGGAAGTCGGCTCCCATCAGGTCGATTTTGAGATCGGCCGGACGCGGGCGTTTGCTGAGAGCGATGGGCAGCTGCAGGGGGGCATCGGTGCCGGTGCCAGCGACTGGTTCTGGAACAGTGGTCGCGACAGGGGGGGGAGTCGCTGCGTCCGCGCACCAGATCTCCGCGGCGGCGTTGATTTTCGAGCCGCCGGCGATCTGGCTGTAGTCATCGACAAGGCAGACATAACAGTTGTCTTTATTGCGGGTGATTTGGTTCTCGCTGCAACGAAGACCCCAGAAGGCGTGGATCGATTCGATCATGCGGACTCGGGTATCCTGGGATTTCGTCTTAAATTCATCGTTGATAAAGAGGTAGAGGACGGAGGCTTCCTGTTGCTGTTTGCCGACGAGTTCAGTGAACAAGATGTCGATGCCTTGCCTCTTGATATAGGCGCGCAATTCCTCGACACTTCCTTCGAGGCGGGGATTGGTGGCGGTTTTGGCGGTGTCGAAGTCGCTGAATTTGGTGATCGGCGGTGCGACTTTGGGGCCGGTGACGACGGGAGCTTTGACTTTCGGGCGAGGCGTTTCCGCGACTTCTGTCGGCTTCGCTTTTGAGCTGCCAAAAATAGCCATCAAGAGGACGAGGCCGACGAGGCCGGTCAGGCCGGCGGCACCAAGGACAATCGCCAGGCGGGTGTCTTTAGGGAGATGGGCGAGGGCTGCGGGGAAGGGGATTTTCTGGCCGAGAAGAATCAAGGGATCGGTTGCGGGAGCCTCGCCTGTGGCCGGTGTCACGAGGGCGGCAGCTGCAGGTGCAGGTGCGGCGGCGCCAAGGGCGGCGGCGGCCGGCGCCACGACTGGGGCGGCGGCAGGCAAGCCGGCAGGAGCTTTGGTATAAGCTTCCAGGAAGTCAGCGACCTCGCGGGGCAGGGCCGGGCGAGCTTCAGGTTCGATCGCCATCATCTTGAGGACGTAATCACTGAGGGCGGTGGGGATTTCCGGGCGTGCTTTTGACGGCGGCGGCGGCAGGCGGTCCTGGCGCTCGCGGAGGAGCTCTTTGAAGGTTCGGCCGAGGAAGGGTTTGTTGCCGGTCAAGAGTTCATAGAAGGTGGCGCCGAGGGCGAAGATGTCGCCCCGGACGGGGTCGAGGTTGCGTCCCATACGGGCCATTTCCGGCGACACGTACATCGGCTGGACGCAGGCGGCGATTTCGTCGGCCCAGGAGTCGCCAGCCTGGTTGAGGCGGCTGGAGCCGATGGCGAAGTCGGAGAGTTTGGCCAAGCCGTCTTTGTCGATCATCAGATTGGTCGGGCAGATGTTGCCGTGCTGGAGTCCGCTGCGGGCGGCGGCTTCGAGGCCGAGAGCGGCCTGGTGGATGAAGCTGCAAGCCTGGTGCAAGGGCAGGGGGCCGTGGTTTTTCTGTAGGGCCTGGGCGGCGCTAGAGCTCATCAGCTGGCTGACGATGAAGGCTTGGCCTTCTTCTTCGTTCCAGCCGTAGAGAGGGACGACGGAAGGGTGGGTGATTTGCGCTCCTTGGCCGGTGATGCGGGCGAGGGCGTCGACCAAGCGGGAATTTTTCATCAGGTCGGGAGAGAGGATTTTGACGGCACAGTCGCGAGCCAAGGCCAGGTCAGTGGCGCGGTAGATGGTGAAGGAGGCGTTGCGGGAAATCATTTCTTCGAGCAGGAATTTGCCGAAGCGTTTGGGCAGGATGAAGCTTTTGCGGCAGTTCGGGCAGTCGACCTTGCGCAAGGGCTCCCAGCCGCTGGCGTCGAGTTTGCTGCTGCAGTGCGGGCAGTTGACCCGCACCTTGGCGGGAGTTCCGGGGTTCGTCGGCGCGGCCGGACGGTCGATCTGAGGGACCATCAGCTGGGTCTGGCAAGAAGGGCAGGGGATCTTGGCGCCACTTTTGTGGCCGGTGAGATCCAACTTGGAGTTGCAGCTGGTGCAGAACAGCTTCAGGCTGTCGTCGTTGCCGAGCTGAAGCTGCGGCACCTTCAGGCTGATTTGACAGGCGGGGCAATTGATGTCGCTACCCGGGGTGTGGCCGGTGACCTCGATTTTGGCACTGCACGAAACGCAGAAGATTTTCACCACGGGAGGAAGTGCGGGGATGTCGGCAACGCCGGGAACGGCCTGCATCTTGCGGCTCATCTCTGGATCCAACACGGCGACCTGGCTGCCGCATTTCAGGCAGTTCAGTTGGCTTCCGGGAGCCTTGCCGGCACTGGGGTTGGAGGTGTTGCATTTCCAGCAGATCACGGTGTCTTGCAAGGTGCCGTTGCTCATCGCAATGATTCTCCAGAGTTTTTTGAGGAACTCTACAGTCGGCCCGAATGTCGGTTTTTCCATGGGGGAACGCCGAGGCGGGTCAGTTATGTCTAGGATGTGAGCAAGAGAAAAACGGATCGATCTGGCGAGATCGATCCGTTTTTGGTTTCGGGCGAAAAGACTTAGGAAGTCGTGACGATCGACGAAGCGTTAGCCGTAATCACTAGTGCCTGGAAGGCGCATTTGCCGCAGTATCCCTTGGTCTCCACCAGGTAGCGGATGGTGTCGTTGAGCTGCTGTTGTTCCTTCGAGTTGACCGAGGCGGACGAGGTGCCCGACTTGATCCAGCCGAGGAGTTTGAGGTTTTCGCCGGACTTGAATTCGTTCTCGAAGACATACTTCTTGATCGCGTTCTGGTAGCTCGGTTCGTCGGCGAGAAGGACTTGGTAAGAGACCGAGGCGATGGCATCGGAGAGTTCCTTGCGGAAGACGTCGCGGTCGGCGATGCCGAGGTAGCCTTCCACCGTTTGCATGAACTTCTCGTCGGGCTTGACGTCGGCCTGGGTGACCTCGTGTTTGACCGTGCTGTTGTGGGCGTAAGCGCGGACGTGGTCGGTATATTTCTTCCAGGTGGTCTCGACAACGCTGTCGTCGCGCAGGACGGCGGAGTAGACGTCGGAGGCGATTTGGCCGAAGATCCACGATTTAGCCTGCGGCAGGACCTTTTCGGCATAGTGGGAGAGCTTGGCCTTTTGCGAGGCGAAGGATTCTTTCACCATGTGTTCGAGGCGGACGTGCAGGTCGAGCGGCGTCGAGCAAGGGTTTTCGAGGGCGATGGAGTGGAGCATCGAGCGATCGTTGGCGTCGGCCTTGAGGCGCTGGATATTGGCGTGGTATTCGCTGACCTGGAAGTGCTCGGTGGTCTCGAAGACGTTCTGGATGAAGCGCGGGTCGAGGCCGAAGGTGCCTTCCGAGGGCTTGATGAACTCGAACTCGTCGAGCATCGCCTTGGCCATGTTGTTGTCGACGCCCGAGTCGGAGCGGCCGGCGTAGATCAGAGCCTTCTGGAGAAGGGTGATGTTAGGATTGCGCTTCGACTCGTAGAGACGGCTCATCGAGCTGACTAGCGACAGGTATTCCAGCGAGTGCGGAGCGACGTGGCAGATGTGCTTGCGCTCCTTGTGCCAGCGGCGCGAGTTGTTGGAATAGGTGTGCGAGTAGATGTGCTCTTCTTCCTTGAAGTTCACCGACAGCGGCATCTCGATGAAGTTGGTGCGCGACCGCAGAGCTTCGAAGGAGCCGTTGCTCATGAACATGTTGTATTCATGGAAGTTGGTGTGGCCGATGATCACCCCGTTGAAGGGGATGGGCGGCTGGCCTTCCGGCTTGAAGAAGCGGTCCTGAGTGGCGAAGAGCAGCTCGTAGAGGAACTTGTCGGAGAGCTTGAGGATCTCGTGGATCTCGACGAAGCCATTGGCGCCGGCGCAGAGCTCGCCTTTATAGTCGTGCACGAGCGGGTGCGACTCGGAGCCGAAGCGGGGCAGAAGGGAGTAGTCGATATTGCCGACCAACGAACCGGCTTCCTGCGACTTCTCGTCGCGCGGGGTATAGGAGCCGATGCCCGACTTGGTGCGGGCGTCGAAGACCAGGCGCTTGACCTTGAGGAAGCTGAGCATGGTGGCGAAGTCGAGCTTCTTGGCGACCATGAAGTCTTCCATCACCTGTTGAGCGTAGGGCGAGATGCGGCCGTCGATCTTGATGTGGAAATCGCCGTCGTAGTGCGGGTGTTTGGCGAGGAAGGCCTGGACCGCGGCCTGGTCGACCGAGGCATTGAGGTCGGCCTCGAAATCGGCGCGGGCCTCATCGGGGATGACCTGCAGGGGGCGTTCGAACAAGGGGGCGGGGATGTACCAGACGCCTTTCTCTTCGAGGATGGCGCGGTCTTTCAAGCGTACATCGACGCTGGGGAGGAGGAGGTAGTAGTTCTTGCCGCTGTCGGATTTCGAGTAGCGGTGGAGGGCGGTCTTGACTGCGTCCATACTGCGCGATTTTGCCGAGCCGGGAGGGCCGAGGAGGATCCACAGGCGTTTGGCGGCTTCGGCGCCGCGGGCGGCGTTGTCGATTTTTTCGACAAGGTTCTCTTTGGCTTTCTGTTGGCCGAAGACGATGGAGGAGCCGACGAGCGCCTGATTTTCGAAGAATTGGTAGCGGTGTTTCACCGGCTTGCCGATGACGATGCTGTGCTCGACGCCGCTGGTCAGCATCATGTCGTGCAGGATTTGGACCGAATTGCGGGTGATCCACGGTTCCCGCTTGACCAGATCGAGGTATTCACTGTAGGAAAGAACCTCGTCGGTGACGGGAGCGCCACTGAGGCGGCCACCAAGTTTTTCAAGAATGCTGCTCATGTGCGCTTCTCCTGTACTGGCGCCGGTATCCGGCCCCGATTCGATTGACGACAACGGGATCAGGAGAAGCAAGAAGCGTGCCTGCATTTTGCGGACGGCGGCAAATAGGGAAGGGCCGCTCTTGCGAGCGGCCCTTTGTGTTTGTGGTCGGAACGACAGGATTTGAACCTGCGACACCAAGTCCCCCAGACTTGTGCGCTACCAGGCTGCGCTACGTTCCGTTCTTGACGGGTCTGAGTTTACCGTGATAAAGGCCGCCGTCAAGCAGCCGCACGCTGATTTTAATCAGAAAATGACGAGGTGACAGGCCCTTCCTTGCCTAGGTCTGCTGCGTCTCGGGGAGGCAATTGGCGGGAAACGAGAATCCCGGACGCCACGAAGGGCTGCCGGGATTCGGTCACAACGAGTCCGCTAGGCTCAGTCGAGTTTGATCAAGGCGAGAATCTGGCCCAGATGTTCGCCTTCGAGGTCCATGTCACTGCGTTTGACGAGGAAGCGCTGGCCGCAGATTTCATAGATGGCGGAGGTCCGGCTGCGGTCGTGAAGCAAGGCCACGACTTCTTTGGGGAAGATCATGTCCGCCGGCATGCCGAAGGGAGAGAGCGGCAGCTCAGCAAGAACTTTGTGGGCTTCCGCATTGACGAGGACGACGCAACCCAGGTCGTCGACGCCAACAATTCCCACGGGCATCTGCTCGAGGAGAGCGATGCGCATGTCGTTCTGGCGATTGAGCTGCCGGACTCTCTGAGCGAGGCCTTGAGCGATTTCCTCGAGACTCGAGGCGTTGTCGCGGGCCGATTCGTAAGCCGCCATGTTGCTGCGGCGGGTTTCAAACTGCATCCAGGCCCGGCGGACTTCGCGGACCAGGCTTTCTGGCTTGCTCGCCGATTCCGGCGAGACATAAATCAAGGTGCTGCCCGGCGGCGCCCGGAAGAAGGGGTCATCCGTCACCACCACGGCGGGAGCCGCGTCAGGGAGGATGGCCGGGTAGTCACCCGGCAGGTCGGCGTCGGAGCCGAGCAGGGCAAGAAGGCGGCGGCGAGCCTCTTGGTCTCGGAGCTGGACGACTATATCAGTTGTGGCAATCATGGTTTTTTTCCCTCGTTGGGCATGGTCTTTCGACCGGTTCAGTCGCGGCTTTAATGGTTTTCCATGAATTTTTTTATTTACCAAATTCCACTTCGTCCTCGTCCTCGGCTTGCCTCTAGCTCTTGACCTGTACTATAATGTTGACATGAACGAAAATTCCACAAGCCCCAATCCTTGGCAATTGAGCCAGTTGCCGATGCCGGCCTTGATTCTCGGCCGCGACGGCGTGATTCTGGCCGCCAATACCAGCGCCTGCCAGATCTTTGGCCAGGCCGAAGGGGGTTTGGCGGGACGAGCGATTTCTGGATATCTGGCTCTTGCCTATCAGAAAAATCACCTTCTTAGCGGCTCGAATCGCGACGCCAGCGGCGAAATTGAGTTTCTTCTGCCTGGCGGAGTCGTCGTTCCAGTCAAGATCCGGGTGCAGTGGCGAGACGAAAGCGGTCTCATGCTGCTCGATGATCTGCGCAGCCAGCGCCGCCGTGACAAGCAGATTGCCCTGCGCGACAGCTTCCGCACCGCCATCCTCGATTCCGCCAGTTACGCCATCATTTCGACCGACAACCAAGGCACCATCCTTTTTTTCAATCCTGCCGCAGAGCGTCTGCTCGGCTGGAGCGCCTCCGAGCTGATCGGGAGGGAGACTCCGGCGATTTTCCATGACCCTGCCGAAGTCGCCGCCCGCGCCGCCGAACTCAGCTTGGAGTTTAAGCAGGATATCGCCCCGGGCTTCCGCGCCATCGTTCATCGCAGCGATCTCAATCTGCCTAACGAACGGATCTGGAGTTACATACGCCGTGACGGCAGAAGGATCCAGGTGAATCTGTCGATCACCGCAGTCCGGGACAGCGGCCAGATCCTCGGTTACACCGGTATCGCCATCGACATCACCGCCAAACTCCAGACCGAAGCTCAGCTGAAGCATCTGATCAGCGCCTTGGAGCATCATGCCATCGTCGCCACCACGGATGCCAAGGGCGATATCAACTACTGCAATGAGCTCTTCTGCAAGATCAGTGGCTACTCGAGCCAAGAGCTGATGGGAAAAAATCATCGCATCCTCAACTCTGGCCATCATCCTCGCGAATTCTTCATCGTCATGTGGAGTAAAATCGCCGCCGGTCAGATCTGGCAGGGCGAAGTCCGCAACCGCGCCAAAAATGGACGCCTCTACTGGGTCTCCACCACCATCATGCCGGTGATGGGGGTCGACGGACGCCCCGAGCAGTACATTTCAATGCGGACGGACATCAGTGCCATTAAAGACGCGGAAATCGCCATGGCCCAGGCTCGGCAAGCAGCCGAATCCGCCGCTCAATCAAAAGGCAACTTCCTCGCCAACATGAGCCACGAGATCCGCACCCCTCTCAACGGCGTCATCGGCATGACTCATATCCTTCTTGACGGCCAGCTCAGTCCCGAGCAGAAAGCCAATGCCGAATTGATCCGCGACAGCGGCGAGACCTTGCTCAGTCTGCTCAACGACATTCTCGATTTTTCCAAAATCGAGGCCAAACAAGTCGGGCTCGAAAGCATTCCCTTCGACCTGCGTCGTCTCGCGGAGGAGTGCGTCGACACGCATGCTCTGAACGCCTATCGCAAAGACCTCGGCATGCACCTGTTGATCGCCGCCGATCTGCCGCGCCAATTCCTTGGCGACCCGATGCGGCTGAAGCAAATTCTTAGCAATCTCCTCGGCAATGCGGTCAAATTCACTGCTGAGGGCAGCGTCTCGCTGCATATTGACTGGGTCCCCGCGACTGGCACCACCTTGATGTCGGTCATCGATACCGGCATTGGCATCCCGGCGGATAAAGTGCAGCGGCTTTTCCAGCCCTTCTCACAAGTCGATAATTCGATCAGTCGGCGCTTTGGTGGCACCGGGCTCGGCTTGGTGATCTCGCAAGCCTTGGTGAAATTGATGGGCAGTCAAATCGAAATTGACAGCCGGGAAGGCTCAGGCACCACGTTCTTCTTCTCCCTCACCTTGCCCCAGATCGAGATGCCGCCGGAGCTCGAAGCCGCTTTGAGCTTCCAGATTTTCGGCGGCACCGATCTTGCCCGCAGCGAGACCCGCCTCTGTATCGCCAGCCTCGGCGGACGGGTCTTAAGCGCGGGCGCGGAGGTGCTCATGTGCCTTGATCCTAAGGCGGCCATCCCGCCCGGTGATTTCCTGAAGCGCTTCTTGTTTCTCCCTCGCGCCGCCTGCAATAAACTCGAATCCCTCCGCCAGGATGGCTGGGATGCCATCCTCCCTCAGCCGCTGCATTGCGACGTCTTGCGCCGGGCGCTCGATACCCGCGTGGCCAGGCCGGAAGAAGCCAAGAATTCCTTGCCGATGCCGCAAAAACAAGGGCGCATCCTAGTCGCCGAAGACAATGCGATCAACCAGAAGGTGATCAGCAAAATCTTGACCAAAATGCAGCAGAGCTTCCTGCTTGCCGACAATGGCCGAGTCGCGCTGGAGCAATTCCAACGAGATCCCTCGATTGATCTGATTTTGATGGATCTGATGATGCCGGAAATGGATGGACATGAGGCGACTCGCCAGATCCGTCTTCTTGCCAATGGTCAGCACATTCCCATCATTGCGCTCACTGCCAGCGCCATGGAGTCGGAACGACAAGCCTGTCTCGCCGAGGGGATGAACGATTATCTGACCAAACCGATCTCGCCCTTGGCCCTGCAGAAAGTGCTCGATCGCTACCTTCCTGAAACGAGAAGCGAAGACTGACGCGAAACTTCCCCAGAATCGACTTGCAAAGTGATGAAGCGACGTTATCGTCCTCACCCCGCGCCCAGGCTTTCATCGGCCCCCAGAGGCTTGGGTCAAGTTTCACGACACCACCAGGAGTTCTACATGTCCATCCACCAGTCCCTCAAGAAGAAAGGCACCGTCGGTGTCAAGAAGAACGTCATGAAGCGCTATCAGCGCGTCAACCAGCTCAAGGCCGAAGGCCGCTGGAAAGAAGGCGACGCCGTCATCGGTCTCCCCAAGACCAAGATCCTCGGCTGATCCGGATTTCACCCCGGTGAAATCGCAAGGACGGGCTGGCTTCCGCCACGCACCGTCCTTTCTTGTTTAATCAGGAGTTCCCATGAGCGACCCCGCCCCGATCCCCGTTTGGCGACGCGCCGTCCCCAACCTGCTCACCCTCGGCAATGCCCTCTGCGGTTTCACCGCGATCATCATCTGCCTCCAGGCTTATGAGATTTTCCTCCTCAAGGGGGCGGGAAAAGTCGCTTCCTCCGTCCTTGCAGAGAGATCCGATATCCTCGCCAATACCTTCGCAGGTTGCGCTTGGCTCATCCTCTTCGCCATGGTCTTTGATGCGCTGGACGGCTGGGCAGCGCGCAAACTCCGCTCCACTTCGACCATCGGGATCGAAATGGACTCTCTTGCCGATATGATCACCTTTGGCCTCACTCCGGCCGTCATCTGCTACATCTACGCGCACATCTCTCAGACCCTCGGCCTCTGGCAGGGCTGGGGCCGCTACGACCGCACCCTGTGGGTCTGCTGTGCTGTCTATGTCTCCTGTGCAGCATTGCGCTTGGCGCGTTACAATGTCAAAGCCTGGGAGCAGTCCATGCTTCCTGCCGACAAGCGTTCCAAGGAAGAAGGCTTCACCGGTATACCCTCGCCTGGCGCCGCCGCCGGCATCTGCTCGATTCTTCTCATGGCGAACTCGCCGGTTTTTGTCGGCCCTAGCTCACTGGACTTGCACCCCGCCGTTATCACCATCTTCCTGCCTTGCTACTGCGTCATTCTTGGCGCCCTGATGGTCTCCAATATCCCCTATCCTCACGTCGGTAAATGGCTCCTCTCCGGCAAGAGCCTGCCGCGGAAATTCATCGTCCTCGGCGCCCTTCTCCTCACCACTGCCGGCGAGGCCCTGTTCACCCAGCACGCCCCCGTCATCACCGCCGCCGTGGTCATCAGCCTCTACATCCTCTCTGGTCCGATCCTCCTTCTCCTCCGTTGGCTCGGCCAGAAAATCCGCGCCGGTGATGAAGAGGACGACGACTCTCCCGCTTGACTGACGCGCCGAATGACGGCAAATTGCGCCGCAACCCCAACCCCCTCGGAGCCCCTATGAGCCAACTGACTCCCGAAACTGTCGTCGCTGAGACCCGCAAGAAAATGGAAGGCGGTATCGAGCACTACAAGAAGCATCTCACTTCTCTTCGCACCGGCAAAGCTTCGACCTCGCTGGTCCAAGATATCACCGTGCACGCCTACGGCTCGACCATGAAGATGAATGCCGTCGGCAACATCAACACTCCCGATACCCGCACCATCACCATCAGCCCCTACGACCCCTCCACCATCAACGACATCATGAAGGCGATCCAATCCTCCGGCATCGGCATCAACCCGATGTCCGACGGCAAGGTCATCCGACTTCCGCTCCCCGAGCTGTCGGAAGAACGCCGCAAGGACATGGTCAAGATCCTCAAGGCCAAAGGCGAAGAGTACAAAGTCGAGATGCGTAACCTCCGCCGCGAAGCCAACGAAGCGGTCAAAAAATTCGAAAAAGACCTCGCCCTTTCTCTCGATGAAGTGAAACGCCTCAACGATCAGATCCAAAAACTCACCGATGGCAAAATCGAAGAGCTCACTAAGCTCGCCGTCGACAAGGAAAAAGAACTCCTCACGGTTTGAGATTCCAAACCCTGCAAAAGACGACCAGTTCCACCCGGGGCTGGTCGTCTTTTATTGAAAATTGCCAAATGAGGAAGGTTTAACCTCTGACCTCTGACCTCTGACCTCTGACCTCTGACCTCTGACCTCTGACCTCTGACCTCTGACCTCTGACCTCTGACCTCTGACCTCTGACC
>JAYTMY010000316.1:0-3029 GCA_043748535.1 Lentisphaeraceae bacterium | reverse complement strand
CCTACAACCCTTACAACCCCTACAACCCCTAGAACCCTTACAACCCCTACAACCCTTACAACCCCTGCAACCCCTGCAACCCCTGCAACCCCTGCAACCCCTACAACCCCTACAACCCGTTTTTTGGGTTTTAGGGGTTTTAGAGATATTCTCAAGCGGCGCATTGATGCTAGTGTCGCGGCATCCACCTTAGAACCTCTTCCCCCCAGCGAGCCCCATGTCTGAAAAGAGCGGCGAATCGCGCCATTCCCCCCTTGGGCTGATCCTGCTGATCAGCTCGGTCACCCTGCTCGTCTGCGTCGGCATGAGCATGCTTTATTCCACCACGGCGCCGGTTTTCGGGAATCGCTATTTAATCAACCAGACAATCTTCCTCGGCATCGGTATCGTGCTGGCCTTTTTCCTCCGCCACTACGATTACCGGGTCCTCTGCCGCCACGCCAAATGGCTGGCCTTGGCGGTGTCGATTGTCCTCGCCTATCTCGCCTTCGCCAACTTCCTTGCCAAAGGCCTGCATCAGCCTGGTCTTGCCCATAAATTGCCACTCGTCCATGAGATCAAAGGCGCCTACCGCTGGATCGACCTCAAGATTTGCAGCATCCAGCCGAGTGAATTCGCCAAGCTCGCCTTGGTGCTCGTCCTGGCCGAATATTTTCACCGCCATGCGAAGTTCATGGATGAATGCTCCTGTGGCAAGTACGGTTTTTTTCACGACTATCAGCACAATCTCATCTGGGCCTCGATCAAGCGTTTCTTCATTAAGCGACAGGCGACCACCAGCATCGGCGGCCACCAGGCCACTTTGATGCCGGGCTTCCTCGCTCCTTCGATCATCGTCGTCATCATCTGCGCCTTGATTGTCTTCGGCGGTTCCTTGTCGGTGACCTTGATGACCGGCTTGACAGTCGTCGCAGTGTTCTTCGTCGCCGGTGTCCGCCTGCGCTATTTCTTCTGGATCGGCTTGGCCGGCGTCACTCTTGTCGGCGGCCTTCTGATGATCTCGCAGAACCGCCTCAACCGGGTGCTTTTCTTCACGAATCCGGAAGCCCACCAGCAGGACAACGGCTACCAGCTTTGGCACTCGCTGCTCGCCATCGGCTCCGGCGGCCCCACCGGCCTGGGCTTCACGGAAAGCCGGATGAAGATCGATTACCTGCCGGAATGCCACACCGACTTCATCATCGCCATCACCGCGGAAGAACTCGGCTTCGTCGCCATCGCCGGCATCATCGCCTGCTACTTCTTCCTCGTCCTCGCCGCCCTGATCATCGGCGCCCGGTCGCGCGACTTCCGCGGCCAACTCCTCTGCGTCGGCCTCGCCGCCGGCATCTGCTGCCATGCCCTCCTCAACCTCGCCTTCGTCTCCGGCTCGATGCCGACCACTGGCGTCACCGTGCCGCTGATCTCTTACGGCGGCTCGTCGCTGATCGCCACCTTCATTGCCATCGGCCTGCTCCTCTCCGTCGACCGCCAGAGCGCCCTCGCCCGCAAGGAAGAGGAAGAGCCGGCGAAAGACAGCAACACCATGACCCGCAGCATCCCGGTGCAAAAAGAACTTCTCGCCACCTCCTCCGGCCGCATCCCGGTGCAGCGGAAGGAAGAGGTTGAAAGGTTGAAAGGTTGAAAGGCGAACAGCCAGCAACTCTTCCAACCCCTAAAACCCCTAAAACCCTTCCAACCCCAAAACCCTTCCTCTCACCATGCCCGACACCGAAAAAATCGATCTCCTCGTCTCCTGTGGCGGCACCGGCGGCCACTTCTACCCCGGCCTGGCGGTCGCCCGCGAAGCGCTGCGCCGCGGCCACGCGGTCCGACTCTACCTCGGCGGCAAACACGCCGAAGGCCAGACCCGCCTCGCCGCCGGCTACGGACTCAGTGCCGATGCCACCTTCGCCCCGCCCTTGCCGAGAGGCCCGGTTCAAGCCCTGCTTTTCCCCTTCCGTTTCGCCGCCGCCACCTGGCACTGCTGGTCTTATCTCGGCCGTCGCCGTCCCCGCGCCCTGCTCGCCATGGGCTCCTTCGCCGGTGTCCCGCTTTGCCTCGCCGCGCGTTTCCGCGGCATCAAGATCCACCTGCACGAAGGCAACACCATCGTCGGCCGCGCCAACCGCCTGGTGTCGCGCTGGGCCAGCCATCTCCACCTCGGCTTCCCGATCATCAATGCCGCCGCCGTCCACTGCCCGAGCTCGATCACCGGCATGCCTCTGCGTCCCGAGCTTTGCGCCGCCCGCAACCAGGCCAGCCCGGCCGAGTGGCGCAGCCGCCTCGGTTTCGCTCCGGAAATCCCCCTCCTCCTCGCCTTCGGCGGCTCCCTCGGCGCCACCAAGGTGAACAGCGCCGTCGCCGAAGCAGCCTCTTTGATGCACAAGGCCGGGATCAAATTCCAAGTCATCCATCTCACCGGACAGGACGACAACGCCGCCTTGATCGAAGCCTATGCCGCCGCCGGGGTCAAGGCCCTGGTCAAAAAAGCCCACGAAGCGATGGCGGAATATCTTCAGGCCGCCGATGTCGTCGCCTGCCGCGCCGGCGGCTCCTCGCTCGCTGAATTGACCTATTTCGGCCGCGCCGCGGTCTTTGTCCCCCTCGCCATCGCCGCCGACGGCCACCAACACGCCAACGCCCTGCACGGCAGCTCCACTGGCGGCGCTTTTATCGTCACCGAAGCCGAGCTCAGCGGCGCCGCCTTGGCCGAGCATCTCCAGCTCCTTCTCGCCTATCCCCATAGCGCCACCACCGCCGGCATCGCCATGCGCCGCCTCGGCGTCGAGCACTCGGCCGAAAAGGTCTGTGATGCGCTGATGAACTGACTGCCGAACGAGGAAGGGCCGCTTCTGCTTTACCCTATCCCGGCATAGACGGAACCAAATGAACACCATGAGGATCGTTGGGCTTTGGTTTCGGCCTTTTGCAGCCCCGAAGGGGCGACTTGACCTCAGCCCGGGGTGGAGCCGAGGGACGAGGCGCAGCCCCGGGTGAAAAGAAAATGAGCTTCGAGCCCCAGCGGGGCGACTTGAAAACTCGGGTCG
>JAYTMY010000315.1:0-7662 GCA_043748535.1 Lentisphaeraceae bacterium | reverse complement strand
CCCTGGCGCCGATGGTACTGCGTGAAGATCGTGGAAGAGTAGGTAGCCGCCAGCCTTTATTTTTAGCCCCTGACGAAAGTCAGGGGCTTTTTTGCGTTTAGATCTCTTGGAATCTTGCCTGTTTTATTTGTCTTTCGGAAAATATGCCTGTAAAAAAACGAAGTTTTTCAGAATCTGAGCAAAAATCAGTGGATTTTTTAGCTGATTGACCGAAATTGTGATGGATAGTTTCAAACAGGAGATTGCTCATGAGCTTGCATGGAAAGACTAGAAAAGTGATGGAAACCATCGCGGGGCAAATTCGCGACGGTGCCTATGCTCCTGGAAGCGCCTTGCCTTCTCGGCATGAATTGATGGAGCGCTACGATGTATCGAGGGCAACGGTCGACAAAATCATCGCTTTGATGATCCAACAGGGAGTTTTGACATCCTTGCGTGGCTCGGGAACCTATGTCAGCGAGAAAGGAACCGTTGGACCCCATGTGTTTGTGGTCTTGAATAATGAACTGGAATGTGATGAGGCAGCACAGTATCATCATCAACTGGGATTGATGTTGGCGGAAATCAGCAGCCGTTATAGTCACACCTTGATGTCGAGCCGGGAATTCCTCAGCCATGTACCTTCGATATCCCGGAATGCACAAGCACGGGTGATCTGGAGCCGGCCTTCATTACGTTGCTGGACTGCCATTCATGATCTCGAAAAAGCTGATGTGCCACAAATTCTGGTGAATCGAGTCTGTCCAGATTTCAATTTTGTCGCGACTGATACCTTGGGGGGAGTCAAAAATGCATTGCGTCAGGCGGCAACGCAATGGGGTGATCGTGTTGCCTTGGCCACTGTGAGAGCGCATCCGGGGGAACCCTTTATTCAAGAGCGGGAGGCGGCGTTGCTGGAGTCCTGTGCTCAACTTCGCTTGCGTCCGGTATCCCATTTTCGTGCGCCCAGTAGAAAGTCGGCGGATTTGAGTGACTTGGCCACTCGTTTGAGCTTATCAGCAGCACGAGGCGACTTTGATTATGTGATGGTCGTTGAGCATGCATTGGCTCCGGTGATTGCCGGTGCCGGTGGGGGGACCTCATTCCCGATGATCACAGTTGACTGGCGGGGCTCGGCGGGACAAAAAATCATCAGTCTGCACCAAGGGTGGGAGGAGATGTTTCGGCAAGCGGTGGCCTGGGCGGTGGAGGCTAAGCCGCAGCGCTGTCAGCATTTGGTTTTGCCACGGCTCGAATAAGCATAAAAAAACCTCCCGTCACCGGGAGGCTTTTTTACGCTTGGGCTAAGTCTTAGAACTTCATGCCGGCGAAGGCATCGTTGAGGCTGCCGAAGGAGGCGGCTTTTTTGCGCTCGACCGCGAGAGCGGCGACGGCTTCGGAACCGCCTTGGGCGTCTTTGTTGCCGCCGACGGGGCAGAGAGAAACCTTGCCGCCGTCAATCTTTTGGATCTCGACTTCGACGGTTTTGCCTTGCGGGTAGTGTTCGCCGAGCCAGCGCTGGACATCGGACTTGGCGGGGATGTTGAGTACGGAAACATGCATCAGGCCACGGCGTCCGTCGGCGAGTTCGATGAAGACACCGAAGGGCTTGATGCCATCGACTTTACCGCTGACCGGGCCGGCTTCGGGAGCCGCTTCGGCGCTGCTGCCGAGGCTGGCGCCGTCGACGGCGAGGACGAGGGAAATGCGGCGGGCTTCGGCGTCGACTTTCTCGACGGTGACGGTGATCTTGTCGCCGGCGGAGTAGAGGTCGGCGGGCTTTTTGCCTTTCGGCAATTTCGAGATATGGAGAAGACCTTCGAGGCCTTCGGCGACTTCTATGAAGAGGCCGAGTTTTTCGTCGGCTTTGGTGACCGTGGCTTCGAGAGTCTGGCCGGCGAGCTCGGGGGCATGGGTCCAGGGATTTTGGGCGGCGGAGCGGAAGGACAGGCTGATGCGCTTGGCATCCCAGTCGATGCTGCGGACGACGACGTTGATTTTTTCGCCGACGCTGACAATTGAGGCGGCGTCGAAATTGCGCTTCCAGGAGAGTTCCGTGTTGGGTATGAGGCCATCGGCGCCGCCGAGGTCGACGAAGACGCCGAACTTCTCGATTTTGCGGACGATGCCTTCGACTTCGTCGCCTTCGCTGAGAGTTTCTTTCAGCTGTTCACGGCGGCCTTCGGCTTCTTTGTCGAGGAGGGCGCGGCGGGAGACGACCATGTCGTTGCCTTTGATCTGAGTGATCAGGAAGGACAGGACCTTGCCGACGTACTGGGCGGCTTCGCCGGGACGTGAGTCGATTTGCGAGCCGGGGCAGAAGGCGTTCTGGCCAGCGATAAGGATGGTGTAGCCGCCTTTGCGTTCAGCTTCGACCTTGCCTTCGACCGGGACTTTATTGGCGTGGGCATCGTCGAGGGAGTTAGCGAGAGCTTCGCCGCTCATGCGGACGGTGAAGCGCAGTTCGCTGCCGTCGTCAGAAACGAACCAGGCTTCGAGCTCGTCGCCGACTTTCGGCATCTCGAGACCGGCCTTGATGAATTCTTCCGGGAAGAGCAGGCCTTCGGATTTCGATTTGACATCGATGTAGATACCGGCGCTGTCGACGTGAGAGACGACGGCTTTGACTTTTTCGCCGACTTTGAAGCCTTGGCTGATGGTGGCAGCGCTAGCCTCGAGGAGCGCGGCGAAGTCTTCGCCACCGGTGACGAATTCGAAGGCGGGGATGGCCGGAGGCGGGCCTTGGCGGTCAGCGCGCTCGGGGCGGGGGCCACGCTGGTCGTTGCGGGGGCCGCGTTGATCGTTGCTACGGGGGCCGCGCTGGTCGTTGTTGCGGGGGCCGCGTTGATCGTTGCGGGGGCCGCGCTGGTCGTTGCGGGGCTGGGCGCTAGAGGTTTGCTGTTCGCTGGGCTGCTGTTCGCTGGACATGAGGAATTCTCCGGTTGAGGTCGAGGGGCACTGTCGATTTTGAGCGGCGCTGAATCTAACCCCTTTGTCAAGGGTGGCTAGCGCGGCGGCGGCTTTGTTCAGCCTTTAAGGAAGCTGGTGAGGGGCGAGCTGGCGTGGGCCTGGGCGGATTTGCCGGCGAGACCGGCGCGGCGGCCGAGTCGGCCGGCTTCGACCGCGAGGGCAAAGGCGCGGCCCATGGCGGCGGGATCGCGAGCGGCGGCGAGGGCGGTGTTGACGAGGACGGCGTCGGCACCTAATTCCATCGCTTCTGAAGCGTGGGAGGGAGCGCCGAGGCCGGCATCGATAACTACCGGGATCCGGCTTTGTTCGATGATGATTTTGATCATTTCACGAGTCTGAATGCCTTGGTTGCAACCGATCGGGGCGCCGAGGGGCATGACGCAGGCGCAGCCGACTTCTTCGAGGCGCTTGGCGAGGACGGGGTCGGCGTTGATGTAGGGCATGACGACGAAGCCTTCCTTGACCAGGATCTCGGCGGCTTTGAGGGTCTCGATCGGATCGGGCAGAAGCCAGCGCGGATCGGGGTGGATCTCCAGCTTGATCCATTTCGGCATGCCGGCGGCGTAGGCGAGGCGGGCGATGGTGACCGCCTCTTGCGCATCGGCAGCGCCGGAGGTGTTGGCCAGAACCAGGTACTTCTCCGGGTCGAGAGCGTCGGTGATGTTCTCACCGCGTTCTTTGCCGAGGTCGAGGCGGCGCAGAGCGACGGTGACGATTTCGGCACCGGAGGCCTCGATGGCGGCGAGCATGGCGGCGTTGCTGGGGAACTTGCCGGTGCCGACAAAGAAACGCGAGCGCAGTCGACGGCCGGCGATGACGAGGGAGTCGTCCATGGAGATCAGGCCTCTTTTTTGTCGTCGGCGAGGATTTGGTCTTCGAAGCGGCGTTTATTTTCGCGTTCTTCGTCTTCGTCGTGCAGTTTGGCGAGCTGGCTGGCCATCTTGCTGTTGCAGACCACGGGGGCGGCGATGAAGATGGAGGAGTAGCAGCCGACGATGACGCCGAGGAGCATGACAACGGCGAAGTCGACCACGCCGCCGCCGAAGCAGAGGACGCCGACGACGAAGAAGACAGTGGCGGAAGTGAGGATGGTACGCGACAGGGTGTGGTTGATGGCGTAGTTCATCACTTCGACCATCGGTTTTTCCTTGGCTTTGGCGGCGTCTTCGCGGATGCGGTCGAAGACGATGATGGTGTCGTTCAGCGAGTAGCCGATGATGGTCAGGACGGCGGCGACGACCGGGATCGAGATCTGGCCACCACAGAGGACGTAGACGCCGACCGGGACGGTGATGTCGTGCAGCATGGCGACGATGGCGCCGACGGCGAAGGTCGATTCAAAGCGCAGTGCGATGTAGAAGAAGGAGCCAATGACGGCGAGGACGAAGGCGATCATGGCCTTTTTGGCGAACTCCCAACCGACGATGCCGCCGACGCTGGTTTGTTCGACTCGCTTCAGTTTGTCCGTGCTCTGGACCTTGGAGACAGCGCTATCGATGCGGCTGAAGATGGCGGGGTTGCCTTGGCCTTTCAGCTCGGGGAAGCTGGCGGGACCTTCCTTGACGATGATTTCGAGTTTCTTGATGTTCGAAACCTTGTCGGTATTGAAACTGACCTTGGGGTTTTTAAAGCCAAGTGAGGCGAGTTCAGCGGCATATTTATCGGCATCGGGGGTGTCGGTGCCCGCTCCTTCGACTTGGTAATAAGCGGCGTTGCCGCCGGTGAAGTCGACGGAGAAGGCGTCTTTGCCTTTGTAAACGAGGAGTCCGATGGTGCCGAAGGCAGCGACGATCGACAGGATGATCGGCCAACGGCGCATCGCCCAGTAGTCGAAGTTGTAGATCTTGCGGGGGGCGAGGCCGGCGACTTTTTTGGCATCGCCATTGGAAATGCAGTACCAGTCAAGGAGGACCTTAGTGACAAAGACCGCGGTGAACATGGTGGTGAGGATACCGATGGAGATGGCGATACCGAAGGACTGCACCGGGCCGGTACCGAACTTGGCGAGGAGGGCGGCGGTGAGCAAGGTGGTGACGTTGGAGTCGAAGATGGCGGCGAAGGCGCGGCTGAAACCTTCTTTGGAGGCGTTTTCGAGGACTCGTCCGGCTTCCAGTTCTTCTTTCATCCGCTCATAGATCAGGATGTTGGCGTCGACGGCCATACCCATGGTGAGGGCGACGGCGGCGATGGCGGGCAAGGAGAAGGAGGCGCCGAGGATCATCATCGAGCCGGCGAGGAGGATGATATTGAGGACCAGGCCGATCGAGGCGATGACGCCGACGACGCGGTAGTACCAGATCATGAAGATCATGACGATGAGGATGCCGATGGCTGCGGCCAGCAAGCCGCCTTGACCGGCTTCTTTGCCGAGGGTGGCATCGGTGCGGGATTCCGCGTCGATCTTGATCGGGACTTCAAGCGCACCTGACTTCAGGACCAAGGCGAGCTCTTCGGCTTCTTCTTTGCCGAAGTCGCCACTGATTTGCGCGGTGCCGCCGAGGATCGGTTCATTGATTCTGGGGGCTGAGTAGCAGACGCCGTCAAGGACGATAGCCAGGGGTTTGCCGACGTAGCGGCTGGTGACGGCGCCGAAGTCGGCGGCTCCTTTGCCGTTGAAAGATTTGTGGATGAGGTAGTTGCCACCGCCATCCTGCTGGGCGCTGGCATCGGAAATGTCGCTGCCGTCCATTTCTTCCTGCATTTTCAGGACCCAATAACCCTTTTTCGGATCACGGTCTTTCACTGCTTCGCAGTCGGGCGGGATCATCGGCGAATCGGGCGTGTAGAGCGGGCTCGGGCCGGGGAAGTCGTCTCCGAGTCCGCGGAAGCTCAAGCGGGCTTGTTTTTCGATGGTGGCGCGGAGAGCAAAGACTTCGTCTTCGCCAACGACGGGGATGCGGACGAGGACGGTGTTGGTGGAGAAGGGGCGGATCTCAGCTTCCGACAAGCCCTTGTTGCCGATACGGGCTTCGAGGATATGGATGATGCGTTCTTGCAGATCGGCAGGAGAGAGGAGCTTCTCATTCGATTTCTTGCCGGCTTTTTTATCTGCGTCGATTTTGGTTTGGATCTTCCTGTTAAGCTTTTCGACTTCAGCGAGATCGAAGGCGACGGTGAATTCGACACCGCCCTGGAGGTCGATACCGAGCTTGAGTTTGCCTTGGCAGACTTGCTCGATGTAGGCGGCAACGGCTTTATTTGAGGGTTTTTTATTGCCGGGGACGGGAATGAATTTGCCCAATTCAAGATTGACGTCATCAGCACAATGAGTCATGGCGGTCGCCGGGCTGAGTCCGAGTTTTTCCTCAGCGGAAAGGGTGTCGCGTTTGGCAATCAGCTCTTGAGCTTTGGCCATGACCTTGCGGAAATCATCGATTTCTTTGTTGGTGATGGACGAACTGGCTGCAGACTCTGCAACGATCAGGGCTTTGCGGCTGGCGGCGGATCCCTCCTTGCGGTCGTTCTCGGCGGCTTTGTCGGCCGCTTCCTTGCGAGACTTGGCGATGTCATCGCTGACTTTGTTGTCGGCAATGCTTTTCTCCGAAACGCGCTGCGCCTCGGTCATGAAATCTTTGTTTTTGAGAGGGAACATCGACTGCAGCCAAGCCAAGGTGACGAGCAGGATGAAGGCGACTCTGAGGTAGACGGAGGTGGAGGGTTTCATGGGGGTCCTCAGGCCTTGACGGCGTCAGTGTTGGCGAGAATGGCGCGGATGGCGCTTTGATCGACGGTGACAACAGTCTTCTCGGCGATCTTGACCTGGAATTTGCCTTCTTCGACCGCTTCGATGGTGCCGTAGATGCCGCCTTCGAGGATGACGCGGGCGTCCTTTTTCAGGGAGTCGACGGCTTTTTTATGCTCGGCTTGTTTCTTGTTCTGGGGCCGGATGACGAGCAGATACATGAAGCCGAACATGAAGACGAGGGGGATGAGCATGCTGAAGATGCTGCCAGCGCCGCCAGCCTGAGCGAGAAGAGAGAGAGTCATGATTTAGAATCCTTGCTTTGTCGATGATGTAAATGAAAAACAGCTCCGCAACTTACCGCGGCGGAGCTTTTCGCCAAGGGCGCAAAAAATGTGAAAAGCGACCAGTGGGCCGCTTTTCGCAAAAGCCAGAGGCTTCAGCCTCAGTCGCGGCCGAATTTCTGATGCAGGGCGCGGGCGGTGACGCTGGGGACAAATTTATCCAGAGGGCCGCGGTGGATGGCGATTTCGCGAACCATGCGGGAGGAGACGAAGGACATTTCCGGGCTGGGCATGAGGAAGACGGTTTCGCAGCGGGGGTTGAGTTCGCGGTTCATCATCGCCATCTGGATTTCATATTCGAAGTCGGAGACCGAGCGCAGGCCGCGGACGACGGCGATGGCGCCGAAGGTATCGAGGGCGTCTTTGAGGAGGCCTTCGAAGGTGGCGACTTCGACATTGGGGATGTCTTGCACCACTTCGCGGATCTGGGCGATGCGTTCTTCGGTGCTGAACATCGGCGACTTGCCGGAGTTGCGGGCGACGGTGACGATGAGCTTGTCGAAGAGTTTGGCGGCGCGGCGGATGACATCGAGGTGTCCGTTGGTGATCGGGTCGAAGGAGCCGGCGTAGAGAGCGATGCCTGAAGTGGCCATGGGGTTTCCTGTGTTTCAAGTTTCAAGTTTCAAGTTTCAAGTTTCAAGTTTCAAGTTTCAAGTTTCAAGTTTCAAGTTTCAAGTTTCAAGTTTC
>JAYTMY010000314.1:0-16766 GCA_043748535.1 Lentisphaeraceae bacterium | reverse complement strand
AGCGCGGCGCGGCGGGAGCGCGGGGCATTTCGCGGAGTTCGCGATTGCGGCTGAGTTCGCCCGGGCTGCCGCCTTCGAAGACGACGGTTTCGGGACAGATCAGCTGCTGCTCGCGAGCCAAGGCGGCCATCTTCAGGATGGCGCTTTCGCGTTCGGCTTCGGAGATCCACGCGGCCTGGAAAGGAGTGTTCGATTCCGGTCGTCCGGCGGCTTCGTTGTAGATCGCTTCACCGGGGCGGTCGAGGAGGCGCGCGGCGCTGTTGTCCTCAGCGAGGATGAGCATCGAGTCGGCCTCGGAACACATCAAGGCGATACGCACCGCCATCTGGCCGAGCGTAGCACGCGGCAGCGAGTAGGAGCCCGCGAGGGTCTGCGAGGCGAGGATGACATGGACCCCGAAGGCCCGGCCTTGGCGGACGAGGCGGTCGAGGAGGAGGGACGCTTCTTGGGCGAGGCGGTCCTCCTCGGAGAAGAGCTCCTGGAATTCGTCGACGACAAGGAGCTGGCGCGGCAGGATGCGGCCGCCGCTGCGGTACGTCGGCATGTCGGCGACGCCGGCATCGCGGAAGAGGCGGCCGCGGCGGTCGAGCTCGGCATCGAGGCCGCGCAGGACGCTGATGCCGAATTCGCGCTCCGACTCAATCGCGACGACGCGGGCGTGCGGCAGGCCGCAACGGGCGTAGGTCTTGAACTCGACACCCTTTTTGAAGTCGACCAGATAGAGCTCGAGTTCGGAGGGCGGCAGGCGCAGGCAGAGGCCGATGACCAGGGCGTGCAGCAAGGTCGATTTGCCCGAACCGGTCTTGCCGGCGACCAGCATGTGCTGCGAGGTGCCGTGGCCGAGGACCATTTCCATCTGCTTGGCGCCGCTGAGGCCGAGGGGCGAGCGCAGTTCGCGGGCGGCGGAATCCTGCCAGGGCTTGGCCGGGCTGATGCGCGAGAAAGGCAGGCGCACCTGCGAGCCGCCACGGGCCCCGGCAGCAATGCGGTCGATGATCGAGCTGGCGAGTGCCGCCGGCAGGGGCGCTTCGGCGAGGAAGCGCGGATTGAGGAAGCCGAGGCCGTTGGCGGGGCTGAAGTCGCCTTGCAAACGCTCCAGAACCAAGGATTTGCTGAGGATCTCGTCGATCGGATATTTGTCTGGTAAGGGGCGCGAGCGATCCCAGTGGATGAGCAGCGAGATGCCGCAGCGCGGGCCGGAGCGGGCGAGGGAGACGAGGCGGTCGAGGGCCTGCTCGGAGAAGCCGGAGGGGAAGTCGGCGATGGCGACGAAGCGGCAGGCGACGGCAGTGGGGCCGGCAGCGTGGTTGTACTCGGCAAGAGTGGGGTATTCGTCGCGCAGGTACTTCTGGATCACCGTTTCGACATGCGCCGCGAGATCGTCGAGGCGGCGGTCGATGGCGCGAGAATCGGTGGCGACACCGCCGCCGAGGAGGTCGTCGCGGCCATCGGCGAGGCGAAGGAAGGGGGCGAAGCTTTCGCCGAGGCCGACCGGGTCGATGAGGACCAATCCGGCCTTGCCGGCGGGGAAGGAAGCGAGCATGCGCAGGAGGGTGCTGCGGACCAGATCGGCCGCTTCGGCCCGGCCTTCGCCGCGGGTGGCGACGACCAGCGAGGGCAATTCCGGGAAAGCCAGGCAAGCCGGCAGCGAAGCGGGGACATCGCGGACGCGGTGCAGCGGCGTGTCATCCTTGAAGGCCATTTCGGTGGCGAGGTCGACTTCGAGGAAGCCGGCGCAGGCGGCACCGGTGGTCTCTTGCGGCGGGGTCCAATCGGACCAGGCGTCGCTGTTCCAGGGGCGCAGGTGTTCGGCGCGGGCGGCGCGGGCCCGTTCGAGAAGGGTTTCGATGCTGGCGACCGCGGCGTCCCACTCGGCATTCCATTTGGTCTCAGTCTCGGTGATGAGCGTCTGGGCTTCCGCCTTGATCTTTTTCTCAGCGGCTTCGCAGTCTTTTTCGACCGAGGCGAGGCGTTGCTCGGAGAAGCTGGCGATTTCGCCGGCTTCCTGGCGCAGGTGGCTTTCGATCTCGCCGAGATCCTTGTCGTGCTGACGGCGCTCGGCATTGCTGCGGCCATCGGCTTCTTCGCCGAGTTGGGTGATGTGGGCGTTGACCTCGGCGCGGCGGACTTTCAGCTTGTCGTGCTCGCGCTGCTTGACTCGCATTTCAGCGGCGGCGAGGGCTTCAGAACGGGCCAGTTCGAGGTCATTTTTCATCGCCCCGAGGAGGAGGCCGGCCCGTTCGAGACGCGGCAGGAGTTCCTGGTGATCCTTGTCGATGGCGATGATCTTGGCGACAAAAAGACCCCGCCAGATCAGGCCGGCGGCAATGGCGGCGACGACGAAGGCGGCGGTCGCGAGCGGCGAGGCGGCGGCGAGAGCGGCGGCGATGATCATCACCAAGGCCAAGCCGAGGGTCGGCCGGAAGCGGGCGCCAAGGCAGAAGAAGGCGGAATCGAGAAGTTTTTTTTGCGTTTCCCGCATCTGCCAGACGCGGCCAGCGAGGTCAGAGAAGATCACTTCCGAGGGCAGCTCGGGAAGCTCGGCGGCTTCCTCCGGAGCTGGCGCGACGGGGACTTTTTTCCAGGCATTGAGGACGGGTGCCCAGAAGCCGTTCGCGAGCTCCGCTGCCAGTTGGCTGGCGTTTTGGAAGCCGGTATCGAATTCGGCGATGCCGGCGCGGTGGGCGGCGGCAGTGCCCTCGATCTCGAGGCGTTCTTCGCGCAAAGCGGTGGCGGCGGCGCCGAGCAGGCGCTCCTCTTCCAATTCGATCTGGCGGAGTTCGTGGTCGCGGGCGATTTCAAAGGTCTTCTGGATGTCTTTCAGGTGTTGGCGGTGCATCGCCAAAGCCGCTTCGCGTCGCGGCGTCGCATTGCTTTTTTCGAAGCGGGCCAGTTCCTCTTGTCCCTGACCGAGAATTTCGTCGCAGCGGTCCGACATCACCTTGGCTGCGGCTTGCAGCGCCCGGTCGCGTTCGCCATGAAGCCGACGCAGGCGGGTATCGCCTTCGGCTACCAGTTGGCGCAGACGCAACACCGCGCTGCGGAACTCAGGGAGGGTGACGGGCACATTCATGAAGGATCCACCGTGCTTGGCTGAAAGGGTGCCGCAAATCTATCCGCGCTTAGCCAATCCACTAGGGGCCGTGGCTCGAGCATCTCGTTCGAGAAGACCAGAACATCTCGACCAGGATGGTCGAGCCACGTCTTGAACTCAGCTTTCGATTGAAGGCAGGAGGTGGTGGGCGGCGAAGTCGAAGGCGCCGGAGAAGACCATGCGGCTGGCGGCTTCGAGATCGGGAGCGAGGTAGCGGTCGGCGCTGAGGAAGGCGACTTCCTGGCGCAGACGGGCGTGGACCTTCTCAAGCACCGGCGAAGATTTCAGGGGACGATGGAAGTCGATACCTTGGGCGGCGGCGAGCAGCTCGATGCCGACGATGGTGGCGGTGTTGCGCGCCATGTCCTCGAGGCGGCGGCCGGCGAAGGTCGCCATGCTGACGTGGTCTTCCTGGTTGGCTGAGGTCGGCAGGGAGTCGACGCTGGCGGGGTGGGCGAGCGACTTGTTCTCGGAGGCCAAAGCGGCGGCGGTGACGTGGGCGATCATGAAGCCCGAGTTGAGGCCGGCATCGGGGACGAGGAAGGCGGGGAGTCGCGAGATCGAGGCGTCGATGAGCAGGGCGATGCGGCGCTCGGAGAGGGCGCCGATCTCGGCAATCGCCAGGGCCAGGGTGTCGGCGGCGAAGGCCACCGGCTCGGCGTGGAAATTGCCGCCGGAGAGGACTTCCCAGGAACCATCGTCGTTCGGGAAGATCAAGGGGTTGTCGGAGACGGCGTTGGCCTCGATGACCAAGGTCTTAGCGCTCTGCTGGATGAGGTCGAGGCAGGCGCCCATGACCTGCGGCTGGCAGCGGAGGGAATAGGGATCCTGGACGCGGTCGTCTTCCTTCAGGTGCGAGTGGCGGATTTCCGAGCCGCTGAGGAGTTCGCGGTAGTGTTCGGCGACGGCGATCTGGCCGGGTTGACCACGGACGGCGTGGATGCGGGGATCGAAGGGAGCGTCGGAGCCTTTGGCGGCGTCGACCGACAGGGCTCCGGCGGCGAGGGCGGCGGCGAAGACGCGTTCCGCGAGAAAAAGTCCGCGCAAGCTCAAGGCCGTGCTCACCTGGGTGCCGTTGATCAGGGCCAAGCCTTCCTTGGCGGCGAGGCGGATGGGGGCAATCCCGGCCTTCTTCAGGGCGACGGCGGCGGCCATGATTTCGCCTTTATAAGTGACCTCGCCTTCGCCCATCAGAGCGAGGGTCATGTGAGCGAGGGGAGCGAGGTCGCCCGAGGCGCCGACCGAGCCCTTGGCGGGGATGCGCGGCAGCAGGGAGGCGTTGAAGTGGGCAATCATGGTCTCGATCACCTCGCGGCGGATGCCGGAGACGCCGCGGGCGAGACTGGCGATCTTGGTGGCGAGGATGAGTCGCGCCGTGGCTTCGTCGATGCAGGGGCCGACGCCGACCGCATGGGAGCGGATGAGGTTGGTCTGGAGCAGGGCGAGCTGGTCATCAGCGATGCGGCTGGAAGCGAGTTTGCCGAAGCCGGTGTTGATACCGTAAGCGGCCTCGCCTTTGGCGACGATGGCCAACACCGCCGCGGCGGAGGCTTCGATCGCCGGCCAGGCCGAAGGCGCAAGTTCAAAGTTGACGCTGCCGTCCCAAAGAGCGCGGAGCTGCGGAAGGGTGAGGGTGCCGGGGAGGATTTGCATGAGGTGTGCTCGGGGCTGTGAATTGCGGAGTTTAAGAGAGCTTAAAGATCGGTCTTATCCGACTGATCGGACCGATCTTCGCGCTCAGATCATGGGAAGTCTGAGAGCGTTGCGGGCGGCGCATTCCCGGGCTAGCGGGTAGCCCGCGTCGGCGTGGCGCATGACACCGGTGGCGGGGTCGTTCCAGAGGACGCGTTCGAGGCGTTTTGCCGCAGACGGCGTGCCGTCCGCGACGATCACCAGGCCGGAGTGCTGGGAGTAGCCCATGCCGACGCCGCCGCCGTGGTGCAGGCTGACCCAGGTGCCGCCGGCGGCGGTGTTGAGCAGGGCGTTGAGCAGGGGCCAGTCACTGACCGCGTCGGAGCCGTCGGCCATGGCTTCGGTTTCGCGGTTGGGGCTGGCGACTGAGCCGCAGTCGAGGTGGTCGCGGCCGATGACGATGGGAGCCTTGAGTTCACCGCTGGCGACCATGTCGTTGAAGGCGAGTCCGGCGAGCTGGCGTTCGCCGAGGCCGAGCCAGCAGATGCGGGCGGGCAGGCCTTGGAAAGCGATGCGTTCGGCCGCCATGTCGAGCCAACGGTGGACGGCGATTTTATCGGGGAAAAGCTCCTTGATTTTTGCATCGGTCTTGCGGATGTCCTCGGGATCGCCGGAGAGCGCGACCCAGCGGAAGGGACCCTGGCCTTCGCAGAAAAGCGGCCGGATGTAGGCCGGCACGAAACCGGGGAAATCGAAGGCCTTGCGGAGGCCGCAATCGAGGGCGACTTGGCGGATGTTGTTGCCGTAGTCGACCACCGGGATGCCGAGCTGCTGGAAGCCGAGCATGGCTTCGACATGGACGCGGCAGGACAAGGCCGCGGCGTCGCGCAGTTCAGCGTGGCGTGAGGCCTCGGCGCGGGCAGCTTGCCACTGTTCCAGCGTCCAGCCGGCGGGCAGGTAGCCGTTGATCAGGTCGTGGGCCGAGGTCTGGTCGGTGACCAAGGAGGGACGGAGACCGCTGTTTTGCGCCCGGCGCAAGAGTTCCGGCAGGATCTCGGCGGCGTTGCCGAGCAGGCCAATGGAAACCGCCTCCTTGCGGGAGCAGTGTTCCTGTAGGAGCTCAAGGGCGTGATCGAGGTTTTGCGCCTGTTTGTCGAGGTAGCGCGAGCGGAGGCGGAAGTCGATGCGGCTCTGCTGGCATTCGATGATCAGCGACGAAGCGCCGGCGAAGCTGGCGGCGAGCGGCTGCGCTCCGCCCATGCCACCGAGGCCGGCCGAGAGGATCCAGCGTCCCGCCCAGGGCGTGGGACCGCCGTAATGCTGGCGCCCGGCTTCGGCGAAGGTGGCGTAGGTGCCTTGCACGATGCCCTGGGTGCCGATGTAGATCCATGAACCCGCGGTCATCTGGCCATACATCATCAAGCCCTTGCGGTCGAGCTCGTGGAACTTCTCCCAGGTGGCCCAATGCGGGACGAGGTTGGAGTTGGCAAGCAGGACCCGCGGGGCATCGGTGTGGGTGCGGAAGACTCCCACCGGCTTGCCCGACTGGATCAGCAGCGTCTCGTCCGGCGCCAGCTTTTTCAGGGATTCGAGAATCGCCTCGAAGCAGGCCCAGTTGCGGGCCGCCTTGCCGATGCCGCCGTAGACGACGAGATCCTCCGGGCGCTCGGCGACTTCCGGGTCGAGGTTGTTCTGCAGCATCCGGTAGGCGGCTTCGATCTGCCAGTTGGCGCAGCTCAGCTCGGTGCCGCGCGGGGCACGGACGGGACGGGGTGCGGGATTCATCATGGTTCTCCTGTGCGATGCTGGCGTCTGAGTAGTTGTCTAGACAAAAGCTAGACGATCTTGCGGTTTCCGCAAGAGTTGTCTAGACATATTTTTACTGCTTAGTCATTTTCAGTCCTGAGCTCGATCCAGTCCGGAAAGTCGCTTTCGGCAGCTCTCCTCGCCTTGTCTAGACATACCTCGGCGCTAAGTTCGCCGCAGGAGACATGACCATGAGCGACAAATCCGGGCCGCGTTGGCGGCAGATCAAAACGGCCCTGCTGGCCCGACTCAAAGCCGGCGAATGGCGGGTCGGCGAAACGATTCCGGGCGAAGAGGCTCTGGCGCGGGAATACGCGGTGGCGCGGATGACGATGAACCGGGTGATCAAGGACCTCGAGGCGGAAGGCATCCTCGGGCGCATTCAGGGCTCGGGCACTTTCGTCGCGCCGCTGCGGGTCGAATCCACCTTGCTGCGAGTCCGCTCCATCGCCGAAGAGATCCGCGAACGCGGCAGCGAGCATCGTTCAAAAGTTCTCACCCTGGAAGCCAAACGGCCGCCGGAATTCGTCGTTCGTCACCTCGGCTTGAACAGCAAGGAGCAGAAAGGCAAGCTCTTCCATTCGCGCCTGCTGCACTTCGAAAATGGCCAGCCTCTGCAACTCGAAGAACGCTGGATACGCTCAAGCTCAGTTCCTGCTTACCTCGACCAGGATTTCAGCCGTGAAACCCCGAGCGAATACCTGCACCGCGTCGCCCCACTGAGCGCCGTCGATTACAGCGTCACCGCCGTTCTGCCCGATGCCGAAACCGCCCAGGCCCTCGGCATGAACCCGGGCAACCCCTGTCTGAAGCTCACCCGCCTCAGCTTCTCCGGCAAAGACGCCGTCGCCTACTCGATCTTCTGGCACCCCGGCGAGCTCTACTCGCTGAAGGGAAGAGTGTGATTGAAGGGTTGTAAGGGTTGTAAGGGTCGGTAAACACGGGGGATTCATGCGCCGCAAACTGCTTATTTTCCTCGGGCTTGTCATCCTGGCGGCGATGCTGCTCCCCGGTCTCGGACGCCCGTCCAATTGCGGCGGCAACAGCGCCGCTTTGAGCAGCTGCCAAATCTTCGGGATGCAGCTGCGCTTGGAAATGCCGAAAAGCTGTCGAGAGATGAGCTCGGATTCCTGGCGTTCACGCGTGGCCGAAATCCCTTCTCACTGGCTCGGCAGCGCCGATTTCTACCTGCGCAATGACGACACGGCCCTCGGTCCCGAAGCGCCGCGCTTGCCGCTTCTGGTGTGTGATCGCGCCTTCCGCAATGTCCCCCAAGCCTCGTGGTGGAATCTCTGGCGTGAGGCGCCGCCAAGCCATGCCGTGACCTGGAGTGACGGCAGCACTGGTCTGATCTCGCCAGAGGCCTTTGCCGCCTTGGATTTCTCCCGGTTCGTCAAGCTTGGCGATATCTTGCGCCCGGCGCAACGCGATCCGGCGAAGAGCAAGGTCCGAGTGGCGGCGATCCAAGGTTTTTCGGCTTTGGGAGCAGTCGCGGCCAACCGTGAGTGCCTGCTGCGCCTCAGCGCCGAGGCGGCGACACAAGGCGCCGAAATCATCGTCTTTCCGGAGTGTGCCATCAGTGGCTACATGGATCCGAAAAACGGCCGGGTGTGGCGTGCCGGCAAGGTCGAAGAAGACGGCGAGGTTTCCTTGGAGGATTATGCCGAAATTGTGCCCGGCCCCTCGACCGCGATCTTCTCCCGTCTCGCTCGGGAAAAGAAGCTATGGCTGGTCATCACCTTGGCGGAGAAAGACGGTGAGCGTTTCTACAACAGCCAGGTCCTGCTCGGCCCCGACGGCACCATCCTCGGTCACCACCGCAAGAAAAGTCCGTGGCTGCCCGGCGATGCCAGCTGGATGTGTGTCGGGGACAGGCCGCTACAAGTCATCCCCAGTCCTTGGGGTCGGCTGGGTTTGATGATTTGCCACGACTTCCAGATCCTGCCGGAGGAATTGGCCCGGGCCAAGGCCGACATCGTGCTGTATTCAGTCGGCTGGTACGGGCCCAATCCGGAGCAATGGTTTCATTCGATCTTCCCGCGTCGCTGCAGCGGTCGCTTGGGCTTAAAAATGGTCGTCGCCAACTGGACCTCGTCGCACGGAGCCGAAGACTGGCCGGGTGTCGGGGCCTCTTGTGTTCTGGATGGCGGGGTCGTGGTGGCGAGGGCCAAAGACACCCAGGAGCAGATTGTCATTGCCGATCTGCCGCTCATGCCAAATCTCTAGCCTCAGGGGCTCGTCTACTCGGTGCTGGAGCGCCTGGATTGCGCGGCCATTTTCTTGACTTCGGAGGCGCTGGCGGCTTGGTTGCTGAGATAGACATTTCTGAGGAAGCCATTGAAGGGGCGACGATCATTCGAATCGTGATAGCCGCCGGCGGTGAAATCGGTATCGGGGGGTAGTTCGGCATAGCCCGTCATCGGGACTGAGGCGACTTCGGTGCCGTTGAGGAAGAGGCGGAGCATGGCACCGTCCCAGGTGCCGCAGGCATGGGTGACATCGCCGAGTCTGATCGGCTCCGGGCTGGCGGCGGCAAGCATTTTTCCGTCGATGGAAACGGCGATATAGACCTTGCCATTGTTGGCCCCGAGGTAATAGCCCTTTTTGAAGTTCTCGTTATCCTGCCAGAAGCCGGTGATGCCATCCCATTCCTGGGTGCGATTCAGGACAAACGTAGCAGCGAGAGTCAGGCTGTGGCTCGGCATTTTTTCTCGGAGCGCCGTGCACTTCAAGACGTTGTCCTTGATCTCCCAGCCGGTGGCGGGGCTGAGGACGGGTTCGTGGTCAAATTTTGCCTGCTCGGCTGCGAGCTTCTTAGTGAGACTTGCCGGATCACAGAAATCCCAGTAAATGATCGCCCAGGGGAAGTTATAAGCGGGAGTCGGGACGGGGCTTTTCGCAATGACCTTGGCGGGGACAAGAGGAGAAGGCAGAGGTGGCGGCACGACTGCAAGAGGCGGCGCCGGCGTCTTCAGAAGTTGGTAGATCGACACTGCGATCAGGGAGCCGAGAATAAAACCAAGGAGCATCGCCAATAGCGGTTGCTCACGCGTCCAGGATGACGTGGCTTGTGCATGGGGGGCGGGATTTTTCTTCGACATGAGAAGATCCTTATTCACTTCATTTTGAGTTGATCCTGGCGCTCAGATGCTGAAGGTAAGAGGCAAAATTTGAGGAGAGATCCACAAAACTAAAATAATACAGATCCAAGTCCTCCGCGGGGCATCGGGCTTAGATCTGGAAGCCACGTGAATATCTGCGACTAGGGCTCAAAACCAAGGCGCCTCGCCGTAGGGGATGAAGAGAATGTGGCCGGAATGACCTTCGGGACCGTGGCGGAAGTGGAGGAAGCGCCGCAGAATCTGGACGTCGCTGCTTTTGCTGTCATCGTGGGAATCCCAAAGCAGGCCCCAGAAGAGCTCGGAATCGCCGGAACTGAGATGGCGGACCCGTTGCCAAAAGACGATTTCGATCAGGGGGAAATGAATGTCGTCCTGGCGGGTGGTGCAAAGGGTTGCGCTGTGGCTGGCGGACCAAGTCAACAAAGTCTTCTGGAGCTCGGCCCGGGAGTGTCCGGAGGGATGAACGCCATGACGGACGAGGAGGCGCTCGACACTGGTATCAGAGGGGACAAAAGGCTTGCCGCCGTCTTCAGGTTGCAGGCTGCGTTCGGCCCACCAGGCGGCGAGTAGGCGCTCTTCATCGCGATGGAGATGGCCGGGCAGCCAGAAGAGTGAATAATAGTTTTTGTGGTCCCACAACAGGGTGTCGATTTCGCTGCCGCCGCAATCCGCGCCATTCCAGGTCGGCAGAAAGCTGTCACCATGGCCGCCAGGGAGAGGTTGGTCAGCCGGGCTGGTGCTGCGATATTTCATCAGTGGAAAGAGGTGCCAGCCGGCTTTGTCGCCGTTGACCCAGGTCTTGCCGAGGTTGAGGAGGTAGGAGGTTTCGTGGTCATCGTCGCCACCGTAGCGGTGCCAGTACAGGGGGTGGAGGTGGCTGGCGGTCTCATCGCCACGTTGTTGCCAGCCGAAGAGGTGGAAGGCGTGCCAATCCGAGACATGGGTATCGCCGTGGCCCCAGGCGAGAAGTGGGGTGAAGCGCCAGTCACAGCCGCTGTCATCGCGGCGGCTTTCGAAGACCGGGGAAACAGCGAAGTGGCCGGGGCGCCATTTGACGAAGGGCCAGAGGACTTCGTGCTGGTCTTTCTGGATCGCGGCGAGCGGCCGCAGCGCCCAGCCCTGATCATCCCAATCGAGCAGCGGCCAGAGCACTGAGGCGCCATTCTGAGTGCTGTAAACCAGAGGGAAAATCGGCACAGCAGACTTCTGCTCCGGCCGAGGGGACCACGGCGTCTGACTCGACAGACGCTCGCCGGCAGCGCAGGAGCTGAGGAAGAGCAGGGCGAGGGCGGCGGCGGTTTTCATAGTCGGAGCCGGGTTATGGGATGAAATAAATATGCGGAGGCGCCTTCATCGACCGTGACGGCGGGTCTCTTCGATGAGCCAGGTATCGAAGCGCTCGTCGGCTTCTTTGGCGTATTGGCCGAGGGATTCGACGCGTTTCGGTCGGGGAATGGGCGCGGCTTCTTCCTCCGGCGGTGGCGGAGGGGGCTGGAATTTCCACGGGGCGCAGATCGAGTCGAAATGGAAGAAGGGCACGGTGATGCGGCTGGCATGATTGACTTCGTAGTGATGACGGGAGGCGAGAGTGAACAGGAAAGCCAGAGAGAGGCTCAGGACAGTGGCAATCACTTGAATGCTTCTCGGGGCATGAAAGCTATGGCATAGGACCGCGGCCAGAATCGGCAGGAGACCGAGAATCTCACCGGGAAAGAGGCGCCAGCGGTCGAGGGTCGATTCCCATAGAGACGGCGGCGGCGACACTGCCGCCTTCTCGGTGCTCTGGCGCACGGCGAGGGCAAAGCCAGAGGCGGCGATGAAGAAGAGCAGGTCGAAGCCGCGAGGTGCGAGCTGGACGAGGGCCAGGGTGGCGACCGCGAGCCAGAAGATCAAGTCGATGGAGGCGGGGGCGGAAGAGCCCTTTTCCGGCGTCACAACGGCGATCTCCGGAGCACTGGTGATGGCGGGGATTTCCAAAAGACGGCCACAGCTCAGGCAGTTTACCTGGCGATCGATCTCGCCGGGCTTCTCGTCGCAGACGACGCCGCAACCGGGACACTTGCCACGCAAAAGTTTCATTTTTCTCTCCCGCGCCTGACGGCGTCTTTGTCGATCATGCTGCGTTCAATGTCAGTGATGCCGAGCTTGCGCGACGTGCTCTCGAGGACGGCGCGATCGCTGGCGCCGAGCTCGCCGTCGCCGGCGAGCAGGCGCACTGCCGTCTCGTAAGCTTCGATGGTGTCGAGCGAGGGCAGGCCCATCTCGCGACGGATCTTGGCTTCGATTTCGCGGGCGACTTCGGGCAGGACGCCGAGACGGGCGGCGCGGCGCATGATTTCGCGACGTTCCGGGGGCGACATCATGCCGTCGACGAGGAGCAGCCGCATGACGTCTTCGAGCAGGCTCACCGGCGAGGTGATGATCTGGTCCGGGAAGGCGCTCGGCGGCGGTTGATTGATGCGGCTGATCAGGGGTTCGAGGAAGCGCAGAGCTTCCTGCGACGACTGGAAGCGACGTTCCGGCAGGCGGGCGAGGAGTCGCTCGAGCAGCTCAACCGTGGCGAGATCGAGCTCCGGCCGGCTGAGGCGGGGATTGATAGGGTCATGGGTCATCACCACCTGCAAAGCCTCTTCCACCGTCGATTTCGATTTGTAGACGAAGGGCAGCGAGCCGCAGAGCATTTCATGAAGGATGACGCCACAAGACCAGAGGTCGCTGCGGCCATCGAGATGGGGGTCGCCGACGAGTTGTTCGGGCGACATGTATACCGGGGTGCCGACCGGTTTGAATTCATTGTCGCTACTGACGCCGCCTTCTTCGCGGGGCAGGTGGGCGACGCCGAAGTCGGAGACCTTGGGTCGTCCTTTGGGATCGAAGAGGATGTTTCCCGGCTTGATGTCGCGGTGGGTCACCTTGATCTGGTGGGCTGCGGAGAGACCGGAAAGGACGCCGTGGAGAATGCGCAGGGCCTCGATTTCGGCCAGGCAGCCGCGTTCCGCGAGGCGCGAGGCGAGGCTGCCTTCGGGCAAGTATTCCATCACTATGCCGGTGCAATCGGCATCGGTTTCGACGGTGTAGATGACGACGATGTTTTCATGGTCGAGCTGGCCGGCGATGCGTGCTTCCTGGATGAAGTGGCGATGGACGATGCCGCCAGGGCGGAGGCCGTGATGCAGGAGTTTGAGGGCGACGAGGCGGCCGATGACGAGATCGCGGACGAGGAAGACCGTGCCGTAGCCGCCGCTGCCGAGAATGCGCTGGACCTGGTAGCGTTCGCTCAGGCGGGCCGGCAGCATGGTGCGTCCGGGGGCTTGCGGGCGGGACTCCATCGCCAAGGTCCCTACTGAACTTAAATCCACAGGGGCATCCGAGGGAGGCACCTGGTGAAAGTCCATCCCCAGCAAGGAGAGCAAGCGGAAGCCGAAGGGGCGCCGCTTCGGCTCGGGTTTGGCATCTTTCCCCATGGGGTCCGATCAGCTCCTGTATTGACGCTCGACGATGTCGCGGATGTTCTTGTAATTGACGTTGGTCTGGTAGATCAGGGTGTAGAGATCGCGGCTTTCCTGTTCGCGGTTGAGGCGAGAGAGGGAGCCGGCCATTTCGAACATGATGTCGAGTTTTTCCGCGGCTTCCGGGTTCTCGGCCAGGGCGGCCTGGAATTCGCGCACCGCGATGTCGTGCTGGCTCTTTTGAGCGAAGCAGCGGCCCTTGTAGAAGAGGGCGCTGCGGCGGTGGCGCGGCGAGTTCTGGGCCTTCTGGAAGCCGGCGAGGGCTTCGTCGAGCTCATGACGGTCGAAGAGGATGAGGGCGAGATCCATGTGCACAGTCGGGTCGTTGGCGTAGAGCGACACCCGTTCGCGGGCTTTCTCGAGCATGAAGTCAGATTTCTGGCGCTGCAGCTCTTCGATCTCGTTTTCGGCCTGGGCCTTTTCCGCCACGCCTTTGCGACCATATTCTTCCCACGCGGTGATGGCGTGGTCGAAACGGGCTTCGGCGGCTTGATAGACCATTTTCTGCAAGGCGGGGTCGATGCCGCCGCCGCCCATCTGGAGGGCTTTCTGCAGCACTTCCACAGCCTCGTCGTAGCGTTCAAGCTTGAGCAGCGAGCGGGCGAGTTTTTTGCGGATGTCGACGTTGTCACGGCCGGCATTGATCTGGGCGAAATACTGGTCTACCAGCTTTTCGGCGGACTCTTCGTCGCGAGGGCCGTTGTCGCGCATTTCCTGCTGGGCCGCCTGGGTGCCTTGGACTTTTTGCTGTTGCTCCCAACCGGTGCGGTCCATCGCCGATTTCGCTTCGGCGTTTTTCAGGAGCGACAGGTAGACGCCGTTGTCGGGATAGGCCTTGCAGAGTTTTTGGGCCAGATCGACCGCTTTAGTGCCGAGGCCATTATTGGTGTAAAGATCGATCAGCTGTTCAGCATTGGCGGCATTTTTCGGATTGAGCTTGAGCGAGAATTCGAGCATTTCCATGGCGATCCAGTTCATATCGGCGGCGAGAGCGGCGTCGATCAGAAGTTTTTGACCGGAGGCATTATTCGGGTCTTTGGAGAGGATTTCTTCGGCCAAGTCCATCGCATCTGCGTACTGCTCTTTTTTCAGCATGCCCGGGGCTTTCATTAGGGTCAAGGTGTATTTCGTCTGCACCAAGGCCTGAGTCATGCCGCCGATTTTGCCGCCGCTGGTTTTTTCATAAACGGCATTGCGCAGGTCGCGACGGGCATCAGCAAATTCGGGGCAAGTCTTCAAACAGGTGCGGAAGAGCTCGATGGCATAATCGTAGTTGCTTTGTTTCAGAGCATCGGCGCCCCGGGTGTAGAGGCTTTTCAGCGTCTGGTTGACTTCTTTAAGCGACTTCGGCTCCATATGCATCAATCTCCATGAACTTGGGTTGCTGGATTCAGCGCTAACATAGGGGCCGCCCCTGCCGCCGCCACCCGGATGAGGGAGAATGGGGGAAATCATCTGTTCCTCATCTCACCCCCGATTTCCTGGCGCTTGCCTTGCGTTGCGGCAAGACGCCGCTAAGTTCTGGATCAGCCGGGCCTGTAGCTCAGTTGGCTAGAGCGCCTGCTTCGCATGTAGGAGGTCTGGGATTCGAGTTCCCACAGGTCCACTCCCAGAAGCCACTCCGCAAGAGTGGCTTCTGGCTTTTATCCAGTTCCCGATTGGACGCCACTTTTCAGATCAAGATTCAATTCACCCTCGGGTGATCGCAAGGAAAAAACGATGAAGAACCAAGATTTCGGCGATAGCAACGACTATCTCAAATACGTCATTCTGCGCAGCCTTCTGGCCGGCGGCTCGCTCCGCCTTAGCGTCAACTGGATGCGCACCGCCGCCATCGAAGGCGCCGGCAGCTCGCGCAGCTACTTGGACGACAATGATAAATGGAAGAAGCTCGATCCTGAGCTGTACGTCGGCCTGCAGACTTTGCTGAGTCCCGATAAGACCCCGAAACTGGCGCTGATCGAGTCCTCCGGGCTCCTGCCCCGCGCCAGCTTCTTTTCCAAACTGGTCCCCGATGGAGCCCGCGACCGGGCCAACTGGGGCGATGAAATGCTCGGCTGCTGCTCCGGCGCCGATCTCGTCTTCCTCGATCCCGATAACGGCATCGAGACTCCGGCCAAGATCCCGGGCAGTAAAAACTCGTCGAAATATGTCCTCTGGTCCGAGCTCGAACGCCTTTGGCTCAAGGGAGCCTCGCTGCTCATCCAGCAGCATTTCCCCCGCGAAGACCGCGACCTTTTTGCGACTCGGATTTCGACTGAACTGAAACACCGCACAGGTGCCGCTGACGTCCTCATGTTCAAGACCAGCCAGACTTTGTTTTTATTGGCGATTCAAAACCGCCATCAAGCGGCGATCCGCCGTGGCTTGTCCCTCCAATCGACGCGCTGGGGCAGCCGCATCACCGCCCTCTGACAAGGCCGAGCGGCAGAAATCACGAACCAAGACAGGAAGCTCTTCATGCCTCGATCCCTCTTTCTGGCTCTCATCTTGATGCTCGCCTCCTGTGGCGGTGTCAAAGCCCCGGCCAGCGCCAAAGAATGTGCGGAAAGCTTCGTCGCGGAAATGCAGGCCGGTGATGGCGACAGCGCCTTCCACCGGGTCGTCCGCCTGCCCGACGTGCCGGATGATTTTTACCTCGCAGGACGGCAAGCGACGCTCGACAAGGCTCGCGACTGTGCTGCCGGCAAGGTCAAGCTTGAGATTGTCGATTTCCATCAGCACGCCGGTGGCCTCAGTGCCTGCCTGTTGTTGCACCAGTCGAAAGACGGGCAGTCTCGCCTCCTGACGATCTACCTCCTCGGGGGCCGCAAGGGCTGGGGCATCGCCCCCGGACTTTCCGACATCCGGATACTGATCAATCACCCGAAAATTTCCGCCGCCGAAAAACAATCGCTTCTCGATTGCGAACTGTGGCAGAAAGAGCGTCGCTTGCTTGAGCTCGCCAAATGAGCGAGCGTCAGATCATTGCCCTTTTCGACGGCCCGCCGCAGATCAACCCGCCGCCGTCGAGTATTCACGCCGCCATCGGCGAAGCCGGCATGATCGGCCTGCTGCGCGATTTTTACGCTCGTCTGGCAGTGTCGGAAGTCGCGGAGATGTTCCCTCGCGATCCCGAAGCTTTGCTGGCTGCCGCCGACAAATCTGCGTCTTTCTTCACTGGCCTCTGCGGCGGCCCGCCGCTCTTTGCTCAGCGCCATGGTCCGCCCCGGATGCGGATGCGCCACATCCCTTTCCCAGTCACCTTGGAAGCTCGCGATGAATGGCTCCGCTGCTTCATCGCCGCCCTCGATGAAGCTCCCGCAAAACACGGCTTTCCCGCTGCTGACATCCCGGCCTTCGTCAAATTCCTCGAAGTCTTCTCCCTGTGGATGGTCAACAGCAGCTCCCCTCACTTGGAAAGCCTGATGAAAGGCTGAGCAACTGGGACACAGTTGGGACACAACTGGGACACAGTTGGGGAGAAGACAAAAAAGCGGCTCTCCCGGGATTTTTGTGGGTTGATTCGTAAGCCCCCCGTGATCCCCATCCCCCTGGTTGAGAGATCAGGATAAAGTAGCTTGGGGTGGAATGCGTGGAAGGGCGCGAGGCAGCTCGTCGAAA
>JAYTMY010000313.1:0-2947 GCA_043748535.1 Lentisphaeraceae bacterium | reverse complement strand
GGTGTCGCCGATGCGGCTCAACCCTGGGCTAAAATCTGAAACCCCTTTGGGGTCAAGCAACAGTTGAGCTCAAACAAGTTCGACAGCGGTTTTTAGGCTTATTCTTTTCTCAGCAAACCAGGAGAATTCCGATGAAGACCGTTGACGAAGAACACTTGAAACTGCTGTCGATTTTTCATTATGTCGTGGCCGGGATAACAGCGCTCTTTTCGATGTTTCCGATTCTTCATCTTGTCGTGGGTATTGTCATGCTGAATGAGCCCAAGCAAGGCGGAGTGAACGGGCCGCCTGCGGCCTTCGCCATCATGTTTATCATCATGGCCCTGACTTTTATCTGCTTGGGCTTGGCGTGTGCCTTGTGCATTTTCCTTGCAGGGCGATTTCTCTCCCAACGGAAAAACCGTGTATTCTGCATGGTCGTCGCCGGCCTCAGCTGCGTGATGTTCCCCTTCGGTACGGCACTGGGAGTTTTCTCTCTGATCGTTCTTTGCCGGGATTCAGTTCGTGAGCTGTTTGATTCGAAAGCAGTCTAAGAGCTTAGATCGCCAATTTATCGCTGAAACAGATGAAGAGCAGCAGGGCGCCGGCGTGGGTCATGAGCACGGATTCCTGCCCGGGTGTGAGGCTGAGAGCAGGTGCGTGACCGCCTCCGTGCCAGCTCTTGGGAGGGGCGACTTCGATTCGTCCAAAACGGGTGCTGATCTCTGACTCGGAAAGCGAGCAGCTGACGGCATTGAGAAGTTCACTGATGCCGGAGCACAGCATGTCGTCGTCCAGATCCATACCCGGCAAAAGCGGCTCTAGCAAAGTGGCAGACGTCTTGCGGTCGCAACCGATGATGATCTGGCCGGTGAAGAACGCTGACTCAAAGCTGATCCAGGCCATCAGGTGCTCTCGGAAACTCGGCCAGGGCTGCGCTCTGGAAACCTGCCTCTCGACATGGGCACCATCGCCGAACATCTCCCGCAATCCTTGACTCAGACAATCGAGGATGTGCTCATAAGGACCGGGGTCGACAGGCATCACTTGTGCCTCAGTCAGCGGGCTAGTGTCGGGTTGACTTAATCCTTTTTTGAGGACCCGGTTCAGCTCCTCGAAATTCACCGGCTTGGTCAGATAATCGTCCATCCCCGCCGCCAAACAGTATTCGCGTTCACCTTTGATGGCGTTAGCGGTGATCGCAACGATCTGGACCCGGCAACCGCGATCACGCAGGATCTTCGTCGCCTGGAAGCCATCGAGATTGGGCATCATGCAGTCCATCAGGATCAGATCGAAGGCCGCCTTGGATTCGGCCTCGACGGCCTCTTGGCCATCATTGCAGACGCAGGTCTGGTGACCGAGGCGCTCGAGAATCCGGACGAAGATCTTCTGATTGATGCTGTTGTCATCGGCGATGAGAATCTGCAGGTGCTGACCGGGCTCCTCAGCCGATGGGGCCGCAGGGGGAGGCACAAGGATCTGGAGCAGGCGTTTGCCGAGTGGCGATGAAATGACTTCATCCCAGCCCGTCGGGCGGGAGTCCTTGTCGCCACTCAGGAACCGATGCAGCGGCACCTGGGTGATCAGCTGCAGATGCGGATGGGTCTTCCGCAGCTCTTCCGGATCGGGAAGCTGATGATCGAGATTGATGAAGACCTGTGCGTTGGTGACGGCTGGCACGAGCTCGTGACCGGCGAAAAGAAGGAGGAATTGGCATGAGCTGCGGATGAGTTCGCTGCCGCCGTGGAGGAAGACCCGGAGTTTCTGGGCCGTAGCTGGCGCCGGAACTCCCAAGGATTTGAGTTTGACTTCAAAGCCGAAACAACTGCCTTTGCCGGGGTCACTGGTGACCCAGATGCGACCGGCCATCAATTCCACCAGGGATTTGCATATTGATAAGCCCAGGCCAGTGCCACCAAAACGGCGTGTCGTCGAGCCATCAGCCTGTTCAAAAGGCTGGAAGAGCCGGGAGATGGCTTCCTCGGAAATGCCGATGCCGCTGTCGCGGATTTCAAAGCGGATTTCATCGGCATGAGAGCCAGGTAAGACGGTGAGAGAGACTTCGCCGGAGGAAGTGAATTTGATTGCATTGCTGAGGAGATTGCCGATCACCTGGCGCAAGCGCAAGGGATCGCCGCGGACACTGTGGGGCAGCGAGGGGGAGATCAAGGCGTGGATCTCGACCCCTTTTTTCTGGGCATTCAAGGCGTATAAGCTGACAATGTTATCGAGGTGTTCACGGAGCTCAATATCGACTTCTTCCAGCGACAGTTTTCCGGCTTCAATTTTAGAGAAGTCGAGGATGTCGTCGACAATCCGGAGCAGGGATTCACCGCTGCTGCGGATGATGTCGAGGCCGGTGCGCTGCTCGTCGCTGGCCGCGGAAGAACCGAGAAGCTTGGCCATGCTCAAAATGCCGTTGAGAGGAGTCCGGATTTCATGGCTCATGTTGGCGAGGAAAACCCCCTTGGCCCGGTTGGCGCCTTCGGCGACTTCCCTGGCCCGGGATTGGCGCTCGGACTCCATCCGGTGGTGCACATCGCGGGCGATACACACCATGGTGCCTGCGGCTTCACTGGTGATGTTGATGTCGACCGGTATCCGCCGGGGACCGAACCACGCTTGGCAACCTTGCTGATCGGTGGCGAGGGAGAGGAATGATCCTTCACTTTGGCCGACGGGATCCATCTCTGCCATGGCTCTCGCCGCGGCGTTGGCAGCGAGAATCCGGCCGTGATTATCGACCACCAAGATGGCGTCCGCTGCGGCATCAAAGATCTCCAATAGCCGTTTTTGGCTAAGGCATTGCGGGCTGGTTTCGGCGGGAGTCATTTTTTACACCGGCAGGTTGATGGTGAAGCTAGTACCTTGGCCGATCTGGGTGCGAATGCTGATGGAACCGCCCTCGGCTTCAACTTCCGATTTCACCGCGTCCATGCCGACACCGCGCCCGGAGGTTTCGCTG
>JAYTMY010000312.1:0-4983 GCA_043748535.1 Lentisphaeraceae bacterium | reverse complement strand
TTGCATAATTTCTCCTTGCCCCAGCGGGGCAGTCTGACCTCAGCCCGGGGTGGAGCCGAGGGACGAGGCGCAGCCCCGGGTAACCGCAAAATATGAGTCGAGCCCCAGCGGGGCGACCTGAAGATGCGGCCTCTTAAATCAAGATCGAAATGCTCACCGATGTGAAGGTTTCAGGCCGCCCTTTCAGGGCTCGAATCTTAAACCTGAAACCCGGGGCTGCGCCTCGTCCCTCGGCTCCACCCCGGGCTGAGATCAGGCCGCCCCTTCGGGACTGCAGGAAGAGCAGAGGCTCGGACGCGGCTCCGCCGCCATTGAAGGCGGCAATTCTTGCCGCAGTCCAAGGCGCTGCGCGCAGGGGCGAGGATCATCGGCTCTTCATTGCGGAAGGCTTTTGCCAGACTCCAAAATGGCTTTTCGGTCATGTTCATCTTTGATGGCTTGCTGTTGCTTCGCATCGGCGGCGTGGATGCCCTCCAAGGTCTCATGAATCGCGCGGGCAGTTGCCAAGTTTTTTGCCGTTTCCAGTCGCATTTCCCGGCCGTAAGTATAAATCCCAAAGCAGGCTGCAAAATAAACAAAGAGACTGATGCCAATCTGAGTCATGTCTTTCGGGTTGATTTCAATGTTATTGAGGCTGGCAGTAATTGGCCCCGACCCGTAGGCGCGGATGAAGTTCATTGCGGCAGTGCTCATCATAATCGGAAAGAGAAGGCAGTAGAACCAAAGAAGTGCACCTTCACTCATCCCTGCTAAACAAGATATGACGAGCCCAAGAAAACAGGTGAGCCAAGCAGGTGATGAGGCGTTTTTAGGATGATTGGTAGACATGAGAGACCTTAGTTTCGGCGGATTGAAGGCAGATGCCGCGAGTTAAGCGGCGTGCGCGTATTATTCGAAGTCGAGGATCATGGCTGGGTCTCCGGGATGTTTTCAGCATAATTCCGGAGCTGGCGGAAAGCAAGGTTTGGGCGCGTTTTGCGCGCAGCTTCATCCGCGCAGGCGCTCGGGCTCGATGCTGTAGATGTGGGAGCAGAAAGCGCAGGAGATGCGCAGGGGCTTGCCTTCGGCCTTGATGCTGGCGACTTCGTCGGGGGGTAGGCTGGCGAGCATGTCGAGAGTTTTGCTTTCGCTGCAGCGGCATTGGAAACGCGGCACGACGGCGGGGAAGAGCTGGTAGCTGGTGCCGGGGCAGGTGCTCAGGATCAGGTGCAGCAGGCGCTCGAAAAGGGTGTCGGTGCTGACCCCGGTTTCGTCGAGAATGGCCTGGGCTTCGGGACGGCGAAGGGCGTCGCGCAAGAGACCGAGTTTTTCGTGGTCGCAGTCGGGCAGGGCTTGCAGGAGGATGCCGCGGCAGAGGCTGACCGGGAAGTTTGGGTCGGGATTGAAACGCAGCGAGACGCAGATGTCGGTCTCGATCTGTTCCGACACCGAGTGGAAGTAGGCGAGGTCGTCGACGACTTCCAGGAGTTTGCCGGCGCAACGCGAGGAGCCGACTTGGCGTTCGTCGCGGCTGCGGACAATGCTGAGCTGGCCATCTTCGTCGCCGTAGGCTTGGGCGATGCTTTCGACCTTGCCGACAAGCTCCTTGGCGCCGGTGTAACCGCGGATTTCGCCGTCGGCGCTGAAGTCGACGACGACGCGGCGAATCGGGCCTTGGTAGTTCCAGGTGATGCTGCAGCGTTCGCCTTCATCGAGGAGGGGAATTTCGAGGGCGCCGGCGGCGAGGCCACGGCACAGGATGTAGCCGCTGAGGGGGTCGCAGTTGTGCTTGATCAGGATGTCATTGCAGAGGGCGGTGACATCGGCGAAGGTGATCCGGACGGCGATCTCATGGATCAGGCCGCGCATGAGGAAGTCTTGCATGGGAATCTAGGGGTTGTAGGGGTTTTAGGGGATGGAAGGGTTTTAGGGGATGGAAGGGTTTTAAGAGTTTTAGGGGTGGAGGGCTCGAACAAGTTGAGCCCTTAAAACCCCTACAACCCCTACAACCCCTGTCATTCCCAGATTGGATCCGGGCTGGGAAGGGGCAGGGCGCGGGGCGGGCCTGGGGGGCGGGTGATGCCGAGGCCGAGGAGGGGGAAGAGGTTTTTCTCGGTGCTGGTGGTGAGGGAAAAGAGGGTGAAGCCGGGGCAGCCTTGGTTGCGGCTGGCTTCGATCTGAGAGATGACGCTGATCGGGTCGAGGCCGCGGCTGGAGGCGCCAATGCCGGGGTGGAGTTGGCACTGAGTGCCGGCGAGGATGTGCTGCTGGCGGGCGACGGTGGCGGCGAAGGCCTCGGTGCTGTCCATGTAGTTCATCGGGCAGAGGAAATCGACCAGGCCTTCTTTGGCCCAGCGCGGCCAATCCTGGGCGATGGTGTCGCGCATGCCTTCGGGGTTGTCGAAGACCGCGGCGGAGAGCTGCACCTTGGGAGTCTTTTTGAGGCGATTGCGGACATCGCGAACCAGTTCGGTGATGAGGTCGCGGCGCTGCTGGTTCCAGCGCTTGAGCAGCTCCGGATCGGCGGCGAGGGCCTTGCCGAGGTCGGGCCAGATCTTGCCTTCCTTGGCGGCGAAGGCGGCGTGGCAGGAGGGGCAAAAACAAGCGTCGGGACCTTGATGGCGGATGTAGTCGAGCTGGATGCCGTCGACCCCGGCGGCGGCGGCGGCTTCGGCAGCCTGGACGACGAAACTGCGGTTGGCGTTCTGCGAGGGGCAGAGCCAGGCCGAGTCGACCTTGCCGTCGCGGCGGACGAGGAGGCGCCCGGTGTCTTTCATATGCTCGACGAAGGCGGCGTCCTTGCAGCGGCGGAGTTCGAAGCAGGTGATCCAGCAGTGGAGTTTGAGATGGTCGTTCTTACAGGCATCGCGGGCGGCGGCGAGCTGGTTCATCTGGCGGGCTTCGGGGCGAAGGAGGAGTCCGTCGGCTTTGAACCAGGATTCGGGGCCGGCGGCGAGGTTGACGATGAGATCGCTGAAGCCGCTGCGGCTGGCCTTGCTGGTGATTTGCGGCCAAGTGTTGCCGGCGAGTCCGGAACCGTCATGGATCCACAGGCCGCGGAATTCGCCGGGGACGGCTTTACGGCTGAGGCACCAGGCTTTTTCGAGGGCTTGGCGGCAATCGGCGGCGGCGGAGTGGGCTTGCAGATAGCGGCCAGCGACGAGGTGACTGCGGGCGCGTTTTTCGAGGAGGAGAGCGTTGTCGAGAGAGACGGCGGCTTCGGGTCCGGTGCACAGCTTGGTGAGCTCGGTGTTGGCACTGCTGAGTTCGGCGTAGCCGAGGCGTTGGCCGAGGGCGTCGAGGCGGCGGGCGGCGGCGCGGGCCTGGGCTTCGGGAGCGAAGCGGCTGATCAGGCCGAGGAGGAAGTCGGGGCCGCGGCTGTCCTGGCCGAGGTAGATGTGGGTCATCCAGGCGCCGGAAGGAGCAAGCAGCAGAGCGGGGTGCTCAAGGCTGACGCCTTGTTGGTCGCACCAGGTGGCGGCGACGCTGGCGTCTCCTGAGGCCTCACCGAGGGCGGCGAGTGGGGACTTCTGGGTGAGAACGCGAACATGGGTGGGCAGGGCTTCGGGTTCGAGGCGGAAGCCGCCGAGGCCCTGGGGCAGCTCCTTGCTGCGTAGCATGCCGGTGACTTTGAAGCCTTGGGCTTTGCCGAGTTCGTAGGGCAATAGATAGAAGGACAGGACCTGGCCGCCATCGTTCTGAAACTTGAGGATCTGATCGAGAACCGGCCGCGGCAGTTGCGGGTTGTAGGGCAGGATGAGGAGGCGGTGGCGGCGGACATCGAGGCGGGCGATGTCGATGTCATCGAGGAGGAAGGGGGCGCTGGAGGCGTTGGTCAGGTCCTTGCAGATCAAGGCGGCGGAGCTGGCCGAAACGCGGGCTTCCTCAGCGGCGAGCGGCGTCTGGCCTGCGGCGAGGCCGGTGCTGCGCAAAACCGGGATGGCTTCTTCCGGGGCGAGGGGCAGGAGTCCATGCACTTCGAAGCTGCAGTCGCGGGCTTCGCCGCGCCAGACGGCGATGCGGATCTTGGTGATCGAGCTCCAGCCGCTGACCTTGCCATCGATGCTGGTGAAGGCCTTGTCGAGATCGAGCGAGCAGACTTCGTCGCTGCTTTTCGGGCTCAGATCGAGACAGTACCAGCCGAGTTTGCTTTGGAAATAGATTGAGATGTAGGCGGCGGGGCTGGCGTCGTGGCAGCGGAAGAAGAGGCGCAGGCCGCGGGCTTCGGCGAGGTCGAGCTGGCAGGGGAAATCCCACCACAGGCGTTTATCGGTCACTTTCGAGAAGGGGCAGTCAAGTGCGAGGGCGCCACCGGGCAGGGGTCTGGCGGCGGGGCCTTGCGGACTGTGGCGAATGGCGTCGGGCTCGGGCAGGGCCGCTCTTGAGAGGGGGCTCAGGCAGAAGAGGAGGAGAAAACACAGGAACCGGGTTGAAAGGTTGAAAGGTTGAAAGGCCAAGAAACAGCTGGGTTGAAAGGTTGAAAGGTTGAAATGCGGAGCAAGAACTGTCTCGACCTGCCTGCGTTTATTGCTGTTGTCCATGTGTTTACCTTTCAACCTTTCAACCTTTCAACTTCTTCATGCCTTCTGAAAATCAGCCTTGGACGCGGATGCGCGGGTCGATGAAGCCGTAGAGGATGTCGACGACGAGGACCATCAGGACCAGGAAGGCGCCGTAGAAGACGGTGGTGCCCATGATCACGGTGTAGTCCGACTGCTGCACCGAGCTGATGAAGTACTTGCCGAGGCCGGGGATATTGAAGATCTTCTCGATGACGAAGGAGCCGGTGGTGACGGCGGCGATCGATGGACCGAGGACGGTGATCAGGGGCAGGACGGCGTTGCGCAGCTGGTGCGAGAAGAAGATGCGCAGGGGCGGCAGGCCCTTGGCGCGGGCGGTGCGGATGTAGTCGGAGTTGATCACTTCCAGCATCGACGAACGCATCAGGCGGGTCATGAAGGCCATGGTGCCGATGCCGAGCATCATCGAAGGGACGAGAAGGCT
>JAYTMY010000311.1:0-10229 GCA_043748535.1 Lentisphaeraceae bacterium | reverse complement strand
CTCTCTGAAACTCGGCGTCGCCGGACAAGAAACTTGGCTCCCTTTCACCTTCAAATCCGTCGATGACGCACCGGTCTTGGCCCTCAATGCCTTGGCCATCAATGCCGGCGAAACCGTCATCCTGGATCCAAAAATCTTCGCCGTTGCGGCCGACGAGGAACTTCCCGAATCCCTGTGGGAATCGATGATGGTCAGCGTCAAGGCCAATAGTGGCCTGGTATTTAAAGTCGCCGGCATCGAGGTTAAAACCTTCTCGCTCTTCGATGTCGGCAACGACCTCGTCAGCGTCACCCGCAGCGCTAGCGGCCCGGCCTCCGCCAGCCTAGCACTCACCGATGCGACCGGCAAGGTCTCCGCACTCCAGACCCTCGGCAGTGTCGCCCGCGCCACCGTTAACGATTTCGCCCCCAATATCCAGATCGGTAGCCTCAGCATCGCAGAGGGCCAGACGCTCACCCTCAGCACCGCCCATGTCAACGCCAGCGATGCCGATGCCAATACCCCCGATTATGAAGTCTGGTTCCTCGCCTTCACCGAGCACTGCAGCATCCTCAAGGCCGGCCAGGAAACCAACTATTTCACCCTTGCCGATGTCAAGGCCGGTCGCATCTCCCTCCGCCACGACGGCTCCAGCTTCTCCCCCGTACTGAGCCTCCAAGTCGGCGATGCCAATCCCGATCACGAGAGTAATCAGCAAGATCTCACCATCAACTTCACCCTCGTCGACAGCGCCCCTACTGGTTTTGTCACGGTCAGCGGCAATCCCGCCGAAGATCATGATCTCTTGGTCTCCGACTTCCACATCGACGACCTAGACGGCGGCGTCGGCAGTGTTGATGATTTCGTCATCACCTGGATAGACCAGGTCGGCAACATTGTCGGTGAAGGAGATAGCCTCTTCCTCGACCAATCCCTCGTCGGTAAAAAGCTCCAAGCCGTCATCAGCTACACCGACGGCGAAGGCCACGCCAATTCCCTCGCCTCCACTCTCACTGCCACCGTGACCAATGTCAACGACGCGCCTGAAGGCAATCTCGACATCCTCGGCGCCGCCCGCGTCGGTCGCACCCTCATGGCCTTGCCCTCGATCTCCGATGAAGACGGCATTCCCACCACTCCTACTTACACCTGGAAAGACCAGAACGGCATCACCCTCGGCACCGGCCCCAGCCTCACCCTGACCAGCGCCCACCTCGGTAAGAATATCACCCTCACCGCTTCCTATGCCGACGGCTTCGGCAAGGCCGAAAGCGTCAGCTCCGCCCCGAGTGCCGCAGTCGGTGTCGCCAACACCGCCCCCACCGGCTCCGTAAGCATCACCGGCAGCGCCACCCAAGGCGAAACCCTCTACGCCAGCAACTCCCTCGTCGATAGCGATGGCAAAGGCACGGTCACCTACACCTGGCGCGACCACGGCGGCAACGAAATCGGCACCGGCTCTAGCATCCTCCTCACCCAGGACCATGTCGGCTCCGCCATCTCCGTCCTTGCCTCCTACACCGACGGCAAAGGCGTCCTCGAATCCGTCTTCAGCTCCGCCACCAGCTCCGTCGCCAATGTCAACGATGCACCCACCGGCAGCGTCAGCATCAGCGGCAAGCTCAACGCCGGCGAAACCCTCAGAGCCACCAACAATCTCCAAGATGCCGATGGTCTCGGTGCCATCACCTACACTTGGATGTACCTTGGCGGCTCCGGCAATCATATCACTCTCGGCAGCGGGGAGTTTTACACTCTCGCAGACAGCGATGTCGGCCGCTCCCTCCATGTCCACGCTGAATACACCGACGGCTTTGGCCACGCCGAAAGTGTCCGCTCCCTCGACACCGCCGCCATCCGTCCCACCAACCACTTGCCCAGCGGTACTCTCAGCATCAACGGCTCCGCCGCCGAAGACCAAGTTCTTAGCGTCAATGACGGACTCATCGACAGCGATGGCAAAGGCAGCGTCACCTACACCTGGAAAGACGCCGCAGGCAACACTGTCGGCAGCGGTAACTCGCTCACCCTTACCCAGGCCCAAGTTGGTAAGCAGATCAAGGTCGTCGCTTCGTACACCGACGGCTTGAACAACCCGGAATCAGTCACCAGTTCCCTCACCGCTGCCGTCAGCAATCTCAACGACGCCCCCACCCTGAGTATCTCCGGCACCGCCGCCCAAGGCCAGACTCTCAGTGCATCTCTTGCTGACGAAGATGGCCTGCCAGCTCATGTCAGCTACACCTGGAAGGACCAGAGCGGCCTCACCCTCGGCAGTGGCTCCACCCTCGCTCTCAGCTCCGCTCATTTCGGCAAGAGCATCTCCGTCTCGGCGGCGTATACCGACTTGATGGGCACTGCCGAAAGCTTGAGCTCGACAGCGACATCTCCAGTCACCATCATCAACACTCTCCCCACCGGCAGCGTCACCGTCAACGGCAAGTATTACCTCGGGCAACAACTCAGCGCCACCCACAACTTGCAAGATGCCGATGGCCTCCGCGTCATCACTTACCAATGGCAAAGCAGTTCCGACGGAGTCAACTGGAGCAATGTCAGCACAGGAGCGTTCCTGACGCTCGGAGCAGGACAGGTAGGGAAGCAAATCCGCGCGCTAGCCCAGTATACGGACGGACACGGATTTGCGGAAAAAGTGGCGTCGGCAGCATCGCAATCTGTTGCTGATTATTATAATAATGGAAGTTTTTTAAGTGAGTTTAGCAATGTTGGTTATTCCCCTGCAGAACTATGTAATACGTTTAACTCAAAACCCGATAAAAATGGGGATGCAATATTCGCGGGAGCATATGGAACCCATGGGGAATTTCTTAAAATATACAAATTAAACTCGGCGACAAATGAATTTTCGATTGTCAATTCAGAGATTAGAGGATCTTCTGCGGGTTTTTTTCCTAAAGTAATTATCCTTGAAGATGGAAATATTGTTAGATATTCATCAAATCAATACAATACTGGAATTGTTTCTCAGTTTATAAATAGCAAAACAGGTCTGATTTACCATGAGACATCAATAAGTACTTTGCTCACCATTGGAAGTAACGGAATTTTTGCAGTACAGGAAAATGCTAATTTATATTTATTTTACCACAATAATGATGGCATCGATAACGGTATATTCTGCCGATCAATAAACGTGAATGATTTCAGTGTTTCCAATGAATCTCAAATAAATATTTCTGCTTCAGTAAAACAAGATATCATGTCCATATCAAAAAGAGAAAATGGAATAGAGTTAATATATACAAATTCGTCGAATGGAGCAATTCAATTCCTTGATGACAATCTCGCATCCGTGTCAGGGGAAATATATTTAGGAAACAACACCTCTGCCGGGGGAGGTGGAATTGTTCAAATTTCAAAAGATGTATATTTTTGTGCATACTTTGACTATCAAGGAACATGGGAAAATCAAAATATATTAGGAGCTTTTTTTAATAAAGATGGCAGTAGATCTACTCCATTTCTGATTCAGTCGACGCGCCAATCTCCAAGTTGCATCGTGAAAATTATCGATGAAGATAGTATTCTTATTTCGTGGGAATCAAGGGATCAGTTTACATTGCCTTATACGAGAGATTTACATGGATTAATTATCAATAAAAATGGCAACGTAGTTAAAGATGATTTCATAATTATGAGATCCACAAAAGGCTTGGATGATATTGAGGCCCTAGATGAACATTCACTTATAATTACACGTACAGTAACTGGAATGGTACAACAAAAAATTCGTGTTGACGCCCAAGGAAATCTTATTGAATTCATGGGCTACCACGGCACTTCTTCGGCAGAAACCTTGATTGGTGGAGTCAACTGGGATACTTTCTACGATGTTTCCACTGGCGACACCAGCAAGGGCCTTGCTGGCTGCGACTACTTCATCATCAAGGCCAATGACTTCACCCTGATTGATGGCGGTAGTGACTTTGACACCGTGGAGATTTCTGCCAACATCACTGCCGACACGACGAAGATGAAAGGCATCGAGTGTTTTGATTTGCGCCGCGATGCGGGAGCCCAAACTCTGAATATCGACGCCGCGACCGTCTTGAACCTCACCGATATCCCCAATGGCGCCAGCAACCTCTGGTTGCGCGTCAAAGGCGAAAGCAATGACACCGTCGATCTCAGCGGCGGCTTCGTCAAGCAAAGCGACACCCACACCTACGGCCCGAACACCTACGATCACTGGAGTGTCGGCACCAGCCACATTCTGATTGAGCAGGGTGTGGTGGTGGTGTGACAACTAAGAAATTGTCTCGTCCAAGGATTAACCCTTGGGCGAGGTGTCCAAATATGAGGTAAAGGCATGACTCAAACCGAATTTCTTATGAAAGAACTTGATCAAAAAATAAACATCTTTAAAGCATCATCCGAGCGTCACAAAAAGCTTCACAGAAGTCTTCGTGTGCTGACATACCTGTTAACCGGACTATCTGGAATGCTTGCTGGCTTGCAACTTTTACATCCGAGTTGGACTCAGATAGGATTTTACATCCTAACTACATCTTGTCTGCTGGGAATCACGGCTTCCTACGAAGGAATCCGCAAGCCTGCGGAACTCTGGATTCACGAAAGAAAAATATTTAACAAACTCTCAGATCTGAGAAGAGAGCTTGAATTCCAATCTTTAGACTTAAAATCAAGTTTTAAAATAGATGGATATCTCAATAAGATGCAAGCCATCTTATCATCCTCAGAAAAGTCGTGGAACCAGCTTAAAAATGACAATCCAGAAAATCCTGTAAAATAAATCACGCTTAGTGACGATGACATGTTTCCCATTTGAGATTTATTCAACCTGAAAAAAGGAATACAATAGATGAAAAAGATTCTTTTCGCTTCTTTGGTTCTCGCTGCCCTCGCCTCCTGCCAGTCGCCGGCAGTGGGGCAATACACCTTGCACAGCGTCGCGCCAGCGGCGTCTCCATCAGATACGTCTGGGAAGAAGCAGGTTTTTGCACTGCAGTCAATTCATTTGCAAGACCACTTCATCCGCTACACGCGGGAAGCAGGGAAGGAGGAGGTTTTGTTCTTCAGCCGGGTGAGGGTGATTGATCCTGGCCAGCCGAAGAATCCGGTCTTTGTCTACGACCGGATCTTGGCGCAAGATGGCGATCATTGGAAGGAGGTCTTGAAGGGCGACGAGCTTTTGGCGGGGGCGGCTTTGGGCGAGAAGAGCGGCGGCAATCTGCACGGCCTGGAGCTTCTGCCTGCAGGCAAGCTGGCGGGCAAAAAATTGGAGATCAGCCTGCGGATGATTGAGCTGGACAGCGAGGACAAAGAGAAAATGAACACCTTGATTGAGCTGGCCAGCGCGGTGGCAGGCAAGGCCGGGCCCGAGGCGGCCTTGGCTGCGCCGGTGGTACGCGACATGCTCAAGGTACTGGTACAGGCGAATCAGGACGACGCCGAATTTTCCTACGACCTCGGCCTTAGCTTCGACCAAGACGGCAAGGTCCTCGGCGGCGAGATGCCGCAAGGCGCGTCCCTCGCCCTGATCAAGGCCGAAAGCCCGGAGCGCTTCGACTGGCCCCAGATCTATGAAGTCCACAAATATGTCTGGGGCGGAGTCTACCAGGTGATCAACTTCCCCGGCTGGTTGAACGGCCTTTATTGGGACGGCTTCCAAAGCCCTTTCCACGCCGATCGCAGTGCGGTCGAGCCGATTCCCGCCCACGCCCATTTCAACTGGGAGCAAGGTCGCCTCAGCGCCCGCATCGGCGGCGACAGCCAGACGCCTTATGCCGACAAGAGCTACATGGTGCTCGGCCTGGTGAACAGCGAAGTGAAGAAGGAAGTCTACGACGCCTTCAATTGGCCCAATGTCAGCGACAAGCGAGCACAGGTGGCCGAGCTTCTCGGCAAGATGCTGGCCGATCCGCAGGCCGACGAGGCCAAAGTGAAAGCCGCTGTCGCCCAGGCCTTAAACACCCTAGATGAGCAATTCGCCCTCTACCTCGACCTGAAGGCTAGCGAGGAGGAGGTGGACAAAGCCAAAAAAGCCGTCGATGGCGAGACGGACAAGACGAAGAAAGCTGAACTGGAAAAGTTATTGCGTCAAGCGCAAGAGTCTTACGAGTTGAAGCTGCGTCATTTACTGGAGAAGGCCAAGCTGCCGCCGGCTGTCGCCGAAGTGGAAGCGGCTCATGTCGCACTGAAGGACGCGGCGAAAAGCGCGCTCGCCACCTGGCGGATCGTCAGCGACAAAGAGAAAAAGGCCGTCGCCCAAGCCGCTTTGGACGCGGCGACAAAAGCCTTGACCGAGACCCTGGCTAAATTGGAAGCCGCCAAAAAAGCCCTGGCGGAAGCGCCCGAGGCCGACAAAGACGCCAAGCAGAAAGAGCTGGAGACCGCCCAAGCCGCAGCCGACAAAGCTGCCAAGGACAAGAACACCGCCGATTACCTTGCTGCCTACGAAAGCGCCCAGCTCGCCTACGCCGCCACCTGCGAAGCGGCCGTCAAGATTTCGACCGCCTTTGAACCTGCAGTGGAATCGATCTCCCCCTTGCGCGCCACCCTGACCCTTTGCCAAGCCTGGGACCAGGCTCGCCTCAAGGGCGACCCGGCAGCCGCTACCACATCCTTGACCGCCCATCTCGCCTCGAAAACAGATAAGAAGTAAAAGGAATCATCCCCATGAAAAAGATCGTCATCGCCCTCGCCGTGCTCGCCCTCGCCTCGTGCAGCAGCATCACCATCGACAGCTGCAACATGCCCAATAACGGCTGTTCGAACATTCATCTGGAAGGTGGTGGCCAGGTCTTGATCACCAAGGAGCGTGTTTTTGTTTCCTCCGATCTCAACGCCAAACTTCCCGACTGCGGCTGTCTTTCCGGCTGCTGCAAGAAGAATTAAATCCTCTGGCGCTTCGTTCCCTGGGAGCGCGGATGTCCACATCCGCCCTTGCTTTCGCGACAGCGAAAGCATGGATCCCTGGGAGCTCGCCAGCCTTCTGGCACCCTTGCTTTCGCCCTGAGGTGCGCAAGGACAAAACGGCAATCAGGGACGCATGTTGACATGCGCGCTCCCAGGCTAAGCACGATCACAGCGCCAGAGGGCTGGCGCGCTCCCAGGAGACCCATCGATGAAACACGCACTTCTTGCTCTTCTGATCCTGAGCTCCTGCACCTATGCTCCCCCGCAAAGATTTCACCTGGCTCACCCCAGCCCGGATGCCAAGTGCCCGGGAAATGCAAAGGACAACAACGAAAAACATCGATTCGCCACGTTTGAGCTTCAATTGGCTGTGGAGCAACTTGCGTCGGATAACATCGCCTTGGGGGATTGCAATGGTTTGAGTGACTCCACACGCCGTGCCAATGTTCTAGCGGACAAGATGTATCACGAGAATCGTCTCAAGCTCTTGAATCGCTGGCTCCAGTCTTACGAAGCGATGAAAGAGCGAGAAAGACAACTGAAACAGCTGGGGTGCAAGCCATGAGAAACCTTCTTTTCTCAGCCGCTTTCATGACCCTGGCGGCGGTCTCCTGCGTCGACCAGAGCTACACGATTCACGGGCGCGGCGCGGCCTTTGAGCGGCCGATGAACTCGATGGATCCGGCGGCGATTCGAGAAGCCGAGTACATCCGGACGCGCCGAGAGACGGTGGGGCAATCTTTGCAGGATCCTTATCATGGCCACGCGATGAGCGGCGGAGGCCTGCGCAGCGCCGTGGTCAACCTCGGTGCCTTGCAGGGTCTAGCGCAGGTGAAAGACGGCAAGGCCAAGGCGGAAGAGCTGAGCATCCTCGACCGCATCGACTTCATGAGTGCGGCCTCCGGCGGCGGCTACACCGCCGCCTGGTTCGTCAGCCATCTCGACCCGGTGACGCCGCAAATCCTCAAAATGCGCCAAGGCCAGGCCGGGGCCGATCAGATCGACCGGGTGAACGAAGAACTGATCGCCACTTACGCGAACCCGACGATTCCGCCTCGTCATCGCCGCAAAGGCCTCAAAGTGATCGGCTATGACGAAAACGGCTACAAGGCGAGCAGCAGCTTCAACGGCGACTTGCTGGAAAGCAACCCGATGGTCAATGACAACCTGAAAGAGGGCGGCGAGTTCGACAGCCAGGAGGGAGTCAGTTTTGGCTACGGCATTTTCCATCTGCGCGGCAATGCCCGCCATCTCAGCGACCTCAAATGGGGCTATGGCAAAACCATCGGGCAATGGGCCATCCGCTTCCCCTTCCACCTCGCCTACGATGTCGGTCTGCACTGGACTCCGGCGGACAAGTTCAACTGGCATCATCCGGTGCTGATGTACTCCGAAAACCTAGGCGAAATCTTCACCCGCCCGGATCACAAGCATGAGCTCTCCCTGCGCAGTGCGCCGGAGACCAAGCGCAGCAACAGCGACACCCTGCGTCTGCGTGAATGGCCCCTGCCCCATCACTGCGGTGAAAACATCGCCTTGGAGGAGCTCAATCCGGCGTACAGCGAAGCGCCCCTCCTGATTCTCAACTGCCGACTTAGCAATGCGCTGTACCACCTTGGCGAGGATCTACCGCAGGAAGCCTTTGAATTCACCCCGCTGTTTTCCGGCTCATCGGAGCTGGGCTATGTCGACACCAAGGCGCTGAACATGCATGTGGCCAAGCGCAACGGCGATACCATTTCCGGCTCGCACACCTTCCACCTCTTCGGCCTCATTCCTTGCGGCGAACGCGAAAAACTGCCCTTGCGCGATGCCGTCGCCGCCAGCGGCGCGGCGCTTGATGGCAGTCAGATCCCGAGCTGGGTGGCCCCTTTCACCTTGCTTTTCAACCTCAACACCCGCTACCGCATGGTCAACTACAATCAGACCAGCGGCAGCAATCTGTTTCTCGGCGGCTGCGCCCGCTTTTACAACTTCCTGCACGAGATCAGCGTCGGGCGCACCTTCTATTGTGAGCGGGGCAAGGCCTCCTGCCTCACCCTCACCGATGGCGGCCACTTCGAGAATCTCGGCGTTTACGCCCTCGTCCGCCGCCAATTGCCGCTGATCACCTGCATTGATGCCAGCTATGATCCAGATCAAAATTGCGACGACATGCAAAAGCTCTTCCACCTCCTGCGGAAACAAGGTTACCAGGTGACGCCAAGTCCGTCCGCCAACGAAAAGCCTTATCCCCAGGAACTGTTGCAAGCCTGGCAGACCAAGTACGACAATCCAACCGAAGGGCCGCGCCTGCCTTTGGATCGCTTCATCTACCGCTTCGTCATCAGCAAGGGAGATTACCAAAGCGTCCTGCTGCTCGGCAAATTGAGCTTCAATGAGGAAAGTGCCAGCACCTTGCCCACGGACACCTGCGCTCTGCTCAACCGCTACACGCAGCACCAGGCGGAATTCCCCTTCTTCAGCACCGCCCAGCTATCCTTCGATGCCTATCAGTGGGAAGCCCTGCGGATCCTGGGGCGTCACATCGGGCTGCAATTGGGCGAAGCGGCAAAGAGAGAGATGGGATCGGGGCAATAGTCCTCTGGGCAGGGGGGAATCACTGGGGATGGTCAGTTTTTCGTGAGACGAAAGTGGTCAATTCTACATGAGACTTTTCATCAACGAACTTTACGACGTGACGACGTGGTCACCCTTCCTGGCGTGCGCATGCCTTACGTAATGGGAACGATAAAAGACGACATCCGCCGTTTCATCCGCATCGACAATGGCTGAGCCGTTCCATGCTGCTCACCTGGGAGCGCGCCAGCCCCCTGGCGTCTGGGATTTCGCTTCAAGCGAAATCAGTGTTAGCTTTATATCATCAAACGGAGGTGATGAGATGAAGGAGAGCGACGAACAAAACAACGCCAGGCGCTCCCAGGGGGAGCAGGAGCTGCACAACAGCGCCAGAGGGCTGGCGCGCTCCAGGGAGAACGACGAACGCGCTCCCAGGGAGCGACGCTGTGGATCACCGGGCTTTCCGGGTCGGGGAAGCGAGATCAACCCTTCACTGCGCCTTGCGGATGAAGAGCTGTTTCCCTTGCTGCACCAGGGCGAAGGCGGCGAAGTCTCCAAAGCCGGCGGCGCGGCAACGGGCGGCGTAATCCTTGTCTTTGATCTGCTTCAAGGCCTCAAGGATTGCGGCTTCCGCATTGTCGTCGGGGCCGATGGCCTTGAACTCGAAGATCTTGGGGATGCCGTATTGAGTCGGGTGCTTGGGGATGAGGATCATGTCGGCGCGGCCGAGGCCGGATTCGCGATTGGATTCGATGGTGTAGCGGTTCGACAGGTTGGCGGCCAAGGCGAGC
>JAYTMY010000310.1:0-1577 GCA_043748535.1 Lentisphaeraceae bacterium | reverse complement strand
CGCGGCGAACCGGCCTTGATACGAACGCCTTTGCCGCGGGTGGCGCAGGCGAACCAGGCGGCGCCGCGGGCGACGGCGAGATCGGGATCGGCACCGGCGAGGATGCGGATCTTGCCGGCTCCCCAAGAGGCGAGCAGTTCGACCAGGCGGCGACGCAGGGCCGGAGCCTTGGTGACGCCGCCGTTGAAGAGCAGCGCGGCGGGCAACTTCAGCGAGCCGTCGGGCTGGACGCAGGAGCGGCGGAGGAAGCTGGCGAGGTGGTGTGACAGGACCGGGTCCGACTCATAGTCGAGGCCTTGCGTGCGCAGACCCGAACGCGGGGTGCGCTCGACTTCCGCGGCGAGAGGACAGAGGGGCAGGAAGCCGTCGAGCATGAGCTTGCCGGTCTCTTCGGCCGAGAGCTCGGCGCTGAGGCTGCCGCCGACCAGCGACGAGCCGCTGCCGGGAATGGTGATTTTGATCGAGGCCGGAGCGCTGTCGACGAGGAGCTTCTCCTTGGCGGCGCGGCAAGAGTGGACCAGCGAGGCGAGCTGGCGGGTGTTGAGGCGCTTGCCGAGCTTGCCCTGTACGGCGGCGGCGAGGGCCATGTCCATGTTGTCGCCACCGAGGAGGATGTGATCGCCGACGGCGACGCGGCGCAGGCCGAGCGAGCCGTCCTGGTCTTCAGTGCTGATCAAGGTGAAGTCGCTGGTGCCGCCGCCGATGTCGACGACGAGGACCGAGTCGCCGGGGCCGACGAGGCTGCGCCAGTTGTCGCCCTGGTCGGCGAGCCAGGCGTAGAAGGCGGCCTGGGGTTCTTCGAGGAGGGTGGGGCTGAGGCCGGCTTCGGTGGCGGCGCGGAGGGTGAGTTCGCGGGCGACGGGGTCGAAGGAGGCGGGGATGGTGAGGATCACCTGTTGCTTCGCCAGGGCGAGTTCGGGATCGCCCTTGGCGACCTGATTTTCCCAAGCGGCGGCGAGGTGGCCGAGGAGTTCAGAGGCGGCCTTGACCGGCGAGATGCGGCGTTCAGAATCTTCATCCGCGGGCAGGATGTCGGCGAGGCGCTCGGCGCTGGTGCTGCACAGCCAGGACTTCGACGAGGCGACGACGTTGGCGGGCTGCAGCGGGCCTTGCTGGAGGGCGTATTGGCCGACGCAGAAGTCGCGTTTTTTGGCCCAGGGGAGGTCGAGGGATTTGGCGGCGACGCTGCCTTCGGCCGGAAGATAGACGAAGCTCGGCAGAGAGGGCAGAGATTGGACTTCGCCGGCGGCGCTGACCTGCGGGATGGCGAGGACGATGGGGGCGAGGCCGCCGTCGATCTCGGTGTAGGCGAGGCAGGAGTTGGTGGTGCCGAGGTCGATGCCGATGACATAGCGGGAGGATGAGCTCATGAAATTCTCCGGGGAAATTTGCGAACTCCGCAATGTCGCTTCAGCTGCGCAACTGGCAAGTGCTGGAGTGAAAGCAGGGAGCCGCCGCGGGAAGGAACCGGGTTGAAAGGCACGCGTATCCAAGATAGCGTGACGCCCCCACCAAGAAAATCGTCGCCGCGCCAATAGGCAGGCGCCTGGCTTCATTCATTGTTTTGTGCCGCCACA
>JAYTMY010000309.1:0-12545 GCA_043748535.1 Lentisphaeraceae bacterium | reverse complement strand
CTTGAGTCTCTGCAAGGCGGAGCCGTAGGCGTCGGCGAGGTAGGTCCATTGTCCATCGGCAGCGAGTTCAAGAACGCCATATTTGCCCTTAAAAACCTGTTTTAGGAAGCCTGCCTGGCCCACATCGACATCAATGACCTTGATGCTGCCGTTGGTGGAAAGCTGACCGTTCTCATCGAGTGCGTCCTCGGTGACGCTGCCGCTCAGATCCCCATCGAAAGTGGCATTAGAAACACCGTCTTTGGCGCCGCTGATCAGGACGCTGAGGGTGCTGGAGGCGCTGCCGTCGAGGGAGTGCAGGACGATGCTGTCGACGATCGACTCACCGGCATGAAGGAATTGCACATCACTGTTTTTGACGGCGTAGGACCAGAGGAACTTGCTGCCGCTGGTGCTGAATTTAAAGACGCCGAGATCGGACTCGACAAAGCTCGGCGTCGGCCCGAAACCCTTGAATTTCGCTTGGCCAAGGTCGACATCGCTGATGCTGAGGCTGCCGCTGGTGATCAGGACTGCAGTACTGGCGTCGAAGCCGTAATCACCTGCGGCGAGGATTTTCACCGACCTGTCCTCTGTAATCTTGCCGGCGCTGGGGGCTTTGATCACCGCGATGTCGTTCTGTCCTTGGATGGTGATGCTGACCGTCTCGGTGTCGCTGGAGGTGAGTTTGATGGCAAAGCTGTCGACCAGGGTGGCGCCGGCGGCCAGTGATTGAATTTTGGAGGAGCGGCCATCAAGGCCCCAGCTCCAGGCACCGGTGGCGTCGACGCTGAAGCTTCCCCTGAGCAGTGAGCTCGTGCCCTTTGCCGCGACATAGCTGCCTGTGCTAAGTTCACCGGCGGCACTGAGGCGGCCCTTGCTGTCGGCATCGAGATCTTCGCGCAGAATGGCCGAGTCCGAGTCGATCTCGACTCCGGTGAAGACGAGATTGAGGGCAGCGACATTGCCATCGGCATCAGCAATCATCAGTTGTTCGCTGAGACTGGCCCAGGGGCGGAGATTGCGGACGAGGGCATGATTCGCGGGGATGAAGGACCAAGCGCCGTCTTCACTGAGACTGAAATCACCGTAGCGGCCGTGGTAAAGGCCGGGGAGATAGCTGCGGGGATCTGACAGAATGCCCGTCAGCTCGTCTGAGTTCTCCAAAAAACTGTCGATATTCAGAGAGAATCGCATAGGCATAAGTCACCTCACTCCGGCTTATTACAGGGAACATACTCCAAGTCTAGCAAGGAATTAAGTCATTCGCCAGTGATTTTTCATTTTCCCTTTGGACGGGAATACCAGAGATAGAGAAAGCGCCGAGAAAAAATTGCGCCGGGAAGGAAACAGATGAGGATTTGTTTGACACAGCCCCAGATGCCGAACCATTGCAATTTGCGGGCGGAGGTGAGGACTTCTTCATGCAGAACGACAAAGCGGGCACCGCGAGGCTTGCCGAGGCGAGTCAGCGCTTGGCCAAAAAGGACGTCCTCGCCGGCAAAAACCGCCTTGGAAAAGCCGCCGCAACGGAGCCAATCGGCGCGTCGGCAAAAGATGAAGGCGCCGGCCGAGAGACGACGGAAATGCGCTGCGGCATTCCAGCACTTGAGCAGGTTGCGACCAAAAAAGCCGGCGACTTCCGGATCGGCATAAGCCACCGTCGCGGCACCGCCGCAGAAGTCGTCGCGACCAAGCTGAAGTAGGGCCGCCGCAAGGGTTGGTGCTGGCAGCAAGGTGTCGGCATCAAGGAAAATCACCCATTCGGCCTCGGCGGCGGCGGCCCCGGCGTTGCGGGCGCGGGAGATCTGATTCACCGGCTCAAAAACCAGGCGGACGCCGGGGTAACTGAGAGCGACGAGACGCGTGTCATCGGAAGAGTTGTTATCGACGACAATGATTTCGCCCGCGACACCAGAGGCGTCACGGGCGGCAATAGCAGCTTGTAAGGTCGCGGGCAGCCATCGTTCCTCGTTGAATGCGGGGATGACGATGGCGTAGCGCGGCGGCATCAGCGGCCGGCGGCGAGCTTCTTCAGTTCGAGGGAGACCATCGAGTGAACGGTGGTGGCGGTGGCCTTGTTGGGGTAGCCAACGCTATTGCGCGAGCTGACATCGAAGCGGCAGGAAAGCGGGCTGAGGGCGGTGAAGCGGATCACGGCTTCGCCGGCGACCGGGCTCTCGCCTTTTTCATCGGACTTGAAGGATTTGACGACAAGAACGCAGTTGACCAGATCGTTGGAGAGAACTTCGCCCTGTTCGGTGAAGAGATCTTTGATCCGCTGGAAGGCGACTTTCTGGGGAACGTCGACGTTGTCATAATAACCGGCGCGGGTGAAGGAGTATTCACAGGGCTGTTGGCCGGATTTCTGGCTGTGTTTATCCGAGCTGGAAGAGCAGGAACCCAGGAGAAGGGCGCTGACGGCGAGGGCGATGGCTGCGGTTTTCATGATTTTTCTGCCTCAAGTTTTTAGGGATCGATGAGATTCGCCAATCTAAAGCGGTGGCAAGAGAATGCAAGATCCCCCACCGCTGTGTCCGCTGTGTTCGTCCTGGGAGCGCGGCCGCCCTCTGCCGCCCTTCCTTTCGCCTAAAGCGAAAGCAATAAAGACCAGGGCGCCAGAGGGCTGCCGCGCTCCCAGGGAATCCCGAAAAATCGCGACGCCACCTTGTTTTTGGGGGCTTCAAGCGCAACATGGTTCATGGACAAACCCTCACGACACTACCAGCGCTGGCAACAGCAACGCCGCCGCAAGCTGCTGATCGCCACCATCGCCATCACTGCGCTCGGCCTGATCTTTCTCGGCATTGCCGTGAAGGAGGGGGCGCTGCACGCCTTCTACATCTTCATCGGTTGCACCTTCGCCGCCGCCGCTTGCCTGTCCTTCCGGATCGCCGGCGGTCTCGCCTCGTTCGCCGTCGACTACATGATCCCCTGTTCGACCCACTTCAGCGGGGGCGAAGCGACCGAAATCCCCCTTGTCGACACCATCGACGCGCTGCAGAAGCAAGGCCGTTTAAAGGAAGCCTGGGATCTCTGCCAGGAAAATCTCCGGCGCTTTCCTGATGATCCAGGTCTGTGGGAACGCCTGATCGTCATCGCTCTCAAGCATCTGCACGACCCCGCCTTAGCTGAAACCGTCCTGATTTCTTCTTGGGAGCGTTTGCCCGAAGTGCCGCGGCAGGCCCTGCTCACGATCTTCCTCGGTCACATTGGCGCCAGCGAATGCCCGCCAGCCCTTCACTCCCAGCTGCAAGAGCTCGCGAAGATCCACGACGCCCGGCGGGCCTATGAAAGTTCCTGGCTTGGACTGGCCCGCCGCCAAGCTGCTCGGCTTGCGCTCGCCGCACTCTCTTGCCTGGTTTCCAGCCTCTGCGCCCAATACGCTTGGAGTAGCCCTTCGCAAGCTATGCTGCTCCTCCTGCTCATCTTGCAATGCATCCTCGGCTGCTTGTCGATCTGGTTGATCCTCGAGCCGATCCGTGATATCGCCAGACACAAAGTCAGCGCCATGACGGCTCCTCTCGGCCCTTTGATTATGGCGCGACTCCGTCACGGCAAGGTGTCGCCCATGCTCGCTCAGGCGCGACACGAACTGCAACAAGGCCGGCCCGTGGAGGCTTTGTCGCTGGCGATCCAGCATGCCCGCCGTTATCCGCAGCAGGACGAATCCTGGATGTTGGCGGTGGATGCCGCCGCCGCCAGTGCTCGGCGCGACATGATCGAAGAAGTGGTGGTCGAAGCCGGACGCTGCAAGGTTCGTCCTTATCTTCTGGATGGAATTGAGCGGATTGCCGCAGCCAAGATCCGTCATCTTGAAGAAGTGGCCGCCGCGCCTCCTGCAAGCCCGATAGAAGTGAAGATCGCCGCACCCCCGAATGACGGCCGCAGCGTCAAGCCTCGCGCTCCTGCGGCCTCTCCCGAGCCGGAAGCCTTGACGGCCCCCCTGGCCGGGCCGAGTCGGAGCCGCCGCGACGCTCGCGAAGAGCGCAAAATGAGCTTCTGGCAAGGTCTCCGCTGCAGCCCGAATTGGCATTGGATCAGCTTCGGCATCAAACTCCCCTTCTGCCTCGCGCTCGCCGCCCTCGGTCTCGCCCTCGGTGCCTTCACCGGCTTGCTGCCTTTGACCGTGGCCTGTTTTCTTCCACTCGCCCGCACCATCGTCACCCTCATCGTCGATCTCATGCCCGATCTCTACGGCAGCGGCAAGGGTCACGATGACGCTCCCACCGCCTTGATCGGCCCGGTCGAATCGAAGCGTTTCCGCGGCGACCCAGAAGGAGCACTGGTCGATGCACGGGCCTTGTGTGACAGCCACCCGCAGACTCTTCAGACTTGGCTGCTCGCCATCCGGATCGCTGCCATCGATCTGAAAAAACTCGACATTGCGAAAGAGATCGTCGCCGAAGGTCTGGGGGAAATCGAGTCCCCTGGTGACCGGCAACGCCTGCAACGTTATGCTCAAGCTCTCAGCGGTGGCGATACCCAGGTCGAATCGCTGAGCACCGAACTTGGCGATCAAGCCGAAGCCGAGCGTCATCGCCGCTCCTTGCTCAAATTGCTCTTGACCTCTCTCTGGCGCATCCCCCTTGCCGTCGCCTTGGTCTTCTACAGCTGGACCCTGTTCACCGGAAGCGATATCCAGAAATTTATCAGCCTCCTACTTCTCGGAGTCCCCCTCTTCCTGATCGCCCCCATTCTGCAGCCGCTGTTTAGCGCCTTCCTGGAACTTGCCTTCAGCCCCTTCCTGGCCCTTTTCCGCCGACTCTTCCGCCATGGCGAGATGCGGCCCTTGATCTCCAGCGCTGTCAATCTCCGCAACGAACGCCGTTATGAAGAAGCCTTCCGTCGCTTCAGTGAACTCAATCGGCAATTCCCCGCCGATGAAGAGATTTGGAGCCAACTGATCGAAATCGCCTTGGTCGACCTGAAAGATCGGGATCTCGCCGCCGAGGTCCTCCGCCAAGGGCTGAAAAAAATCGACCGTCAACACCGCCCGGCTCTGCAACGATTGTATGATCGCCATATACAAGACAGCGCCCGCACCAGCCAGGCCCCCGCAGCACCCAGTGTGAAAGGGGTGTAAGGGTTGGAGGGGTTTTATGGGTTGGAGCGCCCGTTGTGCCCCAGTTGTGTCCCAGTTGTGCCCCAGTCGTGCCCCAGTTGTGTCCCAATCGTGTCCCAGTTGTGTCCCAGTTGTGTCCCAGTTGTGTCCCAGTTGTGTCCCAGTTGTATCCCAGTTGTGTCCCAGTTGTATCCCAGTTGTGTCCCAGTTGTATCCCAGTTGTGTCCCAGTTGTGTCTCAATTGCTTCCTCCGGAAAACCGCCGCCCCGGCTTGCGGATTCGGCGAAGCGCGGCACTTTCCCGGGCATCATAAACCCGGGATGACAGACCATGATCTTCCGCCTTGAAATGAGCCCTCGTCCCGAAGTGGACCAGCCCAGCCGCCACCAACTGATCGCCCAAGCGCGTGACTACTTCGGCATGTTAATCGCCGAAGTCCGCACCGCCGAAGTCATCACCGTCACCGCCCAGCTTGATGCCGCCCAGGCCGCTCGCTGCGTCGCGGAAATGATCAACCCCGTCCTCCAGAAAGGCATCGTCGGCCAGACCCGCGACCGCTCCGGCTTCGACTGGTTCCTCAAGATCGGCTTCCTCCCCGGTGTCACCGACAACCTCGCCCGCACCGCCCATGAAGCCATTGGCGACATCATCGGCCGTAAGCTCAGCGACGCCGAGCAGTGCTTCTCCCACAAGGAATACTTCATCAGCGCCCCCTTCCTGAGCCGCGAAGACGTCCTCCGCCTCGGTAAAGAAGTCGCCGGCAACCCGCTGATCCAAACCATCAGCGTCCTCTCCGCCAGCGAATGGCAAGCCAAGGGCGCCCCGGAAAATCTCCCCTTGATCGAAGCCGGCGCCAAGCCGGAAGTCAAGGTCTTCTCCCTCGAAATCAGCGACGCCGAGCTCTTCGACATCTCGAAGAAGAACACCCTCGCCCTGACTCTCGAAGAGATGAAGATCATCCAGGAATGGGCCCGCAAAGGCGCCTCCGATCCGGTCCGCCAGAAGCTCGGCATCGCCGGCAAAATCACCGACGGCGAACTCGAATGCCTGGCGCAAACCTGGTCCGAGCACTGCAAGCACAAGATCTTCGCCGCCCATGTCGATTACACCGACGAAAACGGCAAGACCACCCGCTATTCCTCGCTCTACAAGACCTTCATCCAGCAGGCCACTAAAGAGATTTCGCAGCGCGTTCCCTGGCTCGTCTCGGTCTTTAAGGACAACGCCGGCGTCATCTCCTTCAATGAGCGCTTCGACCTCGTCTACAAGGTCGAAACCCACAACTCTCCCTCCGCCCTCGACCCCTACGGCGGCGCCATGACCGGCATCGTCGGCGTCAACCGCGACCCGATGGGCACCGGCATGGGCGCTGAGCTCTTGATCAACGTCTGGGGCTACTGCCTCGGTTCGCCCTTCACCAAGCCCTCGGAAGTCCCCGAAGGCCTGCTCCACCCCCGCCGCATCCGCGACGGCGTCCACCAAGGCGTCATCGACGGCGGCAACCAGTCCGGCATCCCCTACGGCCTCGGCTGGGAATACTTCGATGAACGCTACATCGGCAAACCCCTGGTCTATTGCGGCACCGCCGGCCTCCTGCCCCGCCAGCTGCACGGCAAATCCGGCGCCAGCAAGTCGATCAGCCCCGGTGACCTCATCGTCATGACCGGCGGCCGCATCGGCAAAGACGGCATCCACGGCGCCACCTTCTCCTCCGAAGAGCTGCACAAAGACTCGCCCGTCCAAGCCGTCCAGATCGGCGACCCGATCACCCAGAAACGCATGGGCGACTTCATCTTCGAAGCCCGCGACCAGAACCTCTACCGCTTCGTCACCGACAACGGCGCCGGCGGCCTCTCCTCCTCGATCGGCGAAATGAGCGACCACTCCGGCGGCTGCCGCATGGACCTGTCCAAGGCCCCGGTGAAATACTCCGGCCTCCAGCCCTGGGAGATCCTCGTCTCCGAAGCCCAAGAACGCATGTCCTTCGCCGTCCCGCCCGAGAAAATCGAAGCCTTCCTCGCCCTCGCCAAAAAGCGCGACGTCGAAGCCAGCGTCCTCGGTGAATTCAACGACTCCGGCAAGTTCCACATCGTCTACGGCGATTTGACCGTTGCCCTCATCGACATGGAATTCATGCACGACGGCCTGCCCAAGATGGTCATCCCCGCCAAGTGGACCGCCCCCGTCCACCCCGAGCCCGCCACCGAGTCCGACGACGTCGGCCACGACCTGCTGCAGCTCCTCGGCTCGCTCAACCTCTGCTCCAACGAGAGCAAGGCCCGCTGCTACGACCACGAAGTCAAAGGCCTCTCCGTCATCAAGCCCTTCGTCGGCGCCAACTGCGATGTCGCCACCGACGCCGCCGTCTTCATGGCCGAACCGATCGGCCGCGAAGGCATCATCCTCGCCTACGGCATCGCCCCGCACTACGCCGACATCGACACCTACCACTGCACCGCGGTCAGCCTCGACCAGGCCATCCGCCGCACCCTCGCCGTCGGCGGCCAGCTCGGCCACATCGCCGGCCTCGACAACTTCTGCTGGCCCGACCCGGTCGAGTCCGAGAAGACTCCCGACGGACGCTACAAGATGGCTCAGCTCGTCCGCGCCAACATGGCTCTCTACGACGTCTGCACCAGCTTCGACGTGCCCCTGATCTCCGGCAAGGACTCGATGAAAAACGACTCCACCCGCGGCGGCAAGAAGATCTCCATCCCCCCGACCCTGCTGATCTCGACCATCGCCAAGATGGACGACATCTCGAAGTGCGTCACCCTCGCCGCCCAGCGCGCCGGCGACCTGGTCTACATCATCGGCGACACCAAGGCCGAACTCGGCGGCTCGCAGTTCGCCCTCCTCAAGGGTGCCCTCGGCAACGCCGTGCCCAAGCTCGATTGCGACCACGCCAAGAAGCTCTACGCCCAAGTCGCGAAAGCCACTAACGACGAGCTCTGCCACTCGCTCCACGCCCCCGCCCTCGGCGGTCTCGCACTCGGCTTCGCCAAGGTCTCGGTCGGCGGCAGCCTCGGCCTCGACATCGACATCAACCTAATCCCCGGCGCCGACGACTTGAGCTCCGCTGAAGTCCTCTTCAGCGAAAGCGCCTCGCGCTTCATCGCCACCGTCGCACCCGACAAGGCCGCGTCCTTCGAAGCCCTCTTCAAAGGCCTGCCCTGCGCCAAGGTCGGCAAGGTCACCTTCGACGGCGAACTGGTCTTCCGCCAAGGCCAGCACGTCGAAGCCGCCCTGTCGCTCGACGCCATGGCCAAGTCCTACAAGTCCACCCTCGACGGCGTCTGAGTCGAAATCCAGGGAGAGAAACCATGTTGATCCGCTACGAACTTGACGAGGAGCACTATGCCATCCTCCTGGAGTTGATGGCCCGGTGGAATCTCTCCCAGGACGAAACCATCGCCCGCTGCATCGACATCGCCTATAAAGCCTATTTGGAGGGAAGACTCACGCCAGAGAGTTTTCAGAAAGACGAGCCGGGAGACACCCATGCTGCACCTTGAAAATGAGATCGACGCTGAGCACATCAAAGAACTGGAAGTCTTGCAATCCAAGATGCGTCAGCCCCTGCCGAAGCTCCTCAGCAGAGTTTTGGAAGTCAGCCAAGATGACGACATCCCAGAGGTTTTTTCTGCTGACGAAGAGTATGTCAATCCGGCCTTCAAAGCCTTCATGGAATCTGGCCTGATCGGCTGTATGCATGGCGACGGCAATTTGTCGGTCGACTACAAAAAACATCTCTGGACGGACAAGAAGTGATCATTGCCGACAGCGGATTCTGGATTGCCCTGATTGATGATCGAGACGCTCATCACAGCCGCGCCATGACCTGTTACCGGAGTTGCCGGGAACCGCTGATCACCACCCTCCCAGTCGTCACCGAGGTCACCCACCTTCTCCTCAAGCGCTGCGGCCCTCGACAAGCTCTCGCATTTGTGAGATCCCACGCGACTCAGGCCTACGCCCTTTTCAATTTCGATGCCAAACACATGCTCCGTGTCACCGAACTCATGACCCGCTACGCCGACCTGCCGATGGACTTTGCCGACGCCTCCCTGGTTCTCCTCGCCGAAGAGCTCGGCCACGGCCGCATCCTCAGCACCGACCAACGCGACTTCCACACCTACCGCTGGAAGAACCACGAACCCTTTCAAAACCTCCTGATTAGCAAGTAACGGAAGCCCCCCATGACCCCCAAAACCCTCATCATCACCGGCGTCGGCCTCAACTGCGAGAAGGAAACTTCCGCCGCCTTCGCCACCGCCGGTTCCGACGTCACCCTCATCCACCTCAACGACCTGATGGACACCCCGAAGAAGCTGCTGGACTTTCAGATCCTCGCCTTCATCGGCGGCTTCTCCTTCGGCGACCACCTCGGTTCCGGCACCGTCCTCGGCAACCGCATCAAGTACGGCGCCCGCGCCGAGCTCGAGCAGTTCGTCGCCAAAGGCGGCCTGGTCATCGGCATCTGCAACGGCTTCCAGACCATCACCCGCATGGGCATCGTCCCCGCCATCGGCGGCCTGTTCAAACAGGAAGTCGCCCTGCAGCACAACGACTGCGGCGCCTTCCAGGACCGCTGGGTCACCCTCAAGGCCAACGCCAAGTCGCCCTGCGTCTGGACCAAGGGCATCGACGTCCTTCCCGTGCCTATCCGTCACGGCGAAGGCAAACTCGTCCCCCAGGACGCCGCCACCCTGAAATTCCTCGAGGACAACAACCTCGTCGCCCTCCGCTACATCGACCCCGAGACCGGCGACGCGACGCAGGAATTCCCCCTCAACCCCAACGGCTCGACCAACGCCATCGCCGGCATCTGCGACCTCTCCGGCCGCATCTTCGGCCTGATGCCCCACCCCGAAGCCTACCTCTCCCCCTTCAACCACCCCCACTGGACCAACCAGAAGATCAACGGCAGCCTCCCCAAAGAGGGCCTTGGCCAACAGCTCTTCAGGAATGCGGTCAGCGCACTCAAGTAAGAGTTGGAAAGATCCATCCCGCCGCAGGAGACTGCGGCGGGATTTTTCATGCAGAGAACCAGCTTCGTCGATGTCTCGTGCCCACTTACTGTTATGAGACTGCTGACGGCTGACTGCTGACGGCTGACTTCATGAACAAAAATCCGGCGTCAGCAGTCCGGCGTCAGCGGTCAGGCGTCAGCGGCCCGGCGTCAGCGGGTCCGGCGTCAGCGGTCCGGCGTCAGCGGCCCGGCGTCAGCGGCCCGGCGTCAGCGGCCCGGCGTCAGCGGTCAGGCGTCAGCGGTCAGGCGTCAGCGGTCAGGTTTCAGCGGTCAGGTTTCAGCGGTCAGGTTTCAGCGGTCCGAGCTCATATTCAATTCAAATCAGCCCAGAAACTCCTCGCTCCTGATTCAGCGCCGCCGCTCTTCCGGCGGACTGCGGCGTTCCTCCGCCGGCCGCGAGCCTTGGCATTTCGGGTAGGCGCAGCAAGCCCAGAAGGAGGCGCCGGAGCGGGTCTGGCGCCGCGCCATGCGGTCACCGCAAAGCGGGCAAGTGATCCTGGAAATGACAGGTGATCGAGTAGGCGAAAGACGAGTCGACCACAGGTCTCGAGCTGGCAGTGGGAGTCCCAATCGAAACCCCCTTTGCCGCTGGAATTTTCGCCATGGCAAAAAGCGTTTCCTTGAACAGCTCTCTCTCTTGGCAGGATAAGCCCGGCTGCAGCCAGATGAGTGCGTTATGAATGAATATTTGTAAGGTCCGTGTTGGTGTTTTTAGTCCGCTCTCCGTCGCTCCTCCAGCTAAGGCTTGCCTGAAGCGAAACCAATGGATCAGTGAAGCGAGAGTCGCACTGAGGGGCTTGCGGATGGGCCGTCTGGTGTTCGGGCCACTATGGCTGGTCTTCCGTGTTCTCGTCCTAAACTCGGATCGAGAGCAAGCTAGGGAAGGCAGCTGTGTTTTGCCTGCCTCCCCCCCATGCGTTAGCGCTGCAAGGTGAGCTTACGGATGTTGCCAAAGGCGCCATTGATGACGGTGGTTTTAAGCACCAGCTCGTTGCGCCCTTTCTTCAGGCTCAGTTTGCCGAGTTCGACCTTGGTGAAGGCTTCCCAGCCGGCGGTCTTGGGGCACTTGACCTCGAGTGAGTTGCCATTGACACTGAGGCTGGCGCGGCCTTGGTCGTTGATGTCGTTGGCCAGTTCCATCGAGATGGCATAGTCGCCGTCGGCCGGAGACTCAACCAGCCAAGTGACGCTGAGCTGCGAGTCGGTCATGTAGCCGATGTACTCACCTTGCATGCGGATGTCCTTGCCCTTGATTTCGGTTATGGTGGCGGGGACTTCGGTACGGGCCGCGGTCAAGATCATCACTTTCTCAGCCTTCAGGGAGACCTTGCTCTGAGCACTGAGGGCGGGCAGGCCGTTGGCGCCTTTGTCGGTGATGCTGGCACGTACTGTGAGCACTGATTCAGCGGGTAGACCGGCGGGCAGGGTGGCGGGAGTCTTGACCATGCCACCCACTACCGGGACACCGACACTGTGGACGGTAGCGAGGCTGTTGATGGCGGCGATCATGGACTTGATGTCGTCGACGGCAATATGGCCCAAGGGCGGCATGGGCGAGTGAGCACCCCATTTGCCGCTGGAGCCCTTGGTGATCGACTCGAGCAACTTGGCGTCGCGGTCCTTGTCGTCCTTGTAGCGCTTGGCGATCTCAGAGAAAGCCGGGCCGACGTTGGCCGAGGTGGCGGTATGACAGGCGACGCAGGCATTGAGAGCCATCAGCTTGCCGCCGGGCTGGCTCGGGTCGAGGCCGGCGAGATTGGGGTGGGCGGGGGCCGCGTCGAAGGGGACGCCGTATTCGGCGCTGATGACCGCGGCGGCGCTGATATTGCCGTCTTCGGCATCCTTGGCATTGACTTCGACCGGGATGTCCTGACCCCAGACGAATTTAGCGGGATTACCCTTGATCGCGAGGTTTATCGAAGGACGGGCGTTGCCGGCATTGATGAAAAGCTTGCGGACGCTTTTGTTTCCTTCGGGGTCGCTGGCACTGAAGACGGCTTCGTAGCGACCAGCTTTGACATAGCTGTGGGTAGCCTCCAGTCCCGCGGCGCTGCTGCCGTCGCCGAAGTCCCATTTGGCCGTGACGGCCTTGCCTTCCGGATCGCTGGCTTTGGCGCTGAACTTCTGCACTGTGCTGAGGGTATCGAAACGCTCGGCAAGGTCAAGTTCGACGCGGGGGCGGCAGTTCCAGCCGGCGAAGCTGACTTTAATCAGCCGGCCGTTTTTGTTGTCGGTCCAGGCGCCGCCGTAGTCGAGGACATAGAGGTTGCCGTGGGCATCCTGGGCCATGTCTGAGGGGTGGCGCAAACCGAGCGAAGGCAGGAAGTCTTGGATCGATTCGAGGCGGTTTTGCGAGTCGAGTTTGACCAATTTGGTCTGGCAGCGCATCCAGTCGTGGCTGATCAGAACATGGTCAAACCAAGCGGGGAAGGAGCTTGAGCGGCCTTCCTGGTTGTAGATGACGCTGAC
>JAYTMY010000308.1:0-9643 GCA_043748535.1 Lentisphaeraceae bacterium | reverse complement strand
CAACATAAAAAATCGGCAATCGGGCAACAAAAAGCCCGAGCGTAGCTCGGGCGGATCAGGATGCAGCTAGGGGGTGGCTAGGTCAGGAAGGGGGGGGGGCTGAGTAGTAACCTGAACCTTAATCCTCCCGCCTTCAACTATTCCGACTCCTTCGAATCAAAAGGGGTCGAGAAAAAACACCTGCACTCCCTCTTCTATGTCGACCTTACCGAAAACTGCGGCCTCAGCGGTCAGGCACTCGATGCCATTACTCAGCTGCGCCGATATGCAGCTAAACACAAACTGGTCGATTTCGAAATCCTCACCGCGTATTGCCAGAGTGGAATCATCCTGCCAGAGCCGGCAGAATACCAAGGGCGCGAGAATGATAGCGCACCTCCTCCCTACAGCGCGCTCTTCGCCGATGTCCTGAAGAAATACGAGGACAAGAAACATGAGAAGCTCTCCATGCTCTACAGAGCCATGGGCAGGAAGCAGTCGCCCTACAGCATGACCTACCTCGAAAAAGCTCTTGCAGTACATAAGTCTGATGATGATGAGACGCTGGAGACGCTGAAGATGATCATGTTCCACTGTGATGACAATATTAAGTTGGTTTTTAGCTATGAAAAGTACAAGAAGCTCTTCAGTGGTGAACGGCGTAAAGATCTCGATGAAGACTATGGATATTGGTTCAGGGCCAATGAGGAGCTCGCCGAAGACCGAAAAAAAGAGAAAGAAAAAAAGAAAGAACAAAAAATGAAAGCATCGGAGAAGACGAAATGAGCGTGGATAAACTCAGATATTTTATGTTCTTTCTGGCCTGTTTGTTAGCGTGGAGCCGGACAGCCTTGGCCGCAGAGGAAACAGCTAACCCGCAAAGTCATTTCCTAGTGGATGAGAAAGCAGCGCGAGCCGACAGGACTTATGTCCCGACCGACGGCTGGATCTTCGTCAAGCAACAAGGCAAAGGCCCGTTTTTTCTCGTGGAAGGGAAAGGCAAAAGCATTGAAAGGCTAGAACTTGACCCCACCAACGAGGTGAAAATCACCGCCAGATTTAGGCTGATCAAGGACAGTAAATTTGGCTCACGTGAATACACCCCGATGATGAAGCGTGTTCAAAAAGGCGGTGGCGGCGAAAAACCGAAAGAGGAACTGGCCCCTTGGTTCGTTGCGACTTATTTAAATCTGAACGAATTCCAGATCGTTCCCGATCCGGCACTGCTGCCCTTGAATCACAAGGATGCCGGGACAAGGCGGGGCGACACGCCGAGGACGCTGAAATACCTGCTGAACAAGAAGCCGGTGAAGGCGAAGCATGACCTGATGCCGAATGCGCCGATGCCCACGGAGTACACCTTGGATCCAGCGGTGGGAGTCGAATCGGAAACTTGTAAATTCATCTGCAAGGAGCCCCAGAACAATCTCAAGTACGAACAATACCCGCAGCTGAACACCGTACAAACCTTTACGGCGCACGCGAAAGTCGGCAAGCAGACCTTGAGCGCCAGCTCCCTGATCTTCCTGATGCAGCCCTTCCTGAAGCAGCTGAAGGCGGACAAGAAAGGAGTTATCAGTTTCTCCGAACCCAAGTGGGAATATGGCATCAAGCTGCGGGCGGACCATGTGAATCCCTACATTCACGGCGACTACACCCTGGAGTTCGGCGCAGGGGTGGAAATCTTCAAGCCCGATGGCCTAAAGCTGGCCAGCGGCGAGAAGCTGGACGCCTCCTTGGCCTACCGGCTCAACCGCGCCAAGAAGGGCGACACGCTGAAGGTGAAGCTGAGCGTCTCCCGCCTGACTCCCAGCACAAGCGGCTCGAGCGGCGGGTCGACCGCCGGCAACGACGATGTCGACCCGGGTGGCGATTACAGCAAGACCTACATCCTAGATGAGGTCCAGCCGCCCTACGAGATGCACCTGCGCAGCACCTGCTTGGACGACAAGGGGGCGATGATCCCGGAGAGCGGCATCGACGCCCATCTGGCGGCGCACGGCATCCCGGTTCTCTACAACGGCGACAGCGACAATCTCGGCGGGAAGACCGACAAAAAGCCCTGGAAGCGGCAGGATGCTGCTCAAGGGCAGACGGGCGGGGAGAACGACCTCAAGCAGTTCTGGCTGGACCTCAAACCCACCGCACCGAATGGAAAGGTGGACTATGACTCACTGAGCGTGAAGTTTTCAATTCCAGCCAACTTAAAGCTCTACCGCACGGCGGACAAGAGCGGCGAGATTCGCAACGGTGAGCTGTTGCCCGGGGCCGAGCTGAAGAAGCTGGTCGAGGTCGGATTCTTCGTCGAAGGGACGGCGGTGAGTGGAGGCAACCTCGTGGCGAATCTGCTGATCGCGGATGAGGTGGTTCTTAGCAACCAAGTCCAGGTGCGGGTGCTCGACCTGTGCATGATCTACATGGCAGGTCCGGAGGCCAATCCGGCCTGCCTCGTCAATGGGAAGGCATCCAATCTGGCACTGTTGGAGTTTGGCCAGCAGGACGCGGCCTATGTGCTCTGGGAGGTCTTGCAGGGGGCGGCGGTTCTGACTGGCGACAGGGGCAGCGCCGTCAAGGTCAAAGGCGGCGGCGGTGGTCTTGTGAAGATCGGCGTCCGGATGCCCTTCCTGGGGCGGATGAACGATCCCTGGGCTGCGGCGGCGGACCGTTCCTACCTCAGCTATCGCTGCCTGAGTGGTGAGGAAATCGTCTACAAAGTGAGGTTCAACTTCTTCTTCGACGACAAAGACATTTCCCTGAGCGGCGTGGCGGCTGACGCACTCAAGACCGCAGCGACAACTCAGCTGCAGGCGGCGAACCTGATCGCCCTCCAGGCCGGCATCCGCTTCGAGCCGGAGGATTCCAAAATCATCGATATTGAAAATAAGTCCTGGCAAGACAAATCCGGGCAGATCCACACGATCCCGGTGACCAAGGCGGAGCGGATTGATCCCGGCATCTGGCGGGTCAATCTCGGCTTCTCTCCTCCGGTGGATTTCAATCGCGGTGTATTGCTTCGAGTCAATACTCTGCCTAACATCATCAACTTCTCCTATGCCGGCAAGTCCGACAAGGTGGGGAAGACCTTGGGTGAGGCCAGTGGCTTTTTGCAAATGAATGTGGCGGCCGACAAGGACTCGGAGGAGGGCCGTGGCTATCCCGGCTTCACCACGACCAAGTCGACAATGGATCGCGGCTTCGTCGCCATGTACAGCGACGGCGGCTCGACCCTGGCCCACGAATGCTTCCATTGCTTGTGCATGAAGCATCGTTCGATTGATGCAGAGGATGACACCAAGGGGGACAAGGCGGATGGATTGAACCCGGAATTTCCTCACCCCTACCTGCCGCTCAGCCATGCCTCCAACGGCAAATTGACGATGCTGAAAGCCGGAGAATATAATATCATGTGGTATCTGAAGGGCGGCGATGACATCGACCTCATGCAGACCCTGGCGCTCCGGGCAGGAGTGAAGAAATGAGACGGAGGAAACAGTCTGCAGGAGGTGGCACGGTCTGGTGGATCGCGGGCGGGCTGGCAGCCATTCTGGCGCTCGTGGCGGTGTGGAGCGCCGCTGGCGGAGCTCAGCAGAAGGAGGCAGTTGCGGACGTAAGCTATCCCAAAGTATCCATCTCCCCAGGGAAGAAGGCGATTGTGCCGCTACAGGCACCACATCGGCCACCACCGCAGCAAACTGCGGTGCCCATAGCTCCGGAAAATCCCTCCCGCCCTGGGGCTGTCCTTTCTGAAGCCCCGCCTTTCGACGCGCTGGAGGGGCGTAAACTGATCTTTCGCATCGGGCGTCTGGACGGACTGCCAGACGGCGCCGACGAGAAGGTGGGCGAGGCGGTCGAGCTGGAGCGTGCGGAAGACTTTCCGCGTCGCCTCCGTCCAAGTCAGAAGCTGAGTCTGCCACTTGACTCCTGGGCACCTGGGTGCGATCTAGTGGTGCATATGCGATTCATGCGCGAAGGCGGTGCGGGGCCGAAAATGCCCTGGATGGACAATCGAGCCAAAGGCGAATTCCTCAAAGTCTCGCTGGGCAGCAGTCCCTTGTATTGCCGCTGGGTGCGCAGCAGCGCGGTCGACATCGAGCTCTGGATTCCGGCCGCCTTGCGCCAAGCTCAAGGCGGAAAGCTGTCGATCGACAATGGCGCTGTCGCCGGGCTTGAACTGGACGCGCTCTGGGTGGAGGATGAGCTGCCTCCCGGGGAATTCAGGCTCGCCCTGCGCGGCGGTGCCTGGCTGGCGCCGCGACTGGCTGGAGGCCTGAATGCGGCGGATCTCGGGGGCTGTGGAGAGCTCCCCGCCGACGCACGGACTTGCGGCTCCGACCCGGCATCCTGGGAAGCCACCGTGCCCCCCGGAACAGCCGAAGGCTGGCGGCACCTGTTTGTCGGGGCGGCACAAGCCCGGAGGACAGGCTGGAAGAACCTGCTGGTAGCCGATGGACGCTGGTCAAGCCAGACGGCGCAGACCTGCCAGGGAGTGTTTGACATGTTGCTCGCCGGGCCGGAGGCTGCGGCGGCCGGATCTCCCGTGGTACTCCGCGGCGAGGCCATCCAGGCCGGTTCCGGTTTCGAAGACATCTGGCAACAGCAGCGCCTCACCGCCCTTAAGTCCGGTAGCCTGGCCTTGCCGGTGCCCGCCAGCGGCGAGCTCTACCCGATGGGACTCCAGGAGCGCTGGCTGGCCAGACAGGTCAACAGCTTCTTGTGCGCCCTCACCTTTGCCGCCGGACATGGCGGGAGCTGCGCCATCCTGGACGGCTTCGATTCCGGCCCCGGGGTTTTCTTTCCGGGAGCGAAAGCCGTTCCCGTGCCGCAATGGCCCCTGATCGAGCAGCTCTGCAGTCAGCTTCCGGAGGGCTGCCGACGCATTCCCTGCAATGCCATCCCCACCGACCTCCATAAGTACGGCTTCCTTGATTGCTGCCACGCCGCCTTCCGGCGTCCCGATGGCGGCATCACCGTGCTGGCCGCCGCCTGCTCCGAAGAGATGCGAGGTCTGGAGCTGACTTTGCCGGAGAAGCAGGGCGGATGGAAAATGCGCCGCTGGCACCTCGGCGTCGACGGCAGCCTGCATTCCAGCGAAGAGGATCTAGCGGCCGATGAAAACGGGCTCGGCTGTCGACTGGTGCTCGCCGGCGGCTTCGTCTTGGCCGATTTCCGCCCTGTCGATCGCGCCTCGCCCTTGATTGCGAAGAAGGAGTTCCCGGCGTCATTCTCCCTGCGCAAGGTCGTGAACGGAGCCCGTCTGGAAACCCGTCTCGACGCCGGTCCCCGGGTACTGGAACGCCTGGTGAATCTGTTCAGTAACTGCGGCGGAGTTTCTTGCGACCGGGTGGCGGCGCCCCCAGCAAGGCCAGGGAAGGAATCCCCTGCAGTCTCCGAAGCCTGGCAGCTTAATTTCGATGCCGGGCTGCCTGACTACGGCGCCGCATGGCTTCTGCACGGCATCCACCCTGATTTGCTGCTCAGTGCCGATCAGGTCGATCTGGTGCTACGCGTCGAAGGCGAGGGATCGCGGCGCCTCGAACTATGGGGCGGACGTTCGCGCCTTGAGATCTCCTGCCCAGCCGGCCAGTGGAGGCGACTGAGCCTCCCGAAAGAAATGGCGAAAGAAGTCCTGGGGATCCACCCGGCAGATGGCAAGGCGATGGTGGTGTTGCTGTCCAGCTTCACTGTCGGCTACAGCGCCCAGGCCGCGAGGGAAGCCGGGTTGGCGCTGAAGACTAGGATCTTTCAGCATGGAGGACGCACTTGGCTTCTTGCCGACGCAGCTAAGGTGCTCCACCGGATCCACGAATCCAAGCTCTTCCCCGACAAGGCCGATATCGGCTTCGTTAATCCTGATCAGACAGGCGAGATCTCATGGGATGGCGAAGGCGGCTGGTTCACCGTCTCCTCCGATGAACTTCCCCGGGTGCCCCGGGTGACAGGGGCGAGTGGCAGCAGTGAGCTGGACAAGGAGCTTAAGTCTGGTAGTTGGAGCCATGTCGTCGAACTCAAAAGTGCAGCGGACTAAATTCTATATAAACGCCAGGATGGAGCGGGAGGAAGTAAGCCTTGCACTGCACGCCTCACACAGGAAAGACGATTGGCAGAAAGTTCGGGGTCAGGCGTCAGCAGTGGCAGGATCATCAAGGATAAATAGGTTCAAGGTTCAAGCTTGACAGCCGCGTCAAGGACGGCAGATTGCAGCCTGTCCAACCCGCCTTGCGGGTAAAAAGTTGCGCAATGTAATCGGCACACCAAGGAATACACGGATATGAGCGTAAAAAACTTGAAAAAATATTTTTGCAGCAGGTGGACGGTATTGCTGCCTATCGTTATAGTGGGCGCCCTGTCTCTGACACCCCTCACTTTGCGGAGTGAAGATCCTGCGGCGGCCTCCGGGCCGGAAGCTGCTGCCGACCTCCGGGTCAAGATCTTCGAATTGCAAAGTGAATTGGACCAGGCGAGGAAGGCGCAAGCCGGACTCACGGTTCAGGTAAGGGACTTGGAGAGCCGGTTAAGGGAACACGAAACCGGCATCGCCGTGCTGGCCACTGGCGAGCACAACCCGGCGCAATTACGCGCCGGACTGCTCGATGAGCTGGTCCGCACCAGCAACAGCGCGGCGAACTTGGAGCGGCGGTATGACGAACTCGTCACCTACTGCCGCACGGCACTCGGGGCTCTCAAGGCCGAACCGGGGATCCTGCAGGACTTCGACAAGAAGTCTGCGCTGGCCCGGGAGGAACTTAGGGTGCTGAGAGAAGCGGGAACGACACCGAAAGCGGCAACGCGCGGCACCGTTCTCAGCGTCAATCAAGAATTACAGGCAGTGGCGGTCACCCTCGGTTACGCAGACAGCGTGACAGTGGGAGACCAGTGGACGGTTGAAGACTCTGGCAAGACAGTCGCAACCCTCAGGACAACAGCTGTACGACGGGCCTTAAGCCTAACGTCAGTAGTTGAAGGGAGGCTCGAGGACATCCCCGCCGGAGCGGCCGTGAAAAAGAAAAACTGAATCTCGAACGAGAGTACAGGAACACATGGAAGCAATCGCCATCACCCGCAACGCGAAAATCAGCGCGTTCAAATGCCGTGAGGTTACGCGCACCATGCAGGGCAAAAACTATGAAAGTGCCCTGCGTATCGCCACCCTGGCCAACAAAAAAGCTGCCGGCCTGGTCCTCAAGACCTTGGTCTCCGCTCGTGCTAACGCCGAGCAACACGGCCTCGATATGAACATCATCTTCGTCAAGCTCGCCGTTGTCGGCGAAGGCGCGACGGCGAAACGATTCATGCCTCGTGCCCGTGGTTCCGCCGGCAAGATCCGCAAGCGTACCAGCCACATCAAGATCGTCCTCAGCGACGAGAAAGCCTAAGGAGTTCATCCGTGGGTCAGAAAGTTAACCCTATCGGTTTCCGCCTTGCCGTCACCAAGGACTGGCGTTCGCGCTGGTTCGGCCGCAAGAAAGATTTCGCCACCAAGATCGCTGAAGACTTCGAAGTCCGCGAAATTGTCCGTGCGCGTCTTAAGGAAGCTGCCATCTCCCGCATCATCATCGAGCGTTTCGGCAACCGCGTCCGCGTTGCTGTCCACTCTGCCCGCCCCGGTCTCGTGATCGGCAAGCAAGGCAAGGACATTGAGACCCTGAAAACGGTTCTCTCGGAAGCCTGCGCTGGTAAGGAAGTCTTCGTCGACATCGTCGAAGTGAAGTCTCCCGAAGCTGATGCTTACCTCGTTGCCGAAGGCGTTGCCCTTCAGCTCGAGCGCCGAGTCTCCTTCCGTCGCGCCATGAAGAAGTCTATCCAGACTGCCATGGACATCGGAGTTGACGGCATCAAAATCAAGGTCTCCGGACGCGTCGGCGGTGCCGACATCGCCCGTAGTGAGCACTATGCCGAAGGCAAAGTGCCCCTGCAGACCCTGTCCGCCAATATCGACTACGGTTTCTGCGAAGCCAACACCACTGCCGGCAAGATCGGTATCAAGGTGTGGATCTGCAAGCCCGTCGGCGAACTTCGTGGCCGCAATCGCGGTGGCGAACGTGGCCCTCGTGAGCGTGCCCCCCGCGGCGATCGCAATGATCGTGGTGGCGAGCGTCAGACGCGCGCCCCCCGTCAAGCTTGAAACCCATTAAATTACTCGGAGCTCAACTATGTCTCTGATGCCCAAGCGGAGCAAATTCCGCAAAGTTCAGCGCGGTAGCTGTGCCGGAAACTCCGGCACCTGCAACAAGCTCGACTTTGGCGAATTCGGCCTGCAAATTCTCGATCGTGGCTGGATGAACGGCCGCCAGATCGAAGCCTGCCGGGTCGCCCTGTCCCGCCACACCAAACGCCGCGCCAAAATCTGGATCCGCGTCTTCCCCGACAAGCCCGTGTCGCAAAAGCCCCTCGGTATCCGCATGGGTTCCGGTAAAGGCGCTCCCGACCGTTGGGTCGCTGTCGTCCGCCCCGGTCGCGTTCTCTTCGAATTGGCCGGCTGCTCCCGCAACACAGCTCGCGAAGCTATGGCGCTGGCCGCCAACAAGCTTGGCTTCCGCTGCCGCTTCCTCGCCAAGGAGGACCAGATCTAATGAAAGCCGCCGACGTTAAAAAGCTCAACGCTGAAGAGCTCAACCAGAACATGGTCGCCTCGCAGCAAGAGCTCTTCAAGCTCCGCATCCAGGCTAAAACTGGCCAGCTGGAAAACAGCTCGCGCATCAGCCTCCTGCGCCGCACCATCGCCCGCATCAAGACCGAGCAGACTGCGCGGGCCAAGTAAGGAATCACAACATGTCTGAACAACAAAGCCCAGCCCGCGGCAAGCGTAAAGAACGCGCCGGTGTGGTCAGCTCCAGCAAGATGGACAAAACCATCGTTGTCAAGGTGCACCGCAAGGCCCGTCACCCGCGCTTCAAAAAGGTGATGGATATCACCAAGAAGTACTACGTCCATGACGAGAAGAACGAAGCCAAGGCCGGTGACCAAGTCGTCATCTCTGAGACTCGTCCGACCTCGAAGTTGAAGCGTTGGCGTCTCGTCAGCATCTCCAAGCACGCAGAGTAAGGAGTAACTGACCATGATCCAAATGCAATCCACCATGGAAGTCGCCGATAACACCGGCGCCAAACAACTGATGTGTATTGGCGTTCTCGGCCAAGACCGTCAGTATGCCCGCGTCGGCGATATCATCACCGCCTCCGTCCGCGAAGCCGCTCCCCGCGGCGTCGTCAAGAAGGGTGAAGTCGTCAAAGCCGTCATCGTTCGTACTCGTGCCAAGATCCGCCGTGCAGACGGTTCCTATCTTGCCTTCGACCGCAACGCTGCCGTCATCATCAACGCCAATAATGAGCCCCGCGGCACCCGTATCTTCGGCCCCGTCGCTCGTGAACTGCGTGAGAAGAACTTCATGAAAATCATCTCGCTTGCTCCGGAGGTTCTGTGATGAGTAACCAATTCCCCGTCAAAGTCGGCGAAGAAGTCATCGTCATCGCCGGCAAGCACAAGCACGGCAACAAGAATGGCCTTGCCTCCAGCGGCAAAGTCACCTCAGTTGACCGCTCCACCTCGACGGTCACCGTCGAAGGCCTCAACATCCAGAAGAAAGCCGTCCGCAAGTCGGAAGCCAACGCCGAAGGCGGCTGGCTCCAACAAGAGGGCCCCATCGCCGTTTCCAACGTCATGGGCA
>JAYTMY010000307.1:0-23203 GCA_043748535.1 Lentisphaeraceae bacterium | reverse complement strand
GACGTAGGGGTAGGTGCCGTAGTCGATGTCGAGCCAGACGCCCTGGGCGCCTTCGAGCATGATGTTCTTGCCGGCCTTGATGGCGCGGTTGAGGGTCAGAACGGTGTCGGTGACCAAGGGGGCGAGACGGGTGCAAGCGGTCTTGGTGGCGGCCCATTCGGCGTTGACATCGAGCTGGGGCGCGCCGAGGCTGGCGAGCACGGTGTTGGCCTTGTCGCAGTTGGTGCGGAACTTGGCTTCGAGACGGGCCGGGTGGCAGAGATCGGCGCCGCGGAGACCGCAACGGGCAACTTTGTCGGCATAGGTCGGGCCGATGCCTTTTTTGGTGGTGCCGACGGCGTCAGCGCCGCGGGCGGCTTCGAAGGCGGCGTCGAGAGCCTGGTGATAAGAGAAGACGAGGTGGCAGCGCGAGCTGATTTCGAGGCGGCTGATGATTTCGATATCTTGCGAAGCGAGCTTGTCGATCTCAGTGCACAGGCCGACCGGGTTCATGACGACGCCGTTGCCGATGACGTTGAGGGTCTTTTGCGAGTGGACGCCGGAGGGGATGAGGTGCAAAACCACCTTTTTGCCCTCGACGATGACGGTGTGGCCGGCGTTGTTGCCGCCTTGATAGCGGGCGACGACGTCAGCCTCGGGGGCGAGAACGTCGATGATTTTTCCTTTGCCTTCGTCGCCCCATTGGGCGCCGATGAGTACGGTTACGGACATGTGAGCTGCTCCTGTTCATCTATTTTTCACAAAACCCCGCACTGTAGCGGTGTTCGTCACTATGCCAAGGTGTGATGACGCGAGAATTCAAGGCAGTCCGGCAAAGACCGGTAGCCAGATCTGAATTCGATCTTGAGAAAGGTGGAAGAGTTCCGCGAGGCGGCGGCGGCGGGCGGCGGGCAGTTCGAGAGGAGGGGAGGCGCCGCCATCGAGGCTGAGGGCCGCGGCGGCGTAGAGACCTTGGATGGTGAAGGCTTCGGGCCAGTCGGCGAGGTAGAGGGGGCCATCGGGAAGCTTGTCGCCGGGGCGGAGGACCGACCAATGACCCTGGGCATCAGGACGGAGGAGAACGGCTTCGCGGGCGAGGGCGTTGAGCGTGCCGGCATCGAGCTTGGAGGCGTCGATGCTGGCGGGGAGCCGCTGCGGGGGCATCATGGACGATCTGAGCCAGAGACAGGTGTCGGGGGGAAAGGGGTAGGCGAAGAAGTTTGAGCAAGGGGGGAGACTTTGCCAGCCGGGATCGGCCTGACTGATGAACTTGCTAGTATCGATCATCTGATTGAGCTGGGCGATGATCGTGGCGGGATCGGTGCCGGGTTGCCAAGTGATCAGCGCTTGTCTGAGCTCGGCGGCGCGGCTTTTCGGATCGATTCCTTGGTCAAGGCTTTTCCAGCTGACCCGATTGGCAAGGAGCTCAGGGAGTTGGCAGTTCAGGGCAGCGAGTCGCGGCGAATCCGGCTCGCAGCGCGCGGTGAATTCGAGCAGGGCGACAAGGCGGTTGACGGCGAGAGGCTGGAAGGCGAGGTTTTTCTCGTAGGCCTGGCGAGCGGTTTCGATGTGGTTGGCTCGATCTGCGGGGGTGTCGGCGAGGCGGGCGGCGCAGGTCGCCCAGACACCTCGCTTGCGTTGCAGGTCGCCGTAACCCGGGACCAGTCCTTCGGCGCGGTTGAGGGTGTTTTCACACTGGTCGAGGAGAGTCAGGCTTAACTCGGGCGCCTTGTCGATCGAGGCCTCCAGGACGGAGATCTGGTAGACTGCGGTCATGTAGGCGTAATCGGGATTCCAGCGGTCGAGCCCGGAGGCTTTGTTGATCCAGAAGCTTTTGCTGCCGTGATCCGCTGTTGTTTCAAAGCGCAGTTTCGCGAGGGCGCCGCAGCAAAGTAAGAGGCTTAGGACAAAGCCAAGGACGAAGCTGAGCACGGCGAGGGCCTGTGCGGGGGGGGCGGCGGCGGCGCTGGCTTTACCTTGCGGAGTTCGCAAAGCGAGGAGAAGAAGGAAGATCGGGGCCGAGGCGGCGACGGCGAGGGGCTTGTCGGCCAAGCCGAAGCCGAAAAGGAGGATGGCGCCCGACCAGGCGCACCAGCCGAAGGCGTCGTCAGGCCGACGATGAAGGATCCAGATGATCACGGCGAGCCAGGCGAGAAGGCCGGCAAAGCCGAGTTCGACCAAGACCATCAGGGGTTGGTTGTGGGTGTGTTCAATCAGCGACGAGAAGTGCTGTTTTTTCATCAGGTGCTCAGAGGTATTGCCGGGGAAATCGCGGAGCCAGCCGAGGGGGCCGTGACCGAGCAGGGGTTTCTGCAGGGCAAGATGGAGGGCGTCGTTCCACAGCGGCGCGCGGATGTCTTCGGCTTCGATGCGGTGACATTGGGTGATGATCTTCGCGAGGAGGTCGCCGCGGCCGATCAATTCGGCTTCCGGATGGGCATTCATCTGCGATTTGAGGAAGAGACCGGTGCTGATGATGATCGTGGCGCTGAGGCCGACGGTGGCGAGGCGGGAGCGCCAGCCGGGGAGTTTGAAAAGGAGGTAAGTGCAGGCGAGGAGGGGAAGAGCGAAGGCGGTGGTCCGAGTGGCGCAGGGGCCGATCATTTGCCACAGGGTGACGCTGGCGATGAGGAGGCCGGTGATCCACCGCACCGGCAGCGACTGAAAGGGTGTCCATCGGCTCAATTGCAGCCAGGCGAAAGGCGCCGTGGCGGCGAGGGCGGCGGCGGTCCAGTTCTGATTGGCGCCGAGGCCTTTGTTCTCGTTGATCCGGCAGTAGAGCATGCAGATCAGCCACCATAAAGACAGAGATCGCAGGCTCCAGCTTTTCAGCAAGTCCCGCTCTTCGGGAGTCAGAGCCCAAGCGGCGAGGGGGACACTGGCGACGGCGGTATATTCGAGGGCTTGGGACAAAGGAAAGGCGAAGGGACCGATGGTGCAGAGGAGCGACGAAACCAAGATGACGAGGAGCAGTATCCAAGCGGGTTGGCGCCAGCTCTGGCGATGCACGGGCAGGCGGGAAAAAGCGAGGGCGAGGGAGAAGATGCCAAGAGCGGGAAGGATCGGGAATGAAGCTTGGAAATAGGCTTCGTTCAAAATTGGCTGGATGGCATCGGCATTCGGATTGCCGAGCCAGGCGCGTTTCCATTCGGTCGCCTTGGCGGCCCAGCCATAGGGCAGCAGAGCGAGGGGGTGGTAGAGAAAGGGCGACAAGGCGGCTAATAAGACCCACGCTTGCCCCCATGGGCTCTGCTTCACTTCCGCTGGTTCACTCATGCGCTTCTCCCCGAATTTTCAGGGAGCCAGTATAAACCGGAAAATCGCGGATGGGAACTGAGTAACGAGAACAAGGAACGGGGTAAAGAGGTTACGGGGTTGCGGGGTAAAGGGGTTGCTGTCTTTACCTCGTAACTGCTTTACCTCGTAACTACTAATGATTGCTGTTCAGCGGCTGAGTTCCGGCTCGAGCCAAGCGCTCCAGGCGCCCCCCTTGTCCTCCGCGTCGGCTTTAAGAATCAGTTTTTGAACGCCGGCGACTTTGACGGAGAAGGATTTGTCAGACTCGGCATCGACCATTTTGGATTTCCAGATTTCCTTGCCGTCGGCCCAGAGACTGAAACGGACCTTGCCGTAACCGCCTTTGAGAATGCCGACGCGGCCGCTGAGGGACGTCCAAGTGCCGCCGAGCTCGTAACTGTGTTCGGCGTTGGCGTGGGCGTAGAGGCCGTGACGAGCGGGGCCGCTGCTGCTGATCAAGGGAGCGCCATCGTGGGTGCGGTCGTAATGGACCCCACCCCACCCGGTCTGGGCGCTTTCGGGGGCGGCGTCGGACAGGGCCAGTTTTTTCACCTCGACGGCCGCCTGGGCAGGACTGCTTTTGCCAGCGGCGGAGTCGGCACGATCGAGGCGCTCGAAGAGGTCGCGGATCATCGGGCTCAGAGCGGCTTTTACCGTCGCGTCGAGATGGCCGGCTTTTTTCAGCAGCCAAGCCTTTTCGAGTTCTAGAGTGGCAAGGACCTGGCTGACGTCGAGGCGTCCGACCGCATCGACGCGGGCAGGGAAGCTCAGGGCTTGTTCGCTCCACACCGAGGCGGTGGCGCTGCCGTTGGCGGCGACGGCGACGAAGTGCAGGCTGGCGTTGGTATTGCGGCGGTTTTCCGGGTGAGGCAGGAGGAGCGAGAAAGAACCATTGGCTTGGGGGATGCCGCTGGCGATTTCGGAGTTGTAATCGCCGCCGCCTTCTGGGTCGGCGTAGGCGATGATCGCGGTGAGGGGGAGATTGGCGCTGACCTTGGCGGAGACATGGAGGCCATCGGCCTGACTGTCCATTTTCCACTCGGAGAACTCCGCTTTGACCTGGGATTGGATTTGTTTCACCGAGCCGGAGAACTGCGGGTGGCTGGCGAGTTTGAGAGCGTGCGGCAAGGAGAGGAAACTGCCTTTGCTTTCGCCTCGCAGATCCTCGAAGTAGGTGCGGTTGCCGCCACCCATCAAGGCGGTACCGCGGGCGGCGCGACAGCCGGCGCATTCTTTGCAGTGCGGCAGGCCAAGGGCGTGACCGAGCTCGTGGCAGACGCCGCCGATGAAGATCGAGTTGTATTTGCCGAGCGAGATGTGGCCGTATTGGCGGTCGTCGAGAAATTGATCTTTGATGGCCAAATGAAGTGGGTCGAGCAGGGCGGAATCAAGCTGCCATGCCGTGCCGCGTTGGCTGTCGCCGGAGGCATAATAGGGGCTGTGGTGGCTCATCTGACGCTTCACCGGATCCCACTCGGTCAAATTGCAGAAGATGACGAGAGTTTCCTTGTCGCCGTCGATCCCCTGGAGCTTTAAAGCGGCCAGGGCGTCTTGGCGGATTTCCTGGCCATCGCGCTGGTCTTCTTCACTGCAATCTTTCGCCAAGAGCTGGCCCTTGGCGACGGTGATTTTGACTTGGCCTTGGGCGTCTTTATCGAGCTTGATGCTGCGTCTGGGGAAGCCGTAGCCGGCCATTTCTTGGTCGTAGAAGCCTTGGATGTGAGTCATCACCCGGCTGAGACGAGCCTGGTATTCGGGAAGGGGCTCGCGGTCGGCGGGGGTCCAGTAGACGACGCGCATCAGGCGATCAGCTTTTTCAGGCTGGACGTTTTCCCATTTCTGCAGGACTTCGCGGGCTCGGGCAAGATCGCTGTCGCTCGGTTCGCCGGGAAGCAGCTTGACTTTGACTGGAGAGGCGGGAGAGGCGGTCTCGACAGAGTATCCGGTGAGGCAGAGGAAGGCGAGGGCAAGAAGTGATTTCATTGATGGCGATTCCGGGGTTGCGGGAGCCGCATATGACACGGGCTGTCTCGCGAAGTTCCGGGATGAATCAGGGATTTTCAGGTGGCTTTGGCAAAGGGGAGGGGATGCCGCTGCGCAGGCGTTTGAGATGGTCATCCCATTCGATCGGCAGGAGGTATTTCTTGGCGCTGTTGCATTCCTTGCAGCAGGAAACGATGTTCGACTTCGACGACGAGCCACCGCGGATCACCGGGACGATGTGGTCCATGCTGAGTTCGGCGGGCGGGAAGCGCTGCTGACACCAATGGCACTTGCCTTGGCCGCGAAGATTTTTCCACCATTGCGAATCGCGCAATTCCTTCGCCTTTGCCCGTTCACGGCGGACAAATTCGTCATCGGCGGCTTCAAAAGCGGAGAAAAAACTCATGGCGTGTCTGGGGGTTTTGTTGGGTTGGCAAGGGATTTGAGGCAACTTAGCATTGATTGCCTTTGTCTACGCAGGCCTTGCCGGGAGAGCCTCGGGAAATTCCGAGGAAGGTGGATTTCGCGAAAAATTCAAAGAAGCTTGCCAAGTAAAGACTCAGTTGCCCGCAAACCGGATTGGACTTCGCAGTGTCGACTCAGATCAACAGGATCCATCCCCATGACTTACGCGCTGGCTGCTTCGCTCTTACTGAGCTTCGCTTTCATCGCCCAAGCCGCCGCAACGCCGGCCGCGCCGAGCTCTGAAAAGCCTTGGGTCTTGGCTCATCGCGGCGCCAACGGTGAACCCCGGAGCACACCCTCGGAGCCAAGCGTCTGGCTCTTGAGCATAGTGCGGACTTCATTGAGCCGGATCTGCGGATGACCAAGGATGGCGTCTTCATCGCCCTGCACGACGGCAGTCTCAAGCGGACCACCGATATCGCCGCCCACCCGGAATTTGCGGAGCGCGCAAAAATCGACAAAAAAGGCGCGAAGTACTGGGTGCCCGAGGACTTCACTCTGGCCGAAATCCGCAGCCTTCGCTGCCGCCAGGGCGCCGCCGGCAGGCCAAAGGATTGCGATGGCCAGGAAGGTATTCCGACCCTCTTGGCGACGTTCCCCGCCCCTGCCGCACCGCCGATCTGCCTCTTCATCCTAAATTCTGCACAATAATAACCTAATCACTTGCGGCCCCCGGTCGGGTGCCGCTCCGCCTCCTTGACGCCGCCGGCGGCGAGGATCTCGGCGGATTACTTCGGCAGCTCCAGAGGAATGCCCGGGCGGCCCGGGATGACCATGTGACGCACCTTGCGCAGCCGCAAAAGCGCCTCGGCCAAGACCGCTTGCCGAGATGACCGGTGTCGCGCAGACGGTTTTCGAAGAGGGTCGCCAAGATCAGCGCGATGAAGTTGCAGAAGTGCCGCTGACTAGCCGAAGATGCGGTCGTAGCAGGCCCAGGTGCCGAAGATCAGGATGAGGGCGGCCAAGGGGATGGCGATGGCCTTGCGGAACCAGGGTTTTTCACGGCATTTGACGAAGAGCAGCGTGGCGGGAATGGCGAGGAAGAGGTGGCCGATTTCGACGCCGGTGTTGAAGCCGAGAACGATGGCGGGGAAGGTGCTCGGCTCCAGTCCGCGGGAGGAGAGGTCACCGGCGAAGGCGAGGCCGTGGATGAGACCAAAGCTGAAAGCGGTGGCGACCCGGGCACGGGAGTTTTCGACCTTGAAAAGAATCTCGAGGGCAACGATCACCAGGGTCAAGGCGACCAACACTTCGACCAGTTTCACCGGGACGTGAATGAGGCCGTAAAGGCAGAGAGTGAAGGTGATCGAGTGGGCGATGGTGAAGGCGGTGACGTTGATCGCCATTTGCCGCCACAGCGGTGCCAAGAGGCAGATGCCGAGGACAAAAGCCATGTGGTCGAGACCTACAGGAAGAACATCATCTCCCCAAGCCCAGATGTGTTCGACGCCTTCGATGATGAAGGCGCGGCAGCTGCGCCAGAACCCCGAGGGCGCCGGCTTGTCTTCGACCGGAGTTTGAGCGGCGAGAGGGCTCAGTCCTTGGGTATCCGGGACGACGGCGGGAGGAGGGCCGAGGAAGTCGACTGCAGGAGAGAAGGCGCCGCCATCAACCGGCAGCGACAAGGTGGCGCCGCGGTCCTTGAAGATGATCACCCACATGCCGAGGACTTCCGGCATCTGGATCTGCACCGAGGGTGCGGGGCCGGGAGGGAGCTTGCCGCGGATGACGGCGCGGAGCATGTAGGGCATGCCGCGGGAGTCGAGGCTGTAGAGGCGGTCGAGGTCGTCGAGCGCGGGGAATTTCACCTTGTCAGGACTTAGGACCTGGCCTTTGGCGTCGACGATGCGAATCTCCTTGGCGAAGCGCGCGGCCGCCTCGTTCCAGGCCTTTCCCATGTCGTCGCGGTGCGAAACGCCGCGGTCGAGCCAGGCGTAGGTGGCGCTGTCGTCGCAATCCGCCGGCTTCTTGCCGAGGACGTAGGGGATGACATCGAAGGTGTAGACGAATTCATATTCACCCGGGGTGCCATCCTTGGGGCTGTCGACGGTGCCGGAGCCGGGGCGCAGGGGGTGCGCGCTGAGAGACGCGGCGAGCAGCAAGAGCAGGAAAAAGAGAGCTTGCATCATCGGGATCCGGGTTCAGGATTCGCTGACTGAGGGGGCTTTGATCGCCTGTTCGAGCAGGTCGAGCTGGTTGTTCCAGGCGGCGACACCGAGGCGGGTGTTATGGATGCAGGGCAGCTCCGCTTCGACTTCACAGGAGCCGTCGAGGCGGGAGCCGCCGCAGGGGCCGTGAACCAGCTTTTTCGGGCAGGATTCGAGACAGACGTATTGCGTCAAGCGCAAGTCAGTGCGCTGTTCGCCGCCGCAGAGGAATTGACGCAGCCACTGGCCCTTGCGTCCGGGTATATGCTCGACCTTGAGGAGCCGGGCAAAGCGGTTGCGCCAGAGTAAACCGGAGGGCGGGTAATCGAAGTCGGCCTCGACCATGGCGAATTCTGGCTCGGCATTTTCCGGTTCATCGCGGCGGCGTTCCGCCTGGCGGTAGATGTAGAAGTGGTGATTTGCTGGGGTCATGGAGATGCCGTGGTGGAAGTCCTTCCAGGCTTCGAGCCAAGCGCCGAAGCTGCTGAACTGAGCCCGCACCTTGCGGCAGGTGTCGAGGACAGTGGCGGCTTCAGCAGCGTTGCGGAGACCGCGGATCTGGACGGCGCTGTAGCCCATCAGGGCGCAGCCGGCGGCTTGCAGGGACAGACGCTTGAGCTGGACCGACATGAACTGCGGCCGGCTTTGTAATTCGCGCTGCAATTGGGCCGCGAAGCCTTGCGACACGTGAGCGCCGGGGACAAGGCCGCCGGCGGCGATCCGAGGCACTTCAGTTTCCCCGATAAGAGCGAGGCGGGCGACGATCGGCACCGACACTTCGCGAAGGCTGCAGAAACGGGCAAGTTCATGATATTTGCGCATGTCCCAACCCGCCTGGGTGACGATGAAATCGGCGCCGGCGTTGATCTTGAGGATCATCTTCAGGTATTGGCCGTAGACGTCGTTGACGCTGTATTTGAAGGGATTGACCGCGGCGCCGCAGAAGAGCGGCAGGGCGAGGGATTTGCCGGAGCGGAGGGTCTCGACGCCATCGACATGGAGGCGTCCTTGAGCGAGCCAGTGGCCGCTGCAGGCGAAAAAATTCTTAACCCCTTCGGAGGCGTAGGAGCCGAGGGTTTCGGGCAGGCGGCTGGGGTCGAGATCGCGACCGGAGATGGTGGCAATCGGCGATTTGCCATGCAGTTGGCGGAGTCGGCCGAGGAGGTGCGGGGTGCAGCGGGAGTTTTCATCGAAGAGGCGCTCGGTAACGAAGAAGGCGGCGATATCCGGCTGAGTGGCACTCCAAGTGGCGAGGCCGTCGAGGGCACTCTGCTGCTCGGCGGAGCCGATACCCGGGCAGGGCGGGTCGACTTCGAGGATGAAGGCGAAACGTCCCTCCGAGAAGGCCTGGCGGAGCGGGTTCTCGGGGTTGAAGTCAAGCTTGAACTGAGCGTCGGGTTTCATGGTTATTTCCGGGGCTCCCAGTCGAGTCCTTGCGGCAGGAGTTCCGCCGGGTGGTCGAGGAGGGTTTGAAGGGCGGCGAGGGCGGTGCCGGCCGGCTGCAGGCAGGGCTTGGCGATCAGCTTGTTGCTGTGCGCGGCGAGCTGCAGGGCCTGCTGGCGGTGGAGCAGAAGAGGGGGGTATTCAAATAGGTAGACCCGCCATTTTTTCAAGGGGCAGGCGGCGATAATGCCACGCTCGGCCTGGCGGCGAAATTGTGCGAGGGGGACGCGGCTGAGCTTCTGGCTCTTGATATCTATGACCAGGGCCTGATCGTCGATTTCCCAGATGCAGAGCCAGGGATCGAGGCGCTCTTCGCCGAGCTGGGCGATCCAGGCGTGGCGGCCATGGAGAATGCCGATGATCTGCAGCAGGGCGGCGGCAGAGATCTGGGTGGCCTTGCCACTTTCCAGGGTATCGGCCGGGAAGCTGAAGTTGCTGCCGGCTTCGACCTTAAGTCTCTTCAAGATCGCCTCCGCCAGAGCTTCCGGCTGATCCTGTTTAAGCTCGACTTCGGCGAGCTGGCGGAGTTTTTTCAGCTCTGACAAAAGCCAGACTTCATCGCGGAAGAGGCCTTCCTGCTGACGCGGACTGAGATTGGCGGCGATGGGATCGAGAATGCCCTTGCCGCGGAAGCCGGAGAAGAGTTTTTCCAGGCACTTGGCATCGGGGCTGGTGATGACTTGATCGAGCAGCGGGCAAGAGGCGTATTCCGGCGTGTTCTCGGCCGCCAATTCGATCAGCTCAGCGGCACCGATGTCATTGAGATCCTGTTGTGCCCGGGCGGCATCGGAAAAGCGGCCGGCGCGGAAGCAGAAGTTCCGCCATTGCGACAGGGCTTCGGGCTGGCCCGGGTGAGTGACGAGATGCCGGCGATGCGCCGTCACAGCTTTGGCTGCATAAGAAGCCTGGGTTTGGGGGTCGCCGTCGATCTGGGACTGGCGTTCATGGATGATGCCGGCAAAGAGCTGGAAGCTAGCGTAATCGGGGGCGGTGGCTTGGCCTTTTTTGACGATCGCGAGCGCCTCGAAGGGCTGGTCGAGACGATGGATCAGGAGGGCTGCGGCATTGTGCCAGTAGGCGGGGTTGTCGGGGGCTTTTTCCGCGGCTTGGCGCCACAGCTCGGCGGCTGCGGCGGGATCTTGGCTCTTGCTGGCCTTATGGGCGAGGTAGGCGGCGCTGTGGAGGCCACGGAAGTAGAGGCCGGCGCCGCCGAAAATGGCGAGGGCGACGAGGGCGGACAGGAGGGCTGAGCGTCGGCTGCGCATCTGTGCCAAGGGCAGCAGCTGATCTAGGCTGGGGCGGAGGGCGAGGGCGATGAAGATGACGGAGAGGACTGAGCTGGCGCCGATGCTCATCGGCATGTCGACGAGGCTGCAGAGAGTCATGGCGGCGAGGGCCCAGCGGGGGGCGCCGGAGGAGTAGGTCAAGCCGATGATCAGGAGGGCGAGGCCGCAGAGCGCCGCTGGCAGGCCAAGCTGCACTGCCCAGCTGAGGATTTCATTGTGCGGATGGGGGGAGACTTCCGCATAGGTGCGGCACTGGCCATGAGCGATAGTGCGGAGGCCTGGCTGCTCGCGAACGAAGCTGCCGGGGCCACCGCCGAGGAGGGGGTGATCGAGGGAGAGGGCGGCGGCCTCTTTCCACAAATGGGGACGAATTTCGTGGCGGCCATCAGGCGAGAAAAACCACAGCAGGCCGACAAGGGCAAAGAGGCCGCTGACCAAGCCGACGCGGCGGAGGAAGCGCGGGCAGCCGAGGATTAAGCGCAGGCACAGGAGCAAGGCGAGGGCGGCCCAGGCCATGCGGCAGTGGCAACGCCAGAGGATGAAGAGGAAAGGCGGCAAGGTGACGGCGAGGGCGAGCGGCCCGGCGAAGGCGCAGGCGTGGTGGATGGGCAGAGCCCGGCGGCACCAGCTCAGGCCCTTGAGAGCGCCGCGCCAGGCCAGGTCGAGGCCCCATGGGAGGGAGGCGAGAAGAGAGGCGGCGAGCCAGTTGGGGTTGCCGAAGAGGCCGGTGAGGCTCCCGCTTATCAGGCAAAGGACGAGGTTGAGCCAGAAGAAAGAACCGAGCAGAAAACTGAGGGCGAGTTCATCGCGTTCGGCTTTGGGGGAGAAGCGACTCAGGGCGAGGGCGAGGCCGCCGCAAAAAGGCGCGGCGAGCAGGGCTGCGTCCGCCACCGGGCCGGGATGAAACAGCATGGACAAGGCGAGGAGAAAGACCCATGACAAGCAAAGGGCAAGGACGACGAGGCCGCGGCCGCGGGCCTGCCAGGCCTGGGCGCCGAGGATGGCGAGACCGGCGACGCCAAGGATGCCGGTGCTCGGCCAGGCAAAGGCCCATTCTTCGCCGAGGAAGACCGGTTGGGCGAAATAGAGGCAGAAGGCGGCAAGCAGCCAAAGCGCAGGCCCGGAGAAACGAAGGAAGACACTGGTGGCGGGCGGCATAGGTGGACCTTTGAGGGTGAAGCGGAAAAAGGCGGCCACCTTGCGGCGGCCGCCCGAGGCGCAAGCGGATTAATTGTCGCGGTTGAGCTTTTCGGAATCGGCTTTCAGGGTGTCGTATTGTTCCTTGAACTTGCTCCACTCGGCAGTGGTGTCGAAGCGCTTGTAGTAGCGGCTGATGCGGCGCAGGCAGTCGGTGCGCTTGCCATCTTTGAAGAGCGCCGTGCCGAGCTCAAGACCTTTGGTCAATTCCTGGCTATTGTAGCGCGGTTCGATCGCGGCGATTTCATCGGCGAGCAGTTTCTTCATGACTTCGTCGGCTTCCGACTGAGCCAGGTATTTCTTGGCGTCGGGGAATTCCTTGAAGGTGTAGAGCAAGCAGGCGAAGTCAAAGGCGAGTTGGGCGTCGCTGAGATTCTTGTCGCGCTTGGGGGTGTCTTTGACCAAGGGCCAGAGTTCGTCAGGCGGGATATCGGAAAGCGGGCGGGTGAATTCGTTCCAGTTGTCGAAGTTATTGCCCATTTCGCGAATGGTGACAACGACGGTTTCTTTCGACAGGGTGCGGATCTTGCCGAGGCGGCCATCGAAGGTCATCGGGCGGTCGCGGAAGATCGCGCCGCGGTTGGCGACGGAATCAAAGGTGTTTTTGGCGCGGGTAGCGATGGAGGTCATGCTGAGACCCCAGTCACGCAGTTCGTAACCGACTTTTTCGGACTTTTCAGCGATCGGCGCGGGGGGAGTCGCGTAGTCCATGATATTGAGGGTCATGGCTTCGAAAGCTTTGTAGGGTTCGAGGTGGTTGATGGCGGCCTGGAACTCATATTTATTGGTGTCGACTTTTTTATCGGGCGTGTAGCGCGACACATCGACACACTCGGTGATGATACCCCAGCGGATTTCGGGGCGGGCGGCGTCCATTTCGGCCGCTTTGGCCTTCACCGCGGCGAATTTTTCCTGCATCTTGGTGTTTTGGGTGTCGATGCCGTTGCGGCGGTCGATTTCGAGTTTTTGCTGGTTGGCTTCGATGCCGGCTTTCTGATCGACGGCATCATCCTCCTGCTTCCAGACCGGCGGCAGTTCGACGCTGAGGCGGCGGCGGGTGGATTGGGCAAGGATCTCGTCGCATTCGGGAATCAGGGATTGGATCTCTTTGATCTTGGGGTGCTGCGGGTAGGCAACGGCAAAGTTGGCGGCGGCTTCGCGAAGCCGGCTGGCGTTTTCCTGGGTGGTGGTGACGCCGCCGTTTTTGACTAGGTCGTCGATGTTGGCGAAGTCGCTTTTCTCGGCTGGAGTTTCGACATAGCCGACGATCGGCTTCGGTTTCAAGGCGATGGCCGCTCCGATGCCGATGGCGGCGACGAAGATAAGGGCGCCGATGATCAGCGGGGCTTTCGATTTTGCCGGGGGGGCCGCCATCTCTTCCTGCTCTTCCTCGACCGGAGGACTCGCGGCGGCACGTCGCGAAGTTCTCGCCGGATTACCGATGCTGTCGGCAGGGATGTTGACGCTGGTGCGGAGCTTGATCTTGGGTTTTTCGCTGTCGCTCATGGCGGGATCCTCAACATATGGGGGTTGCAGGTTTGGAACGGCCCAATCTAATCAAGAGTGAAGCTTTCTCAATGGAAGAAATCCAAGAACCTGATGATTATCGCAATTATGGCATTTGCAGTCGGAGAAAGCCCCGATCAGACACCCTTGCGATCGCTGCCCCAGATGATTTTGTGCAATTGCATTTGCAGGCGGACATCGAGTCCGGACTCCAGGATGAGCTCGGCCAAACGTTCCGGCTTCATCGTTTCCCAAACCGGGGCAAAAAGCAGGGGGACCCGGTTTTCGAGATCTTTGAAGCGGATCAGCTTCACCGCCCAGGCAAAATCAGTTTCATCGGCGATGACGAACTTGACTTCGTCCAAAGGTCCCAAGCGATCGAGATTGGCGTAGTCGTTGCGCGACTCCATGGCGGAGCCGGGGCATTTCATGTCGACGATACGGCGGGCGGTTTGGGGCAGCACCGAGATATCGTGGGAACCGGCGGTTTCGACCAGAACTTCGTAATTTTCCGCCAGCAGGGCGTTGACCAGATCCGGGCAATCGGCTTGGGCCAGAGGTTCGCCACCGGTGACTTCGACGCGGCGGCACTTGAGGGCACGGATGCGCTCCATGACGGTCGCCATTTCCATCTCTTCGCCGCCGGAATAGCCGTGGGTGGTGTCGCACCAGGTGCAGCGCAGCGGGCAGCCGGTGAGGCGGACGAAGATGCAGGGAAGACCGGCGCGAGTCGATTCACCTTGGATGGAGAGATAAATTTCGGAAATACGGAGCATGGCAGGGGGTTTCAGGGGTTGGAAGGGTTGGAGGGGCAGGGAGGGATTTTAGGGTTTTACAGACTTGAGGGGTTTGAAGCCAAAGGCTTCTTAATTCCCCCTAAAACCCTTATAACTCCTTCAACCCCTTAAACGGTTCTGATATCTAGACCCAGATCGATGGCGCGGGCGCTATGGGTGAGGGCGCCGACGGAGATGAAGTCGACGCCGAGGGCAGCGACGCTGGCGACACGTTCGAGTTTCATGTTGCCGCTGGCTTCGAGCAGGGCGCGCTGGCCGACGAGGCGGACCGCTTCGGCCATGTCGTCATTGCTCATGTTATCGAGGAGGATGAAATCGGCGCGGGCGTCGACAGCTGCGCGGACTTCCTCAAGGGTGTCGGCCTCGACTTCGATCTGCAGGTGGGGATAGGCGTCGCGGGCGGCGCGGACGCTGCGGGCGATGCCACCGGGACCGGCGAGCGAGGCGAGTTCGCGGTGGTTGTCTTTGATCATAATGCGATCGTAGAGGCCCATGCGATGATTGTCGCCGCCGCCGCAGGTGACGGCGTATTTTTCCAGTGCCCGCAGGCCGGGGGTGGTTTTACGGGTGTCGAGAATCCGGCAGCGGCTGCCGGCGGCTTGTTCGACGAAGCGCGAGGTCAGGGTGGCGATACCGGAGAGGCGCTGGACGAAGTTGAGGGCGACGCGTTCGGCGCTGAGGAGGGCGCGGGCATTCCCCTCGACGATGGCGACAACCGCCCCGGCGGCGCAGAAGCTGCCATCGGGATGGAGGATGTCGAAGCGGCATTCCGGATCCAGTTCCCGGAAGGCGATTTCGGCGGCGGCGAGGCCGGCGACGACACAGTTTTCGCGGGTGGCGAGTTCGGCACGGGCGCGCAACTGGGATGGAACGGTGGCGAGCGTGGTGGCATCGCCGGACCCGAGATCTTCCGCCAGGGCGATGCGGACGGCGCTGAGGAACTCCTGGCGGAGCAGATCGGGGCTCATGATTTGGTCTCCTGGGTGTGGTGGAGAATGGTGATGAAGATGAGCAGCCCGATCGCCTGGGCGCAAAGGATCATTCCAACTGCCGGGCTGCAGCGAAGCAGCGCAAGGGCGCCGGCGCCGATGACAAAGGTGAGGAGGTGGATTAGCCGGACCGCGTTCCTGCGGCTGAAGCCCATGCGGACGAAGCGGTGCGAGATGTGGTTGTGGTCGCCGATGTAAATCGGCTTCTTGTTGCTCAGGCGGATGATGATCACGGCGGCCAGGTCGAAGAGCGGGATGGCGAGGATGAGGAAGGGTAGCAACATGGGCAAGGCGGCTTTCTCGGCGCTGCCGTTGGACCAGGTGACCAGGAAGCCTTGGACCCCGAGCATGAAGCCGACGAAGTGGCTGCCGGCGTCGCCCATAAATATGCTCGCAGGATTGCGGTTGTAGAACCAGAAGCCGCAGCAGACGGCGCAGGTGACGGCAGAAAGCATGCCGACCAGGAACTGACCTTGAATCGCGGCGGCGGCACCGAAGAAGAGCGAGGCGATGGTGCCGATGCCGGCGACCAGGCCGTCCATGTTGTCGAGGATGTTGATGGCATTGAGAATGACCAGCATCCAGGCCCAGCACACCAGAGTGGAGAGGTAGGGGTGACCGGAGAGCATGTCGATGTGCACGCCCCAGTGGGCGACGACGAGGAGGATGAGCATCTGGCCGCTGAGCTTGACCTTGGCGCTCATCGGCCGGCGGTCGTCCCACATGCCGAGGACGAGGAAGGCGACGACGCCGCCGCAGATGATCATCAGCTGGTCGAACTTGTCGCTGCCCGGTCCGATGCCGTGGATGATTTCCGCCGGGATGTAGGCGCAGCCGGCGGCGGCGAGAGCCAGTCCGCCGCCGATGGTGCCGAGCCAGGCGGAGACCATGCCGAGTCCGCCGAGGACAGGCGTCGCCTTACCGTGTTGCTTGTGACCTTCGCTGAGGGGCTTGTCGAGGAAATTGATTTTCCAAGCCAAGGCGCGGCAGAGAGGCACGGTGATCAGCGCCACGGTGAGAGCGATGACGAAGACAGTGATCTGAAGCTGCCAAGGATCCATGATTTCTGCGCTGCTGGTTGATTGGGGGGTTGTGAAAAACTGCAGTTTACCTCAATTCAGCGAAAAGCCTAATCGCGGCGAGGGAGTGATACATCCCCGGATTTGACGGATTCAACTCCCGCCAGTGAGGGCTTGCAACTCGGCTTGCAACTGCTTGAGATCTTCGGCGTCTTGGCAGCAGGCGATGCCACGGCGAAGATTTTCCAGGGTTTGCTTCTTATCGCCGCGTCTTCCGGCGATGGCGGCCACGGCCCGGAAGCCTAGGCAACGGAGTTCCGGCAGCGGCTTGTCGATCAGAATCTGCGCTTCCTCCAGCAATTCCTCCAGATCCTTGCTCGCAGGGTCTTTAGCTCTGGCAAAAACGCAGTAGGCGCCCAGAGTTCGGGACGAGCTCATCGGCAGGGCATGAAGGAGATCAAGCCCCCGACGACCTAACTTGACCGCCTCCGGGTAAAGCTGAAGTCGGCAGGACGAGATCGCCGCCAGATGATGGCAATCATAATCAGCGCCCAAAAGCGGACGGATCAGCTCGAGGCACTCCTTGTCTTGATGGGATTCCGACAGCAATTTGGCGAACTCCAGGGTATTGGCAGGGGTCGACGCGAGTTCGCATCTCACCCGCCAATATTTCAACTTTTCCGCCAAGGTCGGGTTGGGTCCGAGAGCCGGCAGGGAATGAATCCGGCGCACTTTCATCGAGATCACTCGCACCATGCCGATCGCTTCGCCACAAGACATGCCGCAGCCGAACCAGCCGACCAGATTCGGCCCATCATAGGCATCACTTTTGACGATCGCCTCGCCACTGCGGTAGCTGCCACTGTAGACCCGGCTGTGATCTCCGGGGCTCAGATCCCATGATCCTGGCCAGACATTGATCTTCACCGGCATTTTTTTCGGCAGCTTGGTCAAGGCTGGCTCACGGGAATACTCCCAGGTTTTGCCGATTTTCCCCTGCGGCGCATCCATGAACAAGCAGCACGGCTCGAGATAATCGCCGAGTCTCTTCTTGGCGTCCGGGTTGCCGAGAAGCAGTCCGGCACCGAGGGTTTTGCCGCCAGAATGGTTGAACAGCGTCTCCGTAACCATCTCGATTTGATAAGGCGCTTCGATCTTGAGCTTGGCGATGGCGGCGCAGCAATCTCCCTGCCTGGCGCGGCATAAGATCAGGCTGTTCGCTTCGTGGCGGACGGAGCTGCCTGTGGGAACCGCCCAGAATGAGGCGTCGCCCAAGGGCAGGCTGATCTGCTCGCCTTTGAGGAAGCTCTTCCGGAGCTGGCAGATCTGTCTCCACATAGCGAAGTGACGGCGGAGAAAGGCACTCGGCGCCTCTTTGGCCGCTTCGTCGATCAGTCCGAGCAGCTCGGTGAGCTCTTCCTCGTCGTTGGGAAGATCCGATTCCGAGGCCCAGCTGACCCGATCAAGGAGCCGATCGTCGAGATCGGCGAAACGCGTCGATTTCAGCAGGATCGAGGCAAGTGTCTGGCGGTCGACCGAGGGCATCATGTCGGCATCGGCAAAGACGGTTTCCGGATCATCATCGCCCAGCAGAGATGGCACCGCATTGAGATCGCCGAACTGGCAATGGGCGGCGATAAGGCGATTGCGGATCTGCAGGGGGCTGATGGTGAATTTCCGTCCTTCCACCTCCATCTCGTGGCGAACCCGGTCGAATCCATCCACCATCTTCAGCATGAATTCCTTCGTGTACTCGTCGACTTTCTTCCGCCGGTTGAAGTCACTCCATTGCAGCAGACCTATGTTGGGATTCTGCCGTTCCAACATCTGTTCCGGGCCCTGCATCATGTCCAGTGTCAGGAAGAAAGCTTCGGGGAGGACTGCACTGTGATGCAGCTTCTTGTCATTCATCGCCTGGATGAGCATCACCAGCGACTGGAAGCGCCGTTTCCGGTCGTCATCCTTGCAGAGATGCTGGAGATAAAGCTGATAAGGGAGTCGCTCGCCGGGATGAGACTTGACCATCTCCTCGAAACACCGTTCCACCTCCGGCATTTGAAGCTGATCCGCCGGTGTTTCCGGATCCAAGACCGGACGACGAGGATCGACGGCGGCGGCCCGGAGGAAACGCAAATAAGCCGTGCCCCGCGGCGGATGTGGCTGCTGCGCCAAACGCTCGAGCTCGGGATCGGGTTTTCTCAGTTCAGGAGCGCCCAGCAAGCAGGCGCCCAGGCAGCTCAGCATCTTGGCCAGGCCAGGATGGGCGATGACGGCCTTCTGGCTCTTGAGGGCGGCCAGCTCGGCGGCATTGATGTTGCTCTTCCGGCAAGCGTCGATGAAATCAATCATCGCCTGTCCGCAGGCATCAACCTCGGCTTCCGAAGCCTTGGCAGGCAAGCGCGCGCAAAGACGCTGCAGTTGCCTCCAGGCGCAGCTGACCGACTCTTTCTGGGTCGGGATGCTGACGTGGCGGGTGGGAAAATCGAATGGCGCCGACAATCGCCAGCGGGCGAGTGAAAACGAGTAGGCCAAGGCTTCCCCCAGCTGATCCGGTTTTTTCAGCGACTCGGCAAGCTTGAGCAGGCGGGCTTGGCGCTGCAGATCCTCGCCATCCTCGCGACGGCGTAAGAAGAGTGTCTCAGCCGAGCCGTCGCAGCCCTGAAGAAATTCGGGGCCGTCATAGGCCTCGCAAGCGAAGGTGACGATCGCCGCCTGCAGCACGGGCTCGGGATTCTTCAGCTTGAGAAGCGCGTCGACATCGCGGCGCACTGCAGGCAGCTCGGGAGCAGCACCAGTGGGGCGGCGAGCCAAGCGGCGGAGATCCTCAAGCAACCGGAGGGTTTCGGCATCGGCAGCCAGAGCTCCGGACGCTTCTTGCCAGGCCTGTTCGGCCAGAGGGAGCGTTCCGGGCAAGGGCGAGGAGCTCGCAGGCGATGGCTCGGCTGCGGCAAGGAGCAAGGGCAGAAACAGGATTTTCATGGGCGGTGCTCCGGGTTACTGAGGCTTGGCGGGAGCCAAGGGCTCTTCCTGGAGCCTGGTCAAGGCATCTGCGACCAGGCTGTCGCAGCGTCGCCGGTACGGCGCCAGCTCCGGACACAGCTGCGTCAGGTCCGCCAAGCGCCAGATCGCGAGGGGCGAAAGCTTGTCGATCCGCGAGCCGTCAGTGCCATCAATGGCGCCGATCAAATCGCTGAGCCGTCCGCAAAGTTCCGGATTCTTCAGGGGATCTCGGCGCGCCAATTCCTCTTTTAGGTCCTGCCGCACCGCACGTCCGCGAGAGAGCAGGAGCTGGCTGGCCTTGCGGCGCACACCCGGCCCGGCCTCGAGATCGGCAATCAGCTGAGGCAGGTCGAGATCATCGGCGCGAGGCAGCAGGATCGCAAACTTCCGCGCTACGAGATCAGGGTGCAGCGCCAACTGATATTTGGCCGCAGCAGCAAGAAGGCGGTCATCGCTGAACAGCCGCTCCCACAACTCCGCTTCAGCCGCTGGGGTCAAGGGATCAACGGTCACCGTCTCAATTTTGACCTTGCCCAGACCGAAAGTGGCAGCGGGCTTATACTTGTAATGTGGCTTGGACGATGGATTCAGGAAGCTCAGATCGAGCTTATCGGACTGATGCAGGAAGACAAATTCGAGGCGATAGAGATCAAGCGTGTGGTCGTATTTGTAGGGTTCTTTCCCGGAGGGCTGAGCTCCCAGTCCGGATTGATTGGCAAGGGCCTGAAAGAGTGAGTTGATGCGGGCTGCCGAAGCCTGCACGAAGTCGCGATTCTGGGGGTTGCAGGAGCAGCACCACTTCCACTGCTCTTCGCGGTACGAATCCGGGAAAGACTGGACGGCGGAAAAGGAGCCGGCCGCCATGCCATGAATGTTATTGAAACTGCTGCTGAGGAATTCGCGCTGGTCGAGGACGACGGCAAAACGACCTGGCGGCTGGCTGGCAAAAGCGAGTCCATCCCAGTCCCCGTTGAGCTGAAGTTCGAAGGAGAGGCGGAGGGCCTGATGCGCAGGCAGATGGCTCAGTTGTAATCCAGTCTTCTTGCCAGGACCGACGGGCCCCAGAAACTGCCCATTCTTCGGATGCGCGAAGGTCTTCATCTCTTCATCGCCTTTCCATGCCGGCTGGGGAGCTTTGTCGAAGTTGTCCTCGAAAATCACCTCTCCAAAGGCGGTCAAGCTCATCAAAGACAGGCATAAGGCGAATTTGAACATGGGATTCCCGTGGTCGTTCATTTGAGTTCATGGAGAAGTTCGACTCAGCCGAAGATCCTTACTGCAGTCAGGCCACTTCCCGGCTTTTCACCGCCCAGCCGAGGACGAAGCAGAGCAGGGCGAGGAGGAGACCGGGAAGGTGCAGGGGCTCTTCCTGGCGGCTGCTCTGGATCAGGCGGCTCTCGAGGTCGCGGCTGCCGTCGACACTGGCATTGTGGCGGAGATCGCTCTCGCGGGCATCGGCAAAGGCGGCGGCGCCGGTGAGGACTTCCTTGTCATCGCAGGTGATCGAGAAAAAGCCCGGTAGGAGCGGCGCCCGCAAAGTCCGCTCGGATTTCAAGGCCTTGCCATCCATGACCAAGACGCCGTGGAAGGGCAGAATGATCTTCTGGTGGCAGTCGAAATTCGCCGTCTCGGGACTGGCTCGCCGACGGCGAATCTCTTCGACAAGGCGCCCCGCCAGGACGAGGCAGGCGGGAGTTTCGAGCAGCCGACCGCCCGCAGGAGCGGCGTCGATCAGGATCTGCGGTCCCTGGCGGCTGTAGCGCAAGCTCGCGGCACAAGTCTCGCCACTCCACAGCAGCGGCTGGTCCTGCGACTCGGCCTTGAAGGGCAAAGCGGCGAGCTTCACCCGCACAGGACGCCAGTCGAGATTGGCGGTCATCGGGTGCAATGCGTCGCTGACTTCGCGCGACTTGCTGTCAGCACTGGCGGCGGGGTTGAAATAAAGTCCGGGGATTTCCCGGAGCAGATCGGGAGCGCGGCAGCTGAGGACGAGATCGGCCGTGGCCGCATCATCGACCGAGGTGATCAAAGGCAGGCTGTCGCGCAGGCGGGTCAAGGGCTCCAGGTTCGCCTTGTCGGCATCGAGAGCGACCTTGAGGATCTTCGGCTTCGGCGTCAGCAGCGGCAACAGGTTGTCGGCTTCCAAGGCATCCTTGTCGAGGCGCAGGACGAGGCGTCCGCCTTTCGGCATCTCGCCTTCGAGGCGGCGGGTTTCATTGGGGGCGAGGATGATCTGGGTGAAAGCCGCTTCCGGCTCGCCGGGAATTTCGCGTCGCCAGGAGGTGGTGAGAGGCGTGTCGGAATAGTTGCGCAACAGGGCCTGCCAACGGCCGTCGACATCGACTCCGGCGCCGCAGAAACCGGCGTTGGCGAGAGGAGATCCGACGAGGATTTCGCGGGTTCCGGCGGGCAGGCTGCGTTTGTGGTCGCTGACGAAGATGACGCAGCCGTCCTTGCCTGCTGCGGCGAGGGCGCTGCGCAGGGCGGCGGCGGGATCGTGTTCGGGCAGAACCGGCGACCATTTGTCGATCGCCTGGAGGAGGGATTCGAGGCGGCCGCCGCCATAAAGCACCGGCGCCTCGGGGGCTGATTCCAACAGAGACCACTCGCAATCGGCGATTTCACTGAGGCCGGCAAGGCGTTTCTCCAGGGCTTTTCGGACTTCTTGTCGACTGGCCTGCATCGACACCGAGCTGTCGAGGACGAGGATGCCGCGCAGCACCGGGCGTTCGGTGAGGATGCGCGGCTGCGCTAGGACGGCGCTGAGAAGGAGGACGGCGAGGAGATTGAGCCAGAGGCTGAGGGAGCGGCGCAAGCGGTCGAGGGTCGGGCCGCCGCTGTTTTTCGGGGCGGCTGCGGCGAGGAGGAAGAGGGTGGAGCTGCGCTGACGCCGGGGCTTGCGTTGCAGCATGTGGATGGCGAGGACGGCGGGCAGGCCGGCGAGGGCGAGTAGGCCCCAGGGGTTGCCGAGGATCATTTGCATGGGGCGATCGCTCCTTGGTGGATGGCGGCGCTGAAGCTCGCGGCTGGATCTTCGCCAGCGCGGAGGCGGAGGAGGTTGATGCCGAGGCTGGTGCAGCTTTCTTGCCAGAGGGCGGCGTGGCGGAGGTAGGCGGCGCGGTAGTCGCTCATCACCCGGTCATCGACCAGGACCCGGGCGGTTCCCGGGGCTTCGCAATCCTCCAGATCCATATTGCCGGACCAGTCGGGCTCGGCCTCGGCGGGACTCCATGGGCAGAGGAGGAGACAGCCGCCGGCGCTTTGCAGCAGGGGGCTGAGCCAAGCGCGGGGTTCGCCGGGGAAAAGCAGGTCGCTGATCACCACTCGCATGGCGCCGCTGCGCAAAGTAGCGGATTGATAATCCAGGGCCCGCCCGGCGAACTTCAGTTCGCGGCTGGAGAAGGCTTCAAGAGGGATCAGATGGCAGCCCCGCTCGGACAGGCGCCAGATCATCAAGGAGACGCCGTCGGCGCGGGAGGCCTGCCAGACCCATTCGGCGAGAGTGCGACTGAGGTGTTCCTTGTCGTCGTCGAGGGCGAGCGAGCCGGAGCCGTCGATGAGCAGATCGACCGAGGGCCGGACTTCTTCGCGGTAGACCCTGAGCATGGGCTGACCGGTGCGGGCGGTGGCGCTCCAGTCGAGATGGCGCAGGTCGTCGCCAGCCTGATAATTGCGGTGTTCGCGGAATTCGATGCTGGAGCCGGCGGCGGCACCGCGCCAGCCGCCTGCCTGACCACGCCAGGAACGGCCGGCGAGAGGCAGACGGAAACGCGCGGCGAGCAATTGGCCGGCTTCTGCGGCACTGGGCGAATTAGGCATCAGGGAACTCCGATTTGAAGGACAACTTAGTTCCTGCGAGACTCGGCTGCCAACAAATTTCAGAAAGAATTTGTCCTTGCTCTCATTGTGGATATACTTCCCGCCTCGACTCAACCTCAAAACATTGCAAAGGACAAGCCATGAGCTCTTGGCGCATCAACCTGACTCCCGATTACTGCTGCGGCGGCGGCCACTGCGGCCCCATGCCCGGTTATTACTTCAAATGCCCGCTCTGCGACAAAGACAGCTCGGCCCGCACCGGCTCGGAATTGCGCC
>JAYTMY010000306.1:0-5395 GCA_043748535.1 Lentisphaeraceae bacterium | reverse complement strand
TAGTCCCGGCTTCAGCCGGTGTGTTCTGTTCCGAACGCAATTTGAGCACAACAACCGGCTGAAGCCGGGACTACAAACCATGAACTCATGACTCGCGAGTAAGGTGAGGAAGCCCCGAAAAGAACAGGAGTTGAGCATGAACAAGGTGTGTCTCACGGTTTTCTTGGGTTTCGCGATCTTGGCTGTTGCCGCACCCAGCGACGATCTCAAGGCCTGCGACAAAAATGCCGACAAGGTCTTGGACGCGGTGGAGTTCAAAGCGGCGGTGAAGAAGAATTCCAGCTTTGCCAAGTTCGATAAAAACGCCGACGGCACGCTGGATCGAGAAGAGATGGCAGCCGCGCTCACCGAGCTAGCCACGGCGGAAATCACCACCGGTGGCGAAGAGAAGAAGGACAAGAAGGGCAAAAAAGTCAAGAAATAAGCCTGCTGGCGGAGGCTCAGCAGGCTTGGCGTGGACTCGGCGTCGACTTATCGCGTTCGCTGGCCGTTGACCAGGCGCATCAGGCCGAGGGGATTGTCATCGCGGAGCTCGGCGGGAAGCAGCGACTGCGGCAGATTCTGGTAACACACCGGGCGGGTGAAGCGCTCGATGGCGCCGCTGCCGACGGAAGTCGTGGACGCCGCGGTCGAGGCCGGGAAGGGGCCGCCGTGGAAGATCGCGTGGCAGACTTCGACGCCAGTGGGGAATTGGTTGACGATGACGCGTCCGGCCTTTTCCTCGAGGACGGCGAGCAGTTTTGCGGCGTCCGCAAGTTCCGCCGCTTCGCCGTGGACGGTGGCGGTGAGCTGGCCTTCGAGCTGGCTGGCGAAAGCGACGAAGTCAGCAGTCGATTTGACCCAGACGATGAGGCTGACCGGACCGAAGACCTCGTGCGCCAGTTCGGGCTTGGCGAGGTAGTTCTTGGCGCTGGTGGCGATTAGGGCCGGGGTCATGGCCGATTCGGCCCGGACGGGAGCGACTTTCGACTTGGCGATGAGCTCGACTTCGCCGGCGGCGAGTTTGGCGGCGAGGCCCTTCTCGTAGGAGCTGGCGATCGGGCAGGCGACGGCGGTGCCGGGGGCGAGCTTGGCGAGTTCTTCGCCGAGCTGCGCCGCGAAGGCGCGGCCGGCGGCGTCATCGACCAGCACGGTCATGCCGGGGTTGGTGCAGAACTGGCCGGCGCCCATGGTGATCGATCCGGCGAGGCTGGTGGCGAGCGCGGACGAACGAGCGGCGAGGGCTCCCGGGAGGATGAATTGCGGGTTGTTGGCACCGAGCTCGGCGAAGACCGGGATCGGCTCGGGACGCTGGGCGCAGGCGAGGTAGATGGCGCGGCCGGCACCGAGCGAGCCAGTGAAGCCGACGGCCTTGATGGCGGGGTGGACGACGAGGGCCTGGCCGACGCCGGCGCCGGCGCCGTGGAGCATCGAGAAAGTGCCAGCGGGCAAGCTGCATTTTTTCACCGCGGCGGCGATCGCTTGGGCGACCAACTCGGCGGTGCCGGGGTGGAAGGGGTGGGCCTTGACCACCACCGGGCAGCCGGCGGCAAAGGCTGAGGCGGTGTCGCCGCCAGCGGTGGAGAAGGCGAGGGGGAAGTTAGAGGCGCCGAAGACCGCGACCGGCCCGAGGGCGCGCTTCATCGAACGGATGTCGGGGCGAGGCAGCGGCAAACGCTCGGGCAGAGCGGTGTCGATGCGGGCGTCGACCCAGGAACCTTCTTCGACCAGATCGGCGAAGAGCTTAAGCTGGCCGATGGTGCGGCCGCGTTCGCCGGTGATGCGAGCTTCGGGCAGGGCCGATTCGGCGCAGGCGCGCTGGATCAAGGCGTCGCCAAGGGCGAGGATCTCGTCGGCGATGGCGCGCAGGAAGGCGGCCTTGTCCTTGCCGGAGAGGGCGCGGGTGACCGGGAAGGCGGCGGCGGCAGCGCGGCAGGCGCGGTCGAGCTCGGCGGCGCTAGCCTCGGTGAAGCTGCCAGGCAGGACTTCGCCAGTGCCGGGCTTGCTGACTAACAGGGTGGTTTTGCCTTGTGCGCTGAGTTCGCCGGCGATGAAGTTCTGTCCGTGCATGATCGGTCTCCGTGTTGTTGATGTCCCTGGACAATTAACACGAAAAATTATTTTGTGCACATTAAAAAATAAAAATTCACCAAGTCTTGTCAATGCTGAGGGGCGAAGGCAGCGACCTCAAGGCGTGAAGAGCTTTGTCGCTGAAGAAGCCGTCGCCATAGGGATTGACCAAGGACTGGCAATGGCTCCGGAAAGCCGGGTCTAGCAGGGTTTTCAGGCTTTCTGCGATCGCTTGTCGCTGGAAGGGCGCGTCGATGACGTTGCTGGCGCGGTCGCGCCCTTTCTGGCGCTCGCCGAGGTTGAGCACCGGGAGTCGGCAGGAGGTCGATTCGATGATGCCGGAGGAAGAGTTGCCGATGAGAGCTTTGGCATGGCGCAAAGCGGCGACGAAGAGCTCCATCCCGAGGTTGGGGATGAAGCGGCTGCCGGGGCGAAGCTCAGGCACGGCGGCGGCGAGTTCGAGGAAGGCTTCGTGGCCGGGATCGAGACAGGGAGCGGTGATCAGGATCGGCAGAGGCGAGTGTTTGACGAAGGCGCGCACTTCGTCGGCGTAGCGCAGGTTGGTGGCGGCGTCGACCTGGGTTTCCGGGTGGATGGTGGCGAGGAGAAAATCGCCTTCCGGAAAGCCGCTGCGGCGGAAGAACTCGGCGCGGCTGATTTCGGGCAGGAGGCGCAGGGCTTCGAGCTCGGGGGCGCCGGTGACGAAGATGCGGGATTTGTCTTCGTGCAAGTCGGCGACGCGCTGGGCGCAGGTGTCGCTGGCGACCAGGTGGACGGCGGCGAGCTTGCTGATCGCGTGGCGGATGCGTTCGTCGATGGCACCGAGGGTGAGGTGGCCGCCGCCGACGTGAATCACCGGGACGCGGAGAAGCGTCGCGGCCTGGGCGGCGGCGAGCATTTCAAAGCGGTCGCCGAGGAGGAGCAAGGCGTCGGGACGGCGGGCTTCGAGCCATTCACCAACGCCGTTAAGAACGGTGGCGGCCTGTTGGCTTGGCGACTTGCCGCCATGAGGCAGGCGCCAATCGATGGCGATGCCGCTTTTCTCCACCTCGTCGCCGCTGCGTCCGAGTCTTTCATCCCAATGCCCCGCCCCGAGCGCCAGCCGCAGCTCGAAGCGCGGATCGGCGGCCAGGCGCTGATAAAACGACGCCATTCGGCCGAAGTCGGAGCGGGCGATGGTGAGGGAGGAGAGGAGCATGGGGATCTCGGAATTAAGAATTAAGAATTAAGAATTAAGAATTGAGCTCAGGCAAGATGTCTTCCCAGGAGATCAAATCATCGGGGGCGAGGCTGCGTTTGAGGCGGCGGCCGAGGAGGGATTCGAGTTCCATGGCGGGGATGCCGGTGCCGGGGCGTTTGGCGCCGAGGTGTTCTTCGCGGAGGACAGTTCCGGCGGGGAGGGGGCAGGCGGCGACGAGGGATTTGCGGGCGACCTTGGCGACTTCGAGTTCGATCGGGAAGGGTTTTTTGAGGCCGTTGCCGAGGGCGCTGTTGATCGAGCGGACGCCGAGGCAGAGGGCGCGGAGTTCATCGGGTTCGAGCGAGGCGGCCTGGTCGGGGCCGGGGAGCTTTTTGTCGATGGTGAAATGCTTCTCGATGACGGTGGCGCCGAGGGCGGTGGCGGCGAGGGAGATTTCGATACCTGGGGTGTGGTCGGAGTAGCCGACCGGGACGCCGCATTCGCGGCCCAGGGTGGCCATGGCGCGGAGGTTGCACAGGCTGGGTTCGGCGGGGTATTGGGTGGTGCAATGGAGCAAGGTGACGGGAGCGGAGTCGTGGCGGCGGAGGAAGTCGAGCGATCGTTTGACTTCGGCGAGGTCGCACATGCCGGTGGAGACGATGAGCGGCAGCTTGGTGGCGGCGGCGGCTTTGAGGAGGAGGGGGTTGACGGTTTCGCCGGAGGGGATTTTCAAGCGTTTCATCCCGATGGTGCCGAGGAAGCGGCAGGACGGCACATCGAAGGGCGAGGAGAGGAATTCGACCCCGAGGCGATCGGCATAGGCCTTCAGCTCGAGGGTCTGTTCGAAGGAGAGTTCGAGGCGGCGGGCGAGTTCGAGGAAGTTCTTTTCGCCGCCCTTCATGTAGCCGGCGAGAGGCGTCTTGTCGGTCATCACCTCTTCCGCCTTGTAGGTCTGGAACTTGACCACGTCGGCTCCGGCGGCGGCGGCGGCGGCGAGCATGTCGCGGGCGAGGACCATGTCGCCGTTGTGATTGACGCCGATCTCGGCGATGACGAGGGTGTGATCCATGGGGCTTCTCCTTGATCGATTTCGATGATTGTCGAGGACTTCAACGCAGGCTCTGTGCCCGGAGCCTATCCGGGCAGAGCAGGAGCCCAATCAACCGCAGATCGTGCACCACAGAGACACAGAGAGCACAGAGAAAATTCGAGAAAATGGCTCACTCTGTGTCCTCTGTGCTTCTGTGGTGAATATGCTGTTGCCAATCATCGATTTTTTCAGTGAGATATCTATTGCGGTATTTAAACGACCTGGTGTTCAGAGGTCGGCGAGGATGAGGGGGAGCGACTCGGAGAAGCGCTGCAATTCCGGCGGCTTGGCGGCGAGGTCGATTTTTTCGGTTTCGATGAAGCCGTCGTTTTGTTCGCCGAACCAATCGCGGGCGGCGTGATAGGCGCTGGACTCGTCATCGAAGACGAAGACCGGGCTGTTGCGGGAGCCGCACAGGCAGAGGGCGACGCCGCGACCCTGGTAGCAGCAGAGGAAGATGAGGCCTTTGATCGGGCTGTCGCTGATGCGGAGGCGGGTGGCGGCTTTGAGTTCGAGCATGGCTGAGTCCTTGGGGGTTTTGCCGACGAGACATCCAAGGCGGGAAAAAACAAAGGGAGCGAGAGGGGAATGATGTATTCGCGCTTGCAGCGTTCCGCGACGAGGTCGGGGCATGCAGTCGTGGCAGTCGCAACATCCATGGTAGAGCTAGGAGGCCGGTGCACCCACTGATAAAATTGGCTGATGATACATCTTTTTGATTGCTGATTTCGTAATTTAGCCTATTCTAATGGCAGATGGAGAGTGATCATGCCTCGCCCCAATCGCATCGACACCCGTAAGCTCAGCCCGGAACGTCCGGCGCTGATTCACTGCTATTGGCATCTGGCCGAGGGCCTGTGGATGGACGACATCGAACGGCGCTACTTGCGCGATCTGACAATCGCCCGCTTCCGGGTCAGCGGCTTCGCCCTGATGAGTTTCGACATCCCCTCCAATCACGGCCATGTCCTTCCTTTCTGCGACGGCACCAAGCTGTCGCCGACGCAGGTTTTGGAGCATTGGGACGAAAGGATTCTGGGAGTAAAACCGGAGACACCGGATCACTGGCGTGTGCA
>JAYTMY010000305.1:0-15784 GCA_043748535.1 Lentisphaeraceae bacterium | reverse complement strand
GTGCTCATGATGGATCCTCAAGATGGGGGTAGAATGGGGCGGCGTTGTAAATAGCGCCGGACGGGGAAAATGGATCATTCCGGTTTGACCTAGACAACTCGCACTGTTATTTCTCGCGCTGTGGTGGGGTGGCTTCACATTTTATGCCAGCCGCGTTGTTTTCATCGGGCATCAAGTGCTGCATAGCACAGTCAAGCAAGGCTTCATTACTGAAATTGTCACAACCGAGCTCAACTGGATTGGACTAGCGGCTTTGGCTTTCATCGGTTGGGAATTGTTCGCGGCTGGAACGCTGCTGAGCCGCACCGCGTGGGCTGCATGGACGGTCGCATTGCTGACCACACTGACGCTCTTTCTCATCCACATAAAGCTCGCCGGAATGCTGGACTTCAGCAGTCGACAAATCCATGATGACGAACATTTTTACGGTTGGCACCGCCTGTATTTGCTCATTACCATGGTGCAATGGCTGGCCAGCACACTGCTGCTGCTCGTTGCCTTTCGACCGGCAAGAACAGCGACCTGAAATCAGAAGTTCCACACGACATAGAATTGGCAAAGAGGATGAGGTCCGGGTTGATCTTCATCGCGTAGAGATTCGCTAATACTGGCTTTAAGTGACCAGTTAGAGATTGCGCCAATCGTCGTGGCGAATATGTACGCATCTCGCTGCTCAAGCGGAACAACCTCGTAAAAATCCACGCCAGCAGCAAAATACTTGCTAAAATTATAGAGCGTACCGATACCCCAAAAACCTGCATCGCTGGCGTCCTCATCAAAGGCCCATTGATAGCTGATTTCGGCGAAATGATACCAGTCGCCGGTGGTCTTGCCGACTTCAATCCGCGAGGACCTTGCGGTGAGACTACTTTAGAAGTTGATGTACAGCAGGAAGAGCGCCTGGGGCGTTCACCGCTTGTTCGGCGTCGGTGACGAAGAGGCGGCTGGCCTTGCTGGAGTGCCGAAGCTGGTGTCGAGGCTGCCATTGCTATTGTAGCGCACCAGAGCGAAGTCGGTGTTTTTGCCGTTGTGGCTGGAACCTGCCACCAGGATCTTGCCGTCCGCCTGGATGGTGACGCTGTGGCCTCTATCGTCACCGCTCCCGATGTCGGTGCTGACTTTGCCATCGCCATCAAAGCTGGTGTCGAGGCTGCCATCGCTGTTGTAGCGCACCAAGGCGAAGTCGCCTTTGCTGAACCCCGCTACCAGGATCTTGCCGTCCGGCTGGAGGGTGACGCTTTGGCCTTGATCATCGCCGCTGTCGAAGTCGGTGGTGACTTTACCGGTGCCGGTGCCGGCAGAGATGGTGGGGATGGGCGGGACAGCCAGGGAAGTTGGCTTCACCTTGGGCTTGACCTCAGCTTTGGGACTTGGAACGAGCTTGGCTGGGTCGTCGATTTTTTGCGGCGCGGCATCGCGTTGAGATGCCCAATAGACGAGGCCGCCCACAAGCACGAGCGCGGCGGTCAGTGATAAGCCGATTTTTATGTGCTTCATGGGCTTCCTTTAGTTGATTAGGATGGCGAGTATACGGGGCTCCCCGGCGAGCGTCAACTTGTTTCCTGGAAGGTCAACAAAAAAACGCCGCCCGGCTGACCGGGCGGCGTTGCTCTTTGAGCTCAGATTCAGGCTTGGATGCCGGGGGCGCTCCAGCCTTGGCGATATTTCGGCCAGATCAGGGCGTTGGCGGCGTCGACTTCGGCGCCGGAGCCGCTGAACTTGCAGTCCGGGCCGTTCCATTGGAATTCCTTCTCGGGCCAGCGGTTGAGGACGACTCCCATGAGGACGGCTTCGGTCATCGGGCCGCCGTAGGAGAAGGGCGCGGTGGCTTTCGATTGGTCGTTGGCAAGGACCGCGTCGACCCAGTCGTGGTAGTGGTTGCTGCCTTCGGCGGGAGGCGGCAGATCCTTGGCTTCGAGTTTCTTGCCGGTGGCGTCGACGACGGTGGGCATTGGGCCGCAGTGGACGATCGACAAGGCGCCTTTGTCGCCGATGATCAAGGCGCCGGAGCCGGGGACTTCAATGCCGGGGTGAAGATCCTTGGGGGCCTTGAGATTGCCGTTGCGCCAGTGGACTTCGATGTCGCCATCGGAGAAGGCGGTTTTGGGGAAGCTGTATTTGACGTGGCAGTCGAAGGCGAAGAATTCTTCCGCAGGGGGCTTGGGGCCGAGCGAGGTGACGCTGCTCGGCTTGGTCAAGCCGACGGCCATATAAACCGGGTCGAAGACGTGGCAGGCCATGTCGCCTTGGATGCCGGTGCCGAAGGCGACCCATTTACGCCAGTTGCCGGTGTGGTAATCGCCACTGCGCCAAGGCAGATTGTGGGCGACGCCGAGATAGCGGTCCCAGTCCATGTTCTCGGGAGCAGGGCTCGAGGCTTTGTCGGGAACGAGGCCGCCCCAGGGTTTGCCGCCGATGCCGGAGTGGATCGCCTTGATCTTGCCGATGACGCCTTCCTGGATCCACTTGCGGGTGGTCTGGTAGGGTTGAGAGGAGTGGATCTGGATGCCCATCTGGGTGATCACTTTCATCTTTGCCGCCATCTCGGTCATGGCGCGGCATTCGCCGATGGTGCGGGCAAGAGGTTTTTGTCCGTAGACATGTTTGCCCAGCGACATCGCGAGCAGGCCGATCGGGGCGTGCATGTGGTCGGTGGTGGAGATCATGACGCCGTCGATCTGATCGGCGAGTTCGGCAAAGAGATTGCGGTAGTCGGCGTAGGTCTTGATCTCGCCGTCATGGCGATTGGCGTATTGCTTGGCGACTTTTTCGCGCAAGCCGCGATCAGGATCGCAGACGGCGACGAGGTCGACCGATTTATGGCCCATCAATTGACCCAGGTCGCTTTGTCCCTGGCCGCCGACGCCGATGGCGGCGAGACGGAGTTTCTTGGGGGCGGCGGCGCCTTCCTGCGCCAAGCTGGCGGGTGAGATTGCGGCAGCTCCGGCGGCGGCACCAGAAAGCTGGAAGAAATTGCGGCGGTTCAGGGACATGGGCACTCCTTGATAGTTAAGTGATAGTGATTCTCGGGGGCGAGGGCTATGATACCCACTTTCCATCGTTGTTCCTGACTGAAACAGCTTCTCGACGGACGAGAGAATAACAGAAGCGAAGATCTTTACCACAGAGACACAGAGGGCACAGAGGAACTGCAGGAATTCATTTCCTCTGTGGTGAGCTCCGTTCCAATCATCCTGATCTCGTCGGGAACTTGTGGGCCGCCCCTTGGTCATAGCTGGATCAGGGTGAATTTGGCTCTCCGGAAACGGTGACTTGTGATTTTCCCGGAAGGCCCTCTTGTTGCCGGGTTCAAATTTTCTATCAGGAGTAAGCAATGATTCCCCGCCGCCTTGTTCTTCCGGGCTTGGAGCTTCCCTTCATCAGTCTCGGCACCGTGAAAATCGGCCGCAACAGCAGCGTCAAATACCCCGGCGGCGCCTTCGAGCTACCGAGCGACGCCGAGGTCGAGAATCTGCTTTCTGCTGCTCTCGAGCTCGGCTGCAATCTGATTGACACGGCGCCGGCCTACGGCATCAGTGAAGAGCGTCTCGGCAAGCTTCTCGGTGGCCGCTGGGAAGGCTGGCTCTGCACCTCCAAAGCGGGCGAAGAATTCGACGGCGACAAGAGCCATTACGACTTCTCGCCGGAAGCGATCCGCCGTTCCTGCGAACGCAGCCTGCGCCGCTTGAAGCGCGATCATCTCGATCTCTTCCTTCTCCATTCCGACGGCAACGATCTCGAAGTCCTCAACAGCCCCGGCTTGATGGATGAGCTCAGCAGCCTCAGCGATCGCGGCCTGATCCGCGCCTGGGGTGCCTCGACCAAAACCGTCCATGGCGGCCTCGAAACTCTGCGCCGCGGCGGCGTGCCGATGATCATGCTCAACCTCGAAGCCCGCGACGAATTGGCCGTGGCCGATTATGCCGCCTCGCTCGGACGCGGCGTCCTGGTCAAAAAAGCCCTCGCTTCCGGCCACATCGGCGATGACGCGGCCAGTCGCGATGAGAAGCTGCGCGACACCTGGAAATTCCTCTCAGGAATTGAAGGCGTCAGCTCCGTCGTCATCGGCACCACCAAGGCGGCTCACTTGCGCCAGCATGTCGAGTGTTTGCACGGTCTGTAAGCTCAGCTCAGCCGGCAGGATGCCGACGAGCCCAGTGAGGAGCTTCATTGAGCTCGATCTTCTTTCGTGTCTTTCGTGGTCAAATGTCATTCAATCTTCGTAGATGTAAATATAATCATCCCCCGGCTCTGGCTTGCGGGGAGGCGGCGCCTTGGGCTTGGTCGGCACCGGTTGCCAGGTGCGGTAGTTGGCGGGCGGGCTGTCGTTTTGGCGCGGGGCGGGACGGCTGCCGGCAAGGAGGGTGTCGATGAACTCGGAAGGACGCTGGAAATTGCCGAAGCCGTCGTCGCGGGGAACGTGTAAAAGCAGGCGCTTGCGGGCGCGGGTGATGGCGACGTAGAAAAGGCGGCGCTCCTCTTCATATTTGGCGGCGTTGCCGAAGGAGGTCATCGACGGGATGGCGCCTTGCGCGACATTTAAAATGTGAACCTCGTCCCATTCCTTGCCTTTGGCGGAGTGAATGGTGCTCAGCGTCAGATAGTCTGAAGGCCCCTTGTCGTCGCGATCCGGCGTGTCGCCGTAGTCGAGAGCCATGTCGGTGCAGAAGATCCGCAATGAGGGCGATTGCGACAGGTTTTCGCCGATGGTTTTGAGATCATCGAAGCGTTCGTCGGCGTCGTCGTAATTTTCGCGCAGGATGATGTCGGCGACATCGAGGACGAGTTTGATCGCGTCTTTGTTCATTGCCTCATCCTCTTGCGGGCGCCGCAAAGCGCCGATGCGGGCCGCCAGGGGCTGGGCCTTGGCCGGGAATTTCAGCTTATCCCAGGCTTCTCCCTCGCTCAGGCTCTGAGCTAGACGGGAGGCGGATTTCTCGCCGATGCCGGGGAGCAGGCTCATGCTGCGTTCGAGGGCCCAGGCGGGGGCGCTGGCGGCATGCAGAAGCAGGAGCAAGGCGAGGAAGTCCTTGACGTGGGCGGCTTCGGTGAGTTTCTGGCCGCCGAATTTGCGGTAGGGGAGATGGCGGCGGTTGAGCTCCATTTCGAGGGAGATGGCGTGCGCCGAGGAGCGGAAGAGGATGGCGTAGGAGAGCAGCGGCGTGCCAGCACGATGCTGCTTCTCGATCTCGTCGGCGATGCGTCGCGCGACGTCGCCGGGGCGTTCGGCGCGGAAGACGTCGGGCTCAGGACCTTTGTGGCCGAGGGCGGAGCGCAATTCCTTGGGCAGCACATCGGCGGCTTCGGCGATCACCTGGTTGGAGAAGTCGAGGATCTCTTCGGTGCTGCGGTAGTTGGCTTCGAGAGCGACGCAGCGGGCGCCGGGGAAGTCGAGGAGGAATTCCTTCAATTGCGCTGCGAGGGCGCCGCGGAAGGAGTAGATGCTCTGGCAGTCGTCGCCGACCGCCATGATGTTGCGGTGACCGCAAACCAGCGAGCGGAGGATCTCGACCTGCAGGCGCGAGGTGTCCTGATATTCGTCGACCAAGACATAGTCGTAGACATTGCGGCAGGCGTCGCCGTCGTCGGAGCGCAGCAGGGCGAGCCAGGCGACCAGGATATCGTCGTAATCCATCATGCCACGGGCCTTTTTCTCGGCTTCGAAACGGCTGAGCAAAGCGTCGATTTCGGCGAGGATCTTGATGTGGGCGGAGAAGAACTGCTTCACCGTGGCGGCGAGGTCTTGGCAGGTGTTTTTGGCGAGGGAGAGGATTTGCAGGAGTTGGCGGCGGGAGAGCTTGGAGTCTTTGATGACTTTGAACTCGGGGAGATTGAGCAGCTTGGTCAATTGCTTGCCGCCTTCAGCTTCGTCGCAAAGGCCGTAGAGATCGCGCAATTTGCCGAGGCGTTTCAGGTCGGCGAAGGCGGCGGCGTGGAAGGTGCCGCCGCCGAGAGCGGGGCGACAGCCGTGCGGGAAATCGAGGAGCTGGCCGCAGCGTTCCATCATCTCGCCGGCGGCCTTGCGGGTGAAGGTGAGCAGCAGGATGCGTTCAGCCGGGACGCCTTCCTCGATCAAGGCGGCGACGCGCGAGGTGAGGGTATGGGTCTTGCCGGTGCCGGCGCCGGCGACGACAAGGATCGGCCCCTGGCGGTGATCGACGACGGTTTTCTGAGCGGGATTGAGCATGAGGTGACTTGCGGGTTGAACAAGGCACAATAGCGCTTGTCAGCGACAGCGATCTTATTTGTCGCCCGGCTTGCGGGTCTTTTCGCGCTGTTTATCATGGAACTGCGACTTGCCGCTTTTGCCGGCGCGCAGAGCGGCGATGTCGCCGAGGCGGATCAACTGGGTCGTGGTCTCGAAATAGGGGCCGCGGCGGGTCATGGTGGCGACTTGGCGCAGGGCCTTGCGCAGCTCGGTGAAAGAGCTGATGCGGTCTTCTTTGCGGCGGCAGATCATCCGGTCCAGGACTTCCGCCAGTTCCATGGTGATGCCGGGAGCGATGAGGGTCATCGAGAAGCGTTGGGCGTTGACATGGGCTTCGGCGATGGCCTGCTTGCCGCTAAGCTGGAAATAGGGGCGGCCGGTGAGGGCGTGAACCATCACCATGCCGAGGCTGTAGATCTCGCTGCGGGCGTCTTCGATTTCGCCGATCAGGCGTTCCGGCGGCACATAGTGCGGCGAGCCGTCGATGTAGTTCAGATCCACCATGGCATTGGCTTCTTCCGCCGTCATAGAGATGCCGTAGTCGAGGAGAACCGGGCGGCCATCGGGGCGGATGATGATGTTTTGCGGCTTGAGGTCGCGAAAGAGGTAACCTTGCGAGGTGATCGATTCGAGCAGCGAGGTGAGATCGAGCATGTCCTTCAAGACCAGCTCTTCATCCAGACCGTCGGGTTGACGGATGATGCGGGCTTCGAGGGTTTCTCCCTCGACGTATTCGGTCACCAGGTAGGCCCAGTCGTCTTGGACGTCAAATTCGACCGCAGTGACCGAGTTCGGGTGGCCGTTGAAGAGGGCGGTTATGCCAGATTCACGGCGCAGCATCTCGATCGAATTTTTATCGTTGCGTTTTTCTTCGGGGAGGATTTTGACCGCGTAGACTTTTTCGGGATAAAGGTCGCAAGAAGCCTTGTAGACTCGACCCATGCCGCCTTCGCCGGCGATGGCGTAGAGCATGAAGGGGCCGAGGTGACGGGGGATCAAACTGGGACGCGAACACGCCGGGCACTTCTTCCAATTCAGGCCATCGACGGCTTCATCATAGGGAATGTCGGCAGCACAGCCCGGACACTCCAGCACCGTGTAGGTGTGAGTATCAGATTCAGGTCCAGCGACGGGGGCGGTAGACTTACTGAATAATTGGCGAAGGCGCTTGAACACGTCATTCCTGTCAGACTTGGCATTTTGCTGGCCCCCATTCTAAGATGAAAGCGTCACCTGCGCAAGCGCTCTGACACTAAACTTCCTTACTTAGGTCCCTTTCGTCAAGCGGAAAGCGCCTTACATTGGCGCCCTCACAAGCCTAAGGAAGCCTCATGTCCCCGTTTAACTGCATCATTCTCCGTTACAATGAAATCGGCCTCAAGGGCGACAACCGGGGCGATTTCGAAAAGATTTTCCGCGCCAACATCCGGCATTCTTTGCCGCAGATCGTCGAGCCGCGCTTCCTCATCGATCAAGGTCGTCACGCGCTACGCCGTCGCGATAACGCCGCTTTTGATGCGGCCGAGTTGGAGCACATGCGAGAGCGCCTGCCGAGGGTCTTTGGACTGGAGAGCTTTTCTCCGGCGGTGATGATGGCGCCGAATGCCGAAGACATTATTGCCACGGCCACTCAGCTCGCCCTTGCGGCCTTGGAAAAAACGGCCGCGGGCTCGAGCTTCCGCGTCCGAGCTCGCCGAGCCTGGAAGAAATTCCCCTACTCGTCGCGTGAATTGGAGATCGCGATTGCCGAATCGGTCGGCAAACAGCGTGATTTCCATTTTGACCTGGAAAAAGCCGACACCACACTTTACGTCGAAGTGCGCGAGGACATCGCCTACATCTATTTCGAAGTCTGCGCCGCGCACGGCGGCCTGCCGGTCGGCAGCAGCCATCGCGTCTTGGCGCTGCTGTCGGGTGGACTGGATTCCCCCGTCGCCTGTGTCCGCACCATGAAGCGCGGCGCCCCAGTCGACTACATCACCTTCCACTCCTTCCCCTACACCAAGCCGGAATTACTCGACAAGATCGCCGGCATTGCCCAGACCCTCGACACCTGGCAGGGACGCAGCGGCGCCCTGCACGCCTGTAACATGGCCGAGGCGCAGAAGATGATCCGCGATTCGGAAGCTCCCGAGCGCTTCCGCACTCTGCTCTATCGCCGTTTGATGTTGCGTTGCTCCACCGTCCTCGCCGCCCGCCTCCATGCACGGGCCTTGGTCACCGGCGAAACCGCGGCTCAGGTCGCCAGCCAGACCTTGCCGAACATGGACTCCATCGGCCGCGCCACCGACCTTCTGGTTTTGCGCCCCTTGGTTTCTTTCGACAAAAACGAGACCATGGCCCTGGCCCGCGTCTACGGCACCTACCACGCCTCGAATGTGCAGTGCGAAGATTCCTGCACCACCTTCGCGCCGAAATCCCCCGCGACCCACGCCAATCCCTGGCTGCTCAACCAAGCCGAACGCTGCTTTGATCTCGATGCCGCCCTGGTGTCCATGCTCAACCAGACCTGCGTCATGGATCCGGTGACACGCGTCGAAACTCCTATTCCCGGTCTGGTCCAGCTCTATCGCAATCACTTTGCCTATCTCGGCCAGCCGCCGGAACAGCGTTTCACTCCGCGCCAAGGCGGTCAGGAGGATTGAGCTTCAATCCCCCCTTGTTTTTCTCGCCTAGCCCTCTAAGTTCCGCCCTCTTCTGCGCTGATAGCTCAATCGGATAGAGCATCCGCCTTCTAAGCGGACGGTTTCCGGTTCGAACCCGGATCGGCGTACCATTCTAAGTGTTGTAAATGAGCCCCTTGCAGATATGCAAGGGGCTTTTCTGTTGCTCGCTGTCATTCCATAGTACGGCCTATCACACCGCCATGACCCGTACTAGTTCCCGTACCATAGTACGGGCACCAACACAAAGGGGGCGGGACATGGGCATCTTCAAGCAAGCAGGTTCGGACTTCTACTACCTCAAGTTCGAGAAAGATGGCAGGCAATACAAGCGCTCCACTGGATGCACTGACCTGCGCAAGGCTAAAGCCTGGGACACGCAGGAACGCCGCCGAGCCATCGTCAACGAAGCTAGCGAAGAGGCAGAAGCAGAGGCTGAACGCAGCGCCGCCGAGACTGAAGCAGCTATAGCGGCCTCGAAACGCTTCGACTTCAAACGGGCTCTCACCTATTACCTTGGGCTCTCTCAATCACGCGGGGAGAAACAGGAAGGGCAAATCTCCAATTACTGGCTCGACTTCGCCGCTTGGTCGGAGAAGCAAGGTATCAAGACCCTCGACCAAGTCAGTAAGGGCCATGCCGCCGCCTATCTCGCCATGCTGACCAAGTCCGGCCGCTTCGGTGAATCCCGCATCGGCAAAGGCTCACAAGCCGTCTCAGCTCGCACCCGCAACGCCTACCACATCAACCTAAAGGCGATCTTTGCCGCTGCGATGGAGCCCGCCGAGATCACCAAGAACCCCTTCGACTTGCCCAAGGTCGCCAATGACTCCGAAGAGCGTGACGCATTCGAAATTGAGGAGCTTCGCGCCATCCTCGACGCCGTTCAAGACTCGACGCCTCTTCGCGCCCTAGTTGTCATCGCCGCCTGCACCGGCCTGCGCACTGGTGACGCCTGTCTTTTGGAGTGGACCGAAGTGGACTTGCGCGACCCTGTCGGCTTCATCCGCAAGAAGACCAGCAAGACCGGCAAAGCCGTCTCCATCCCGATCATGCCGCCCTTGCGCCGACTTCTTGAAGAGATGAAAAAGAACCCGCCCGAACTGCCGCCGTTCCGACAGTGGACGGAAGTAGGCCAGCCCAAGAAAACGGATCGGACGGCAGAAGAGATTGCCGCCCTCAAACTCTTTGTCTGCCCACCTCTTGCGGATCAATACCAGCGCAACCCCTCGAAGTTGTCCCGTGACTTCGGCGATGTCCTAGAGAAGCTCGGCATTGCCAAGGAGAAGAAGGTCGCAGGCCGCAGCCGCGTTCATGTCTTCAAAGATCTACACTCCCTCCGCCACACCTTCGTCTACCTCGCCGCTGAGGCGGGCATTCCCCTGGCTGTGGTGCAAGGTATCGTCGGCCACGCCTCGCAGCGGATGACGGAGCACTACGCCAATCACGCCACCGACAAGGCCAAAGCCGAAGCCATGAAGAAGCTACCGGACTTTTTCAGCGCCGCAGCCACAGAGAAAAAGAAGACCGTTGAAGTCGTCATCGAGGCCGAAGTCGGCCCCCCTTCAGAAGCCGACACTCACACAGCCAAAAAATGGCTCAGCAAAGCCCTCAAATCTCAAGATCTCAAGGAAGTCCACAGATTGATTGAGCAAGCCCTGGCAATACTGACCCCTAAATCCCCAAAAACCTAAGGGATCGCGTTGAGCTTCATCTCAGATTGCTGACAATCAACAATTTAAACGAATTCAGATATTATAAAGGAGATAGATAGTCGCCGGACACCCGGACACCTTGGGTCAACACCTCCAACAACGCCCTGGTCTACGAATCGCTCGCCGAGCGTGAAGACTGCATACGCGACCAGCTGCAAGGCATCCTCGAAGTCCGCGAAGTCCTCAACGACACCACCATCTTTGTCGACATCTCCCGCGATCCCATTCCCTGTGGAGCTTCCTCGTCCACCCGGCTACCTCAAGGTCGGCTCGATGAAGGTTGATTTGAAAGAGCTTGTGTTGGCATGACAGGCTTTTGAGCAAGTCCGACTACTTCCTATTGTCTGTGAGCGTGGCCTCGCCGGGAAACTGGTGGGGCTTTTTCGTGCTTGCGGACACTGCCAGCCTCCATGAGCCCCCGTCGCCCCCGGCACAATGCCGGGGGCTCAAGCGTTGCCGGATCCATCGCTTGATCCGGAAATCACGTGCGTACACGCGCTATCGAGCGGCTTTATCAGCCCTTACTTTTGTGCTCAAAAACGGGGAAATGTGTCAACAATGCTACCGGGTAAGCAATCGTCCGTTTTGAGCTTGATCTTCCTGCGGTAGCGAGTGCGGCAGAGGGTGACTTGAGGGCTTCTTGTTGCCGCCACCGCCCGGAGTATCTTGATTCACTCTCACCCCTGCCAGGAACATCCCATGATCCAAATCACCCTCGATGACACCCAGCTCGCCATCCTCGGCAAGGCCTGTCACATGTACGCCCGCATTATGGGCGGGCAGTTCGCCATTGGCCTGGAACCCGTCACCATGCACATGAAGCTCAACGAAGTCGAGCAGGCTCGGGAGCTGATCAAACAGCTTGAAGCGCTACCGCATGGACGCCAGCTTCTTAACGAAGACGCTCAAGTCTCCTTCGAGGCTCATGTCGCCATTCGCCACTGGCAATATCTACAGCTCCCCACCGAAGAACAGGCCCGCCGTTCCGTGCTGGTCGATGCGCACCCCGCCGGCAAGATCGGTGACCACGAACCACTGGCCATCCGCCGCGACGAACAAATCAAGACCGTTAAGACAGTCAAAGCGAAGGTGGCCAAAAAGCGCAGCGCCACACCCGCACCCCAGTCACAAGCCACGGATGAAGAACCTCATCTCGATCTCGCCCCCTTCCATGCCCTGGCCTCGAGCTTGAGCGGGATCTATCGTCAGGCCGCGAGTGCCTATGAGCCGATCGTCGACGACATCATCCGCTCCCGAAGTCGTGACATCCAGCACATCGAGCACACCCTCGACAGCCTTGTCGGCTTCGCCTGCGACGCATCCTGCCTCGTCCTGTTTAAGAAGCTCTGTCGCTATTACTGGGACATCGACCAGAACGCCAGCGCCGCGCATGTCCTCGCCTATCGGGAGATGTGGGACGAAGAGAGCGTGGACAAGCCGAGTGAAAAATCGCATTAAAGGCCTCCTTGGCTCTACCTGCGACTCGATTTTGTCGCAGTCATGGATCTATCCTGGTGAGCAAGGGAGGACGCTGCGCCCTCGGGGGAGATCCCGGATGGCCTGGCAAGTTCCGAATGAAACCTGAGAAACACACTCTAATCGCGCTTCGCCGCGCTCCCCAAGCGGGCCCTCCAGTGCTACCTTATAAGAAACTTTGGAAATATTCATGACATCTTGGACCTTGCCACCTCATCTGACTCAACTCGGTTTCAACCTTGGCCGGGACGGTGCGCATTCAGCCAGGACCATCATGTTGGAAGATCTGCAGCTTCTGCTTCAGTCCCTTCCCCCAGAGGCTCCACAATCCGCCTATCGCACTCTCGTAGTCGAAGAGAACCTGCTGGGCAAAAGCACCAGCAAAAATCGCAGCATCAGCTTTGGCCACCTCTGCAGCCTCTACTCCTTCGATCCCCAAGTGCCGGTCTTCCGCTACCTCCGCCTCTGCCAGTGCGAAAATCCTGCCGACCTCCCTCTCCTAGCCATCAGCCTGGCCTTGGCCCGTGATCCCTTGCTTCGCCTCTCCGCCGCCCCCATCCTGGCGCTCAAGCCGGGTCAAGCCTGGAAGAGGGAGTCTCTCAGCTCCTTGCTCGAATCAGTCTTCCCCGGTCGCTACTCCGACGCTTCGCTCAAGTCGATCGCCCAAAACCTCAACGGCTCCTGGACCCAGTCCGGCCACCTCGTCGGGAAAGCCTCCAAGACCCGAGCTCAAGTCAAGCCTGGCTTTGCCGCCGTCGCTTATGTCCTCTTCCTCGGCTGGCTTTGCGGCCACCGCTCAGAGCTTCTCCTGCGCTCGCCGTGGGCCAAAATTCTCGATCTCAGTCAAGATCAGATCAAAAACCAACTGCACATCGCTTCCCAACGCGGCTTGCTGGTCTACAAGGAATCCGGCGGCTTGGTCGATCTCGATTACTCTTTCTTCCTCAATCCCGCTGAACGGAGCCTCCTGTCATGAGCCAATTGCCCCAGCTTGTCCAGGCCTACGAGACTCATATCTCCCTACCGTGGAAAAAAGACCTCGCCGGTGCCCAGAAGGTGATCATGCTGGTCTACCCGCGCGAGGAAGAACGCAGCCTTCGTCACCTCCATCTGCAAAACATCGCCACCAGCACCAAAAACAGCGGCCACGCCTGGTTTCACCTCGATTGGACTCACGCCATCTCGCGATTCCTCGTCGCTACCGGTTATTCTGACGCCTATTTTGCCGAGCCCGAGCTCATCGAAGGCCTGGAAAAGGAGCTGGTCGCCCACCTCGCCGGCCATCTCGAAGCTCAACTCCGCGCCGCGGGCCCAGAGGATGTCGTCGCCCTCTCCGGTATCACCGAGCTCTTTGGTTACTGCCGCCTTTCGGAAGTGATCCGTAATTGCGAAACTCACATCCGCGGACGCCTCCTCATTTTCTTCCCCGGCGAGTACCAAAACAACAATTACCGCCTCCTCGGTGCTCGCGATGGCTGGGATTACCACGCCCTGCCGATCTGTCTACAAACCGTTTGAACTCCTCTAGGAAGCCCCCACCATGCTGATCAAAGATCTTTTCCAGAAGTCGCTGGATAATCTCTCCCTCGCCAACGAGGGCGTCGCCAAAATTGAGAACAGCGACGAAGTCACCTTGCGCTTCGAGATTGAGCACTTCGTCTGCGAAGGCCAATACGAGAAGAGCCTGGATAAGATCCTCAGCAACTTCATCGCTCATGCCGGCAAAGCCGGTCAAGACCAGAAGGCCACTTGGATCAGCGGCTTCTTCGGCTCCGGTAAATCGCACCTGGTCAAGATGCTCCGCTACCTCTGGATCGATTATAAATTCGCCGATGGCGCCAGCGCCCGCGAACTCGCCCATCTGCCTGAATCAGTTCAGACCTTGCTCAAGGAGCTCAGCGCTGCCGCCAAGCGCAACAAGGCGCCCCTTCACGCTGCGGGTGGCACGCTCTCGTCGGGTAATGATCAGGTCCGCTCCACTATCCTCGGCTTCGTCTATAAGTCGCTCGATCTCCCCGAATCCGAACACCAGGCTCGCTTCCGCCTCTGGCTTCGCCGTGAAGAAATCGAGACCAGTGTCGACCGCTTCCTTCAGGCGAAAGGAAAGTCACTCGCTTCGGAACTGAGCCACCTCCATGTCTCCACCCATCTTGCCGATGCCTTGCTCGCCGCCAAACCGGATCTCGCCGATAGCTCGAAAGCCGTCCTGGCGATCTTGAAAGAACAGTTCCCCGCCCGCAAAAACGAACTCACCAACGACGAATTGGTCGAGCGCCTCAAAGATGCCCTCGATCCCACCGGCAAGGCTTTCCCCTTCACCCTCCTCGTCCTCGACGAAGCCCAACAGTTCATCGCCGACAGCCAGGACCGCGCCCTCCGTGTCCAGGAAATCGCCGAAACTCTCTGCTCCAAACTGCAAGGGCGCCTCACTCTCATCGCCACCGGCCAGACCGCGATGAGCGGCACCCCGATGCTCTCCAAACTCACCGGCCGCTTCCCCTTCCAACCCCAGCTCTCCGACCAGGATATCGATGCCGTCGTCCGGCGCATCGTCCTCGCCAAGAAACCCGATCAGGTCAAGGTCATCAAAGACCTGATGCAGCGCCACGCCGGCGACATCTCCCGCCAGCTCGCCGGTAGCCGCATCGCCCATGTTCCCGAAGACGAAAATTTCTGGGTCGCCGACTACCCTCTCCTCCCGGTCCGCCGCCGCTTCTGGGAAAAATGCCTGCACGCCACCGACCGCACCGGCACCATGGCCGCCTTGCGCTCCCACTTGCGAGTCGTCCTCGAAGCCGCCAAGACCGCCGCCGATCAAGAACTCGGCTGGCTCGTTCCCGCCGACTTCCTCTTCACTCAAAAGGAAAATGACTTCATCCAGACCGGCATCCTCGACCGCGAGCTGTTTAACAAGATCGCCAAGCTGAAAGCCTCTTCCGATCCCGATCAACAGCTCCAAGGCCGCGTCGCCTCGATCATCTTCCTCATCAACAAGCTTCACACCGGCGAAGCCGGCCCCAATATCCGCGCCACCGCCGATGTCCTCGCCGACCTCGCCGCCCAGTCCTTCGCCGAATGCGCCAGCCTCCGCAGCGTCATGCCCCGCCATCTCGAACAGCTCGAGAATCAGGCCCTGATTATGCAGATCGACGGCGAATACCGCATCCAGACCAGCGAAAGCTCGGAGTGGTACAGCCGCTTCAACCTCCATAAAAACGAGCTCGTCACTAGCGGCGCCAGACTGCTCCAAGAAGAACGCGTCCGCCTCTTCTCCTCCCTCATCGAAGTCCGTATCCCCAAGTCCTTCAAACAAGGCCAGACCAAGGAAAGCCGAAGCTTCGCCTTCGTCAGCCAGCGCGAACCTAGCACCGAAGAACGCCAAGGCTTTACCCTCTGGATGCGCGATGCCTGGGACGCCACTCGCGACTCGGTCCTCGCCGAAGCCAAACGCGCCGGTCCCGATTCCGCCCTCATCTCGGTCTTCGTCGCCAAACAGCAGCAAGACACCCTCGAAGGCAAACTCGCCGAATTCTGCGCCAGCCAGAAGACCCTCGATGAAAAAGGCTCGCCCAGCACCGAAGAAGGCAAAGAAGCCCGCCGCGCCATCGAGGCCCGCCGCGACGCCGCCAAGCGCAGCGTCGAAAGCATCTTCAAAGCCTGCCTCGATCAAGCCGAAGTCTTCCTCGGCGGCGGTGAAGCCATCCGCGGCGCCAGCCTCGAAG